>SFOB01000091.1 GCA_004554075.1 Treponema sp.
GCACCGTATGCCCCTCCCGTAGTACGGATTTTATCCCAGAGGGTGTGACTCGAAAGCCATGAAGCAAAAATATTTTCTGCAGAAGCTTCCTTTGTAAGATAGTCAGAAGCAGGTGTGATTGCAGCTGCATAACCGGTCTGACCAGAAACCTGAAGCAGCTGTATTTCATCAGAAGCAGCATCTCCATACTGCCAGATATATGGCTTGAGTTCTTCCATTGTATAAGAGTGGGCAGGAAGCAGCTTTGTAATTCCAGCCTTTTTTGCAAAACTCTCAATAAGAGGACGAAGTTTCTTAAGTGAATCTTCATCTGCAGTTATATGGATAATCCCACCTGCTTTTAGACATTCGCTGTACATATAAGCAAAAGTTTTGAGCAGTTTTTTTGAATCATGTTTCTTGTAATTTGCAACAGTATGAAGCTGGCTCACACCCCACATAATTTCGTTGAGTGCAAGATTCGGACTCCAGGCGGCACGAGCCCGCTTTTGAGCATATTCCCGGCCATTGGAAATAAGACCATTTTTCTTTTCCGCTTTAAGTTCACCGATAAGAGTTTCAAGATGCTTATGGTCTTCAAAATCCATCTTTGTGATGATTTCTGCAAGCATATCAAGAGCTTCTTCTGCCCTCTCGCTGAGTGCTTTACAAATCAGCCCTATCCAGTTACGGCCGCAGAAATTGTAAGCCTTGTACTTTTCTGCCTCTGCCTGACACTGAGCAACAGCAGGAACAGAACCACAGAGAGTTCTTCCCCAGATATCTCCCATTACGCAGGAAGATTCTGCCGTACACTTATCCCAGCCCTTACCATTCCAGCCAAGGTTAGTTATTACATCTGCAAGGAAAGGAAGGTGCTGCAAGTATTCCGGCTGCAGCTGATCAAATGGGAATAAAACATCTATATAAAATATTCCGTTTGTTTCTTCTTTGCTTACAAAAAGCGGAACATCAGAACCGTCTGCACCCTTTACAAACTCAAGGGAAGTTTTTGGAATGTCTATGCGGCGATCCAATTCGCTGATTTTTGTAGTAGGAATGCAGGCTGTCTCTTCAGCAGTCTCAATATGCTGCTGGTAAGCATGAAGCTCATCCAGATCTTTTTTAAGCTGTTCGCGATCCAGATTTTTTTCCAGTTTTGAAATCAGGATTGCTTCAGCTTCCTCGCGCTCCTTAAAATATTCAGAAGAAGGCTCTGAAACAAAACGTACAGTTACAGCATCCGGATTCAGAAAATATTTTTTGATGAGTTTTTTTGTATAATCCGGGTCTTCACGTAAGGCTTTCTTTACTTTTTCAAATGAAGTAATTGGATTCAGCTGATTTGAACAGGCATCTCCGTTGCACCAGCCCTTGAGAGCCTTTTCCATAATCTGAATTGAGAAAGGTCCCCAGTAGCGGTTTACCTCGCGCAGGGCAAAATCTATTCCCATTACGGCAGAATCTATATCTTCCTGAGAGACACCCTTTTCGTAGATTTCCTGCAGAGTTTTTTCTACTAAGCTGAAAACTTTTTCTTCATCACCTTTTTTAACACCCCAGAGACCTGCTGTATAAAACTCTTCTTTGAACTGGCCAAAGCTCTGGAACTGCACATCATCACCAAGCTCAGAATCCTTAAGGGCACGGGCAAGAGGAGAAGAGTCATTACCGCATAGAGCTTCACTCAAAAAGTATTTTTCCATATCAGCTATACCCGAATACCAGTTGAGGGTAACAAGGCTTCCTGTAGAACCAGTTTCAGGAGCGTATGTTTTTATTGAAGTTGATTCCTGTAAAAAGTTCAGCTTCTGAAGCTTGCGGATTTCTGCTTTTATAACAGGCTTCTTTGAAGCTGTATCAATATCAGAAATTGCACCACCCTGACGGCAGTCGTATTTTTTGATAAGGCGGCTGATAAAACGGTCGTCAATAAAATCAAGCTGCTGGTCAGTTGGAATATCGCCATACAAAAACAAAAGACAGTTATCCGGGCTGTAAAACTTCTGATGAAAATCAAGGAATTCCTGATAAGTAAGCTCAGGAATATGAAGCGGATCTCCACCCGAATCAAAAGCTGGATAAGAATCCGGGAACATGGCGCTTATGAGATCGCTGAAGGCAATAGGCTGAAAGGAAGAATAATTTCCCTTCATCTCATTATAAACTACACCCTGGATGCTCAGTTTTCCCTTTTCATCCATCTCAAGGCGGTGGCCTTCCTGTATAAAAGTGCTGTGGTCAAGCTTTGGAAAGAAGACAGCATCGCCGTAAACATCCATCATATTAAAGTAGTCTGCACGGACAACAGAGGCTCCCGGGTAAACGGTTTTATCCGGATAAGTAAGGGCATTTAAGAATGTATTAAGGCTTGTAGAAGCAAGTGTAATGAAAGGTTCTTTAAGCGGATATTTCTCACTGCCACAGAGAACCGAATGCTCCATGATATGCGCTACACCACGAGATGTTTTATCGAGGGTACGGAAAGCGTAGGCAAAGAGATTTTCCTTGTCATCTTTTATTATGTGATAAACCTCAAGGCCTGTAATTTTATGGCGGAGGTAAACGCCCTTTGCCTTAAAGTCTGGCAGGTCGTCAATTGAAATAAGTACAAAGTCCTTGTAGGCCTTTCCAATATTTGATGAGTCTGTAAAATTGAACATGTAAATCCTCGTTGTTTCGAACGCAATGTCACCCTGAACTTGTTTCAGGGGCTCATTCATAGATGCTGAAACAAGTTCAGCATGACGTCATTCGTAAAAGCATGACGTCAAACGAAAACATCGTCGTTCCTGTCTTGTATAATTAAGTGTCCCTCTTCGAAGGCTCGGCGGAGCTTGCTGAAAAACTCCGACGTTATGCGCTCGCAGTCTGAGCGGCGCATTGGTTTTAATATATCTTCCTGAGCGCGAACCTCTGCACGGCGGCCCGCAGAAATATTACTTAAGATTTTTTCGCGGAAGTCATCCGGCTTTGCTGCAATCAGGTAGGCAATGTCTATCTCTGTCATTTCACGAAGCTTTTCCTGAACAAAGCGGTCGTCCGACTTTACAACATCGTCCATTGTAAAAAGGCGACTTCGTAAATCCTGTCCCAGATCCGGGTCATCCTGACTAAGATATGTAAGAATATCATTTTCAGATCCTACATCCATCTTCTTGAGAATTTGGGCAAGAGCGTTACGTCCATCAATATTTTCTGCCTTTTCAACAGTCTGATTCAAAGACTTTTCATGCATAGCCTGATCTACACGGCGCAGAACATCCGGGCTCACAGGTTCCATTTTGGCAAGACGCATTACAACTTCTTTCTTTTCGTCCGGTGTCATCAGGTTGATTATTTTTGCAGCCTTTTTCGGCTCCAGGTGAGAAAGAACCATACTCTGCACGCCAGGGTTTTCATCTTTTATAAGAAGATAGATACGCTCGTTGTCTGCATCGCGAAGGTAATTAAACGGAACCTTACCTTCAAGAGGCATGGCCTTTTTAAGAAGCTCGTCTGCACGTTTTTTACCGTATGCTTTTTCCAGCATTTCGCGGGCAGTTTCTACACCACCCTGCTCGCGGGCCTTGTTTAAGAGTCCGTTAAATTCTTCGAGAATTACTGCAGCCTCTTCCTTACTTACAGTACGGATTGAAGCAATTTCAGGAATTATTTTTTCTATCTGAGTTTCTGAAAGATGAGGAAGAATCTTTGCAGCTTCGTCTTCACCAATGAGCAGAAGAAACTTTGCAACACGACGGTAAACGGAATCAGTACCATCGGGTGCAGTCTGCTCAACAGGAACCTTAAGAAGACCTCCGGTTTTCAAGAAAGAAACCGACTCATCAAGTTCCTGTGAATTAGAAGGATTATTCTGTATAAGATCTTTTGCTTTTATATTGTCAGCAGAAGCAGAGGTGCTGTCATTTTTATTTTCATTATTATTTTGAGGTTTAGCAGCACCATAAGCTTTTGCAAGAAAATCTTTTTTGTTCATACTATGATTTTATCATGATGAAGTGATTTTCTCAACCTTAGGCAAAGACTCCCTTTACCATCTTTGCATAATGTCCGCCAAGAGCAATAAGCTCATTATGATTTCCACGCTCAACAATTTCTCCGTGGTCAACAAAGAAAATTACATCTGCATTGCGGATTGTAGAAAGACGGTGAGCAATAATAAAGCTTGTTCTTCCCTTCAAAAGCTGGCCAAGCCCCTGTTGCAAAGCCTTTTCTGTATGAGTATCTACAGAAGAAGTTGCCTCATCAAGAATAAGAATGCGCGGGTCACTAAGCAATACGCGGGCAAAACTGATAAGCTGCTTCTGTCCCTGGCTCAAACCGCCACCGTTGGCAGACAAAACCTTATTGTAACCCTCAGGGAAAGCGGAAATAAATTCATGAGCCTGAACAGCCTTGGCTGCAGCCATACATTCTTCGTCAGTTGCGTCGAGTCTTCCGTAGCGGATATTTTCCATAATGGTTCCACTGAAAAGGAAGGAATCCTGAAGCATTACACCAACCTGCTTACGTATAGATTTAATCAAAAGCTCCTGAATATCAATTCCATCAATCAGGATTTTGCCCTTCTCTGCATTATAGAAGCGGCTCAAAAGATTTACGATAGTTGTCTTTCCAGCTCCTGTAGGTCCTACAATTGCAACTGTCATACCAGGAGTAATTGTAAAATCAACATCCTTGAGAATAGGATTTCCCGGCTCATAACTGAAGTCTACATGGTCAAACTGAACATGACCGCGGATTGGAGGAAGCTCACGGGCACCAGGTTTATCTGTAATATCATCATCTTCATCCAGCAGCTCAAAAATGCGTTCTATATAGGCACCGGTAGTTACCATGGAATTGTAGAAGTTTCCAAGATTCTGGATAGGCTGCCAGAAACGCCAGATGTAGCCGGCAAAGGCAACCAGAGTACCGATTGTTACAGTTTCTCCCAGCCAGTTGATACCGGCAAGGTAAACAAGGGTTACTCCCAAAGTTGAAAGAATATCTACAGAAGGCCAGATGATATTGTTGATGTTTACCGCATGAATCCAAACCTTTTTACACTTGCGGCAAAGCTCGTCAAAGATTCCCTGATTTACTTCTTCACGGGCAAAACTCTGGGTAACCTTCATACCGTTAAGGCTTTCAGAAAGATAGGCTGTAAGATTAGAGCGCTTATAGCTTTCCTGCTTCCAGGCTTCGTGCTGTTTTTTCTTCATTGAAAAAAGAATGATAAAAAGAACAGGAAGAACTGCCATACAAACAAGGGTAAGCTTTACATCAATTGCAATCATAAAGCCAATGATTACAAGCAGAGTAAAGAGATCAGAAATCAGCTGGATAATTCCGTTAGAAAGCAGATCTGAAAGCGAGTTTACATAGTTTACAACGCGAATAAGAATCTTTCCGTGAGGACGGCTGTCAAAATAAGAGAAAGGCAGCGACTGAAGCTTTGTAAAAACATCATGACGGATATTTACAATAATCTTCTGAGCTACACGAGTCATGATTTTCAGTTTCTCTGCCAGTAAAACTCTTACAAGCAGTGTAGACAAAAACAAAGCCACAGAAATTATAACTAACAAACGATAGTTAGCATCTGGTATTGCCTTATCAATTGCCATACGGGTAAGGTATGGGCTGCAAAGGGAAATTGCAGATGACACCAGCATAATTATGCAGGAAAGCACCATCCATTTTGCATAGGGTTTAATCCACTTTGAAAGTCTTAGCAGGATATGAGGATTAAACTTCTGTTCTATTTCTTCATCTGTATCAAATTTATTTCTTGCCATTTTTACACCTCGGCTCCTGTTTGTTCAGCCCAAACCTCTTTATAATAACCGTCACGCGAAATCAATTCCTCGTGGCTTCCCTTATCAACAATCTTTCCATCCTGAACAACAAGAATTACATCGCAGTTTTCAAAAGACGAAACTCTATGGCTTATAATAAAGGCAGTATGTCCCTCGCTGCGGCTTTTTATAGACTGGCGGATTTTATATTCCGTATCATTATCAACAGCGGAAGTTGTATCATCCAGAATCATGATTTTAGGATCTGCAAGGAAAAGTCTTGAAAGAGCAATTCTCTGCTTCTGTCCACCGCTAAGACCTACACCGCGCTCACCAACAATTGTGTCGTAACCGTCTGTAAGGTCTCCTATAAACTCCTTTACTCTGGCCAGTTCGGCAGCAGCCTCAACTTCTTCAAAGCCTGCATCAGGCTTGGCAAAGGCAATGTTTCCTTCAACTGTATCACTGAACAAAAAGGCTTCCTGCATTGTAATGCCTACATTGCGTCTGAGATCCTGCAGGTTATAGTCTTTTACATTTTTGTCGTCAATCAAAATCTCGCCGGAATCTGCATCGTAGTAACGGCACATAAGATTCGCAATTGTAGACTTACCGCTTCCGGTAGGTCCAAGGATTCCAACAGTAGTTCCCGGTTCAATCACAAAACTCATATCTTTGATAACAGGAGTTTCTTTATAAGCAAAGTTTACATTACGGAACTCTACACGGCCAGAAACTTTCAGCGCTCCCTCAGAGTTCTCTACTCCTTCAGGATTTTTAATCTTACTGTCAACTTTCCAGAGTTCATAAAGTCTGTCTGCAGAAGCGGCAAAGTTCTGTGTATTATCAACCAGCATACCAAACATATTGATTGGCTGAATAAAGGCCCACATAAGACCGTTAAAGGTTACCAGCTGACCGATTGTCATTTCCTTCTGAATTACAAGATAACCGCCGAACAAAATCAAAATTACTGGCAGAACCTGACAGAGGGCATCAATCCATGGAAGGAACTTTACGCGCATGTCTGCATTGGCAACAGAAACATCCTTGTAAGCAACGTTTTCTTTTTCAAAACGTTCTGTTTCATATCCTTCGCGAACAAAGGCTTTTACAACACGGTTACCTTCTATGTTTTCGCCAACGCGTGTATTTAATACTGCAAACTGGTCGCGGACCTTCATATGTGCCGGGCGGATATGAATCTTAAACTTACGAACAAGCAGAAGAACCGGAGGTGCAATTACCATAAAGGCAAGAGTAAGCTTCCAGTTAATTGAAGCCAGAGTTAGGATTGAAAAAATATAGATAAGTGAGTTTTCGAGAATCTGATATAAAACCCAGGCAACAAAGTGGCGAACCTTATCCAGATCAGAAGTAAGAAGAGTCATAACATTGCCGCTTGGAGCATTATCATACCATGAAAAATCCAGCTTCTGAATATGAGCATAAAGATCTTCGCGCATCTTCAATATTACATTTTGAGAACAGTGCTCAAAAATTACCTGATAGCTGTAGCGGAAAATTGACTTTCCTACAACAACACAGAGCATAATTGCAATTAATTTGAATAAAAGCTCGTGCTGGCCCCCCTTAATTACCTTATCAACAATATTTCCGGTAACAAGAGGATTTACCATATTCATTGCTGCAACAAGAACACTAAGGCAAAGGCCTGCCGCCATACCAAAACGGTACTTACGTACATAAGACCATACCCAGGAAAAAGCGCTTTTCTCTTTCATATTAATCCCCGAAATGTCAAATAGAACATTTCTTTTTTTCTGAATTTTACTCTAGCATTACTATCAATTCCGTGGTATAAAAAAAGATGTAGATTATTGTACGTTTCTCTATTAAGGATAAATTATGGACGATCTTTTTGAAGAAAGCGACAGCCTTAATGCACCTTTTCAGGCCTTTTCCGGCGACTGGAAATATGTAAAACCTCACTGGCATTATTTTACAGAAATGGTTTACCTTGTAAGCGGAGTTCTCTATGCAGAAGTAGACGGTAAGCAGTATACAATGAACCCGGGCGACATGATAATCTTTCATCCAAAGCAGATTCATTCCTTCCTCGATTATCCTGTTAAGGAAGAATATTCTGAAAAGCCTCTCTTTTATGTCATTAAGTTCGACGACATGATTCTTTCAAATACAACTCCAGGTTCTCCAAAGCTGCCAAAGCTTCTGGACCGCGCCAATTCTGCCTCAGAAGCAACAAATCTTCTGACAGCAAGAGACCTGCGCTTTAATCCGGTAAAAATGTATTTTGAATACTGTATGTGGGAAACAAAAAACCGCCAGTTCGGCTACGATATAAAAGTTGCTTCTATGATAAGTCTTATCGTAACAGAAGTTATGAGAATCTGGCTGCGCCACGGCTTTCAGTTTTCTACAAAAACAACCTTCGACCAGTTTTCAACAAAGGATTTTTCCGTTCTCGAATATATCGATAAGCACTCTGCAGAAAATATCAGCATAGAAGATTTAGCAAGTAAATGCGGCATGTGTTATTCAAACTTCGCAAAGCAGTTTAAAACTCAGTTCGGAAAAACCTGTAAGGAATATATCGAATTCATAAGAATCTGTAAGGCAGACACTCTCCTTCTCTACACCGACAAAACCCTGGACTACATCAGCCAGGAAACAGGCTTTACAGACGCCAGCCACTTTATCCGCACTTACAAAAAAATCCGTGGCATTACGCCAAAACAAAGAAGAAACTCACAGATATAAAAAAAAGCACGCGCCTTACAAGAGGAAAAGGCGCGTGCAAGTTTATGAAGTTCTTTTATGAAACCAAATTATTTTGTCTGCTTAGAGTAGATATCATTTGTAAGTTTTACAATCTTATCTACATTAAGGTTCTGGCAGCTTGAAACATATTCGTTCCAGTCCTTATTAACATCTTTCTGTCCTGTTACGAACTTAAGAGTCCATGCATTGATGTTATCAATAAGAGGTGTTGCCCAGAGGTTCAACTGTTCACGTTCATCTTCTGTTGGCTTAGCCTTTGGATCTACAGTTGCTACAGTCTTATATTTTCCATAGCGTGCATAAAGATCCTGTACTTCTGGAGTGAAGGCATCTGTAGATTCTGCAGTTGAGTGACCATAGAAATAGTTACCACCAGCGTATCCCCACTTAAGACGGATATCAACATCTGTATCTGAACCAGAAAGACCAAGACCACCGCACTTAAAGCCTGGGAGAAGCTTTTTAATCTGCTTTCCGTCAACTGTTGCATAATCCCATGTCTTGCCCTTTGGACCCCACTTACAGAGTGTGTAAGCTTCTTCTGAGTAGAACATCCAGTCTACGAAACGTACAAGTTTAATGAACTTTTCTTTTCCGAGTTCATCAAGAGCCTTCTGAGAAAGCATTACACCACATTCAAGACGTGAAGTTTCTGCGAGGTTCTTGTTTGTTCCTGAAGGATAAGCTGTTACATAGCACTTTGCCTTGTCGCCAAGAATCTTCTGAACACCAGCAATATCGTTAGCCATCTGTGAGCGGTTTGTAGACATAATTACTGTCTTTCCGCTGTAGAACTTGTTGTGAGCAACATCATCAGACTGTGTGAAAGTTTCCGGATCAAGAAGTCCGTCTTTTACATAGCTGTTAGCAACTGTAACAAGTTTCTTGAAATCATCACTGATAGAAGATGAATAGAACTCTTTCTTGTTCCAGTCATATTTAATACCACCGTTTGAACCTTCAATAGCCCATCCTGAAAGAACGTTGTAAGAAGCACCCATTAAT
>SFOB01000259.1 GCA_004554075.1 Treponema sp.
CCAAGGTTCAGACGAAAAAATAGCTGATTTCATATTCAAACTCCAGAATGAGCTTCCGCCAATAGCTAAAATAAACAATCTGGAAACTGAAGAGCTTGCAGATGAGGAAGAATATGCTGATTTTACAATTAAGGAAAGTTCAGACAGTTTTTCTGGAACATCCGTCATTCCACCTGATTTGGCAATCTGCGATAAGTGTTTGGAAGAGATAAACGATCCAAACAACAGAAGATACAATTATCCATTCAATGCATGTACCGATTGCGGACCTCGTTTTACAGTAATTGAAAACGTTCCATATGATAGAGATAAGACCACTATGGATGATTTCCCATTATGCGATGAATGTGAAGTGGAATACAAAAACCCATTGGATAGACGTTATCATGCAGAAGCAAGTTGCTGTGAAGTCTGCGGACCATCATTGGAATTATATAAGAATGATAACCAAACTCCAGTTAAGGTTGATTGTGAAGACCAATTGGAAGAGACTGCAAGACTCCTTGATGAAGGAAAAATATTTGCAATCAAGGGAATTGGTGGAACTCATTTAGTGGCAAATGTAATGCTTGAGAATACTGTAAGCCTTTTAAGGGAAAGGTTAGGTAGGGAAAACCAAGCATTTGCAGTAATGAGTCCAGACATTGAAACGGTTAAAGGGTATGCAATTGTATCCGATGCAGAAGTAGAGACATTATTATCAAAAGAAAGGCCTATTGTAATCTTAAAAAAGAATGAAAACTATGATTTTGCACAGTCAGTATCACCAGGACTACATAACATTGGAGTGATGTTGCCATATGCTCCATTGCATCATCTATTATTCAACCACACAGAAACTCCCGCTTACATCATGACTTCAGCAAATGTTCCTGGGGAGCCAATGATGATTACAAATGAGGAAATACTCAAGAATCTCGATACAATAGCTGACTATTACCTCATTCACAACAGAAGGATATTGAACAGATGCGATGATTCAGTTGCAAGATTCAGAAACAATGAGCTTGCATTCATCAGACGTTCAAGAGGATACACTCCAGAGCCTTATGACTTGAAAGGAAAATACACCAATCTTAATCCTGAATTTGATAATCTCAACATTCTTGCACTTGGTCCTGAACTTGATGTTACATTTACAATCCTTAAGAACTCAAAAGCATATGTATCACAGCATATTGGAAATACAAACAAGTACAGAACCTATGAATTCCTGCAAGAAGCAATCAAGCATATGATGAGAATTACAAAAACAGACAGTTTCGATGCAATAGCTTGCGATTTGCACCCGCAATTCTTTACAACAAGATTGGCAAAGGAATATGCCGAAAAATACGATTGCCCACTTATTCCAGTTCAGCACCATCATGCTCATGGAATCTCACTGTTGAATGACCATTACACAAATGACCAAAACAATGAAATGATCATCATAGCTGCAGATGGAGTAGGATATGGTGGAGACGGCAACTCATGGGGAGGGGAAATATTATACACAAACATTAAGGAATATGAAAGAACAGCTTCCTTAATGCCTCAAAAGATGCCAGGTGGAGACTTATGTACCAAATATCCTGTGAGAATGATGGCAGCAATATTGTCTAATCCTAACAGTGACTACGAAAGTGAAAAGTACACTGAAGACTATGTAAAGGAACTATTGAATAATGATTACATTGACTCTTTCCAACATGGGGCAATTGAAATAAAAAGCCTGTTCAGGCAACTGGAAACCAATCTTAACGTTGGTATAAACACCAGTACAGGAAGAGTTCTCGACTCTGTTTCAACTGCACTCCACATATGTGATAAACGCAGCTACGAAGGGGAAGCTTCCATGAAATTGGAATCATATGCATATGAGTACAAGGAAGAGGATACCCTCGAAGATTTCCCAATAATCATCAAGGAATATGAAGATGAGAATGGAAAAAGAATGGTCCTTGACACTACCGCAATAATGAGATATGTTGTTGACAAGATTGAAGAGGGAGAAAACCTTAATAAGATAGCTGTTGCAGGTCAAAAGGCAGTGAGCATTGGACTTGCAAAGCTTGCTATAGAATCCGCTAAGGAAAAGGGAATCAAAACAATTGGTGCAACCGGTGGAGTATTCTATAACGAAGCAATAACAGCACATATCAAGGATGCAATAGAAAAAGAAGGATTTGAATTTATCCAACACATCAACTCCTGTCCAGGTGACGGATCAGTATCCTTAGGACAAGCAATAGTTGCTGGAGTAAATTTAAATAATCTTTGAAAATAAGTTGAGTGAAAATAAGATAAAATAAAATATTAAATATATATTATTTATAATACTATTTTTTTATTGATTCTATTTTTTATAAAAAAAGTGAAAGAAAA
>SFOB01000092.1 GCA_004554075.1 Treponema sp.
AAAAGAAACGGTAGAAGGCGAAGCATGGACAGAAAATAAGGATATACAGAAAATACTGGATGCGCTAAATTCGTATCCTAATGAATTTTGGAAGTATCCAGTGATAGTTTATTATCTGCAGCATAGTGACGCGGAGGATTTTGAAAAGAATTTTTTAAAGTTCTGTAGAAAACTGTTTGCCGATTTGTTGTCCGTTTATCTGGAGATACCTACAATCAATGCAGTTAAGTCAGCAATTTTGAAATTAGATGTTTCTATTATTGGAAGTAGTAAACCAAGCTTTGAATTTAGAACTATAGATAGTCAGGTGCTTGCTGATAGGATAAAAAATCCTCATAGAAATGCAGTTCGTATGCTTCTTAAGATTATGGCTTACGAAGAACAAGATGAGGTGCTTCCTGACAAATGGGAGATTGAACATATTCTTCCACAAAAATGGCAGGCTAATTACTTACTGAATCTAAATGACGATATCATCAAGGAAAAGATAGAGCATATTGGTAATAAGATTCCTTTCGAAAAGAAGCTTAATATAGTTGCTGGAAACGGATATTTCGGAAAGAAGAAAAAACAGTACGAGGAGTCTGGAATTGTCATTACAAAGAATATGTCAAAGCTGGATAGTGATGACTGGAATCTTGATAATATTGCTGAACGTGATATTCGTGTTTCAGATGCATTAAAAGCTGTGTTGAAGAGATGGAATGATGAGTATGTAGCAGATCCTGTAGTGTCAGTAGATACCGCTGCTCCATCTGCAGAACAACTTGCTATGATTGAAGAATTTAAGAAGAAGGGTTGGGTGTAATCCCGACGATTATGGGAAGGAGGGTTCTATGGACAGTACATTAAAGTATTACAACCAAAATGCAGACCAGTTTGTCCAGGGAACATTCTCTGTAGATTTTAAGCAGACGCAGGATAGATTTCTTGCAAAGTTACCAGTAGGTGCATATATATTAGATTTCGGGTGTGGATCTGGTCGTGATACAAAATATTTCCTTGAAAATGGTTATCAGGTGGATGCTACAGATGGCTCAGAAGAGCTTTGCAAAATAGCTGGTGATTATACCGGAATCAAGGTTAAACAAATGCTTTTTGGAGAGTTGTGTGATGTTGATAAGTATGATGGCATCTGGGCATGTTCGTCAATACTTCATTTACCAAAAGATTCTTTAGCTGATGTATTAAAAAAGATGGCAGCAGCAGTAAAGAATAGTGGGATAATTTATACATCATTTAAGTATGGTGAATTTGAAGGTGAACGAAACGGTAGGTATTTTACAGATTTTACAATTGAAGGTTTTAAAGAATATTTGCAGGATATTCCGGAACTTCAGATAGAGGAATATTGGATTACAGGTGATGTAAGACCTGGAAGGGGTGAGGAGAAGTGGCTGAATCTGATTTTGCGAAAGTCGGATATACATTAACAATTGATGGAAAATATTATAATACGCTGGATATCGAGTCATTTTCTCTTATGATGAAGGATCCTTCTTATTGCTATAAGTTCTATTGGCTGGAAGCAATTGTGCAGCTAATATCTGAGGGCATAAGGGAAGCAACCTTTGATGCAATTATTGATGAGATGATTTGCAATGCCTGGTATTCGGTAAGAGAATTCCACATCCACTTGAGTGGAATGCAGCCCACCGGACAGGTAAAAGATGGTTTGGAAAGAGCGGTATTGCTTCTTACAGAGCTTTCAGATTTACCGGCGAATGCATCTAAGGTTGAAATAAAGAATGCAATTGCAGAGCATAATTCTGAGTTGAAGGCTTATAAAGAGCAGCTTACCAACATGGTTCCATATCGAGCTCTTGCAGGATTCTTTAATAAAAGTAGTGAGGTCGCAGACTGGGGAAGTATTCGCAGAATGACTGCTTACATACAAAGAATAAATAGGGATACTGTGCTTCTACCATACACATTGGGTGAGGAAAGCAAGCTTAAGAAGAAAGTTTATTTTCAGGATGCTTGGGTGGAAATGATTCAGGATCAGACGGTATCGATTTTGGGTTGGATACAGTACGAGAAGGTGAAATGGTTGCAGAATAATAATCCTGAAGTTCCCGGATTAATTTATAAGCTGGCTCCAATGGATGAAAAGATGCGTAAGTTGAACAATGTTCGTAAGCTCTGGGAAGGCATTTTGGATATTAGTGATATTAGGGATGTATTTACAGATGACCCGGTCGTTTCAAGGCAGTATGATGTGGATCATTTTATCCCGTGGTCATTTGTTATGAACGATGAGCTGTGGAATCTGATGCCGATGGATTCATCACTGAATTCTTCAAAGAGCAATAAGCTTCCGAAATGGGATCCATTTTTTATCCGGTTTGCTAAGAATCAGTTTACTATGTATCAGCTTATTCATGAAAAGGAAGGCATTAGAAAACTATATGAGTCTTGCTATAGGGATAATTTGCATTCCATCTGGGCAGGACAGGAGCTTTATCGCAAGGGTAATAGTGAAGAGGAGTTCATAAATATCCTGCAGAAGAATATGCAGCCTGTATATGATTCTGCCAGAAGACAGGGATATGAAGTTTGGAACAGAGGATAATGATATGCGACTTAGAAATGTTCTGATTGCTGTTAATGATATGGATAGAGCAATCAGATTTTATAAAGAAATATTTGGTTTGCAGGTAATCCTTGATCAGGACGGAAATGTGATTATGTCTGAGGGATTGGTACTGCAGGATGCTAAGATATGGCAGCGGTTCCTTAATAAGGAGTTGATTCCGAAGAATAATATGACAGAGCTTTATTTTGAGGAACCTGACATAGAAGGTTTTGTTAAAAAGTTGGAGGAATCAGATTTTGAAATAGAATTCGTCAACAAGTTGATGACGCATTCATGGAGGCAGAAGGTTATTAGGTTTTATGATCCGGATGGAAATCTTATCGAGGTTGGAACTCCGGTGAATTAGGAGCAGATGATATGGGTAACGAAAGGCTCTGGAAAACCCTTCTGTAATTAAAACACCGGTTGTTAGAAATGGAAAACAATCTACCTTGGGATACCAGCCTGAGGTGTGGAAGGGATGGAGTTAAAATGACGTTTTTATGTTATGCAAAATGTACTACTTGCCAAAAGGCTAAAAAGTGGCTTGATGCAAATGGAATTGAATATATAGAAAGGCCTATAAAAGAACAGAATCCTTCGGTAGAGGAGCTAAAGCAGTGGCATCAGATGAGTGGACTTCCACTTAAGAAATTCTTTAATACGAGTGGTCTTCTCTACAAGGAAATGAGTCTTAAGGATAAGCTTCCTACAATGAGCGATGTGGAACAGTATGCGCTTCTTGCTACAGATGGAATGCTTGTTAAGAGACCAATGATGGTAGGAGATGATTTTGTTCTGATTGGATTTAAGGAAGCTGATTGGGAAGATAAGTTGAAGTAGGTGATTATATGCGCGAGCAGGAGCAGAGGAAGATATCCTTTCAGGGAATAATTAAATCAGTTCAGCCAAGATCTACTGTGTGGCGATATCGATTAGATAACCGTACCCACAGAACTGTTGGTTATAATATTTTTCTTGCTGGCATTGCTGATGGTGAGGAGAAGGATTTTGCTATAGCTATCTCTGAGAAACAGCAGGAGAAATATAAGTTTCACATCGGTGATGAGATAAAAGGTACCGGTTGGACGAAGAAATATCCTGAGTGGGAATATGCGGATTATTATCGTATCGGAGCTCTTAAGAAGATTCAGGAGAATAACGTGGTTCCGATAAAGGATGGTACGCCGTGGACTTCTGAAGTCCCTGAGCTGTCTGTTTATGATTGGCGTGGCTGCAGGATGCTCGATAAGAAGTGCTGGAGCGGTAAATGTTTTCAGTGCAAATGGGCCTGTATGGCCAATGTTACAATTGAATATAACTGGGGTGTGACGCAGAAGTTTAGATTTGAGTCTTTTTGTTACGGTCCGAAGAACTGCAAGCTTTATAAGATGGGTAAGCCAAGAGCAGTACCTTATAAGGATTGCGGCAGCAGCTATGACGAAGGCTGGCTGGACGAGATTTGTACAGAGAATAGAGATGATGAAGAATAGGAGGCGGTTTCAGTGCCATTTAAGATAGTACGCAATGACATTACAAAAATGAATACAGAAGCCATTGTCAATACGGCAAATGACCATGTATCAGTTGGCACTGGTTGCGATAGTGCTGTTTACAAGGCAGCAGGCTACGATGAACTTCTGAAGTATAGAGAAGACAATATTGGATTTGTAGCAGAGGGAGGCGCCTTTATTACTCCTGGCTTTAATCTTAAGGCAAAGTATATTATTCATGCAGTAAGTCCGCTTTATATGGGCGGAGAGCAGGGAGAGGAAGAGAAACTTCGTTCCTGCTACAGAAAGAGTCTGCAGATTGCAAAAGAGAATGGTATTAAGTCAATTTCATTTCCTCTTATTTCTACCGGAGGATTTGGCTATCCAAAGGAAGAGGGAATGCGTATTGCAGTAGATGAGATTAATGCATTCCTGCTCAGCAATGAGATGGATATCTTTCTGGTGGTTTTTGATACGAAGGCTACACAGCTGGGAGAAAAGATTTATCCTGGACTTGAAGCATATATAGACCATAACTACGTTAAAGAAGCCAGAGAAGAAGAGTATGGTGATGCTTATTTTGGTTCCATGAGACCAAGTGAGCCGGGGTATGATAGGTATCTTTCAAATGCGCAAATGGTTGAAAGACGTACTCGAAGGAATGCTGAAGCACAAAAAAGAGAGCTTTCAGACTTCAGCGTCAAGTCGGTACCGCCCGTGAGCGCAGTTCCAAAGGCAGAAAAACAATCTTTCACTGGTTCGATATTTAAGAAAAAGAAGACAAAAGATATTGTTTTAGATGAGGCTTTATCAATAAATGAATGCTGTGACGAAGCCCCTTTCTTTGATTTTGAAGAGCAGCATGAGAGCAAACTACAAGAGAGAATGTGCCATATGTCTGATACTTATTCTGAGTATCTGATGTATTTGATACAGGAAAGAAATATGGAGAATGCTGAGGTTTGGAAGCGAGCTATTGTTGACAAGAAGATATTCTCCAAGATCAAGAATAATGTAAATTATCATCCTAACAAGCTTACGGCTTTGTGTCTGTGTGTTGGAGCAAAGCTTAATTTGGATGAATCAAAGGATTTGCTGGCAAGAGCAGGATATGCTTTATCGCCCTGTGATAAGACAGATATCATCTTTTCATATTTTATTGAAAATGAGATCTATGACATGATAGAGCTTGATATTCAGCTGGAGGAGCATGGCTTGCCTTGCATAATTTCATAATTTTTTACGGTCGCTTTCAAAGAGACCGGTTTTAAAAATCTTTTTCGTATAATGAGTCCATCAAGAGAAAACACCACAAAGTGCGAAGATTAAAGGAGGACGAATTATATGCGTAAGGGATTAACAGAAGTTGTTTTTATTTTAGACAGAAGCGGTTCTATGAGAGGTCTTGAGGCTGATACAATAGGTGGCTTCAATTCGATGATTGAGAAGCAGAGCAAAGAAGAAGGCGAGGCTTATATTTCTACAGTGCTCTTTGATGATCAGTCAGAGGTCTTGTATGACCGAGTACCGGTAGGCAAAGTGGAACCGATGAATGACAACCAGTATTACGTAAGAGGCTGTACAGCACTTCTTGATGCGCTTGGCGGAGCAATCCATCATATTGCCAATGTCCATAAGTATGCCAGAGAAGAGGACAGACCGGAGAAGACCCTGTTTATTATTACAACTGATGGGATGGAGAATGCCAGCCATAAGTATTCATTCGATAAAGTGAAGAAAATGGTTGAGAAGGAAAAAGTGAAGTACGGATGGGAGTTCTTATTCCTGGGAGCAAACATTGATGCAATAGAAGTTGCAGGAAGATTTGGTATCGGAGCTGACAGAGCTATCAATTATGAGTGCGACAGAGAAGGAACTGCTTTGAATTATCAGGTGCTTTCTGAAACGGTATCCGCTGTAAGAAGATCTAAGAGTAGAGTGGAGATGGATGAAGCAGTATTTGCTTGCTGTGCACCGATTAGAGAGGATTATAAGAGACGTCATAAGAATAGAAGGGCGTAAAAGATAGGAGGCAGCATTTAATGCGAGTTGATTTTAATGGCATAGTGAAAAGCACAAAGGGATTGGCAAAGAATGCTGCCGTTTTTGTTTCAAAAAATAAGCATGCATTTATTGAAGGTGGATTGGCAGGAGTGCTAGGAGCAGTCGGGATTGATAGCTTTATGAAAGAGAAGAAACATAAAGAAAAAGACCGTCTATATCAGAAGGAAATTCAAAAACAGAATGCTGAAATAGCTGTTTTAAAAGATGCAGTGGATGAGGCCGAAGAACTTAAAAAAGTTAATGCTGTACTGGTAGATGTTATTGAAGAACTAAAGGATGAGGACGCTGAAGCGGATTCTAATATATCATAAGGAGACTTTCTAATGGGTGAATATGTAAAAAAGAAAAAAGATATGGTCTTTCAGAGTGTTGAATCTCTTCAGCAGGTAGTAAATATTGTCAATGAAGCAGCGGCGGCAGCAAATGACAAATCAAGAACTATTAGAGAGAGTGCAATTCCAGAAGTGTTGACTGGTGCATTGGGTGCTGGAATCGGTGGAATTGGATCTTTTGCTGCTTTATATGGATTGGGTACAGTCGGATTATCGGCAGCAGGAATTACTTCAGGATTGGCAGTAGCTGGTAGTATTGTTGGCGGGGGAATGGTAGCAGGTGTATTTGTGTTAGCTGCTCCTGCTGTAGTATTGGCAGCTGGAGGCGTTGGTGTGGCTGCACATCTGAAGAATAAGCAGTTGAAGCAGGAAAAGGAACGTCTGTATAAAGAAGCTTTAGCAAAACATGAAGCTATCATAAGAATGATGAAGGAAGAGGTAGACGCTGATAAAGAGAGATTGGACTATTTGCAAAGTCTAAACATTTTGTTGCAGCAGGCAATTAAGGACTTAAAGAAGGATCTTGGAGAAGTTGCATGAGCAGATATAAATACACAGAAGTAGAGCAGCAAATGAATAATGTTCTTGTTCATCAAGAACAGGAACTAAGGGAAATTAAAGAGAAGCGTGAATCCATAGATGCCCGTGGAACAATTGATTCGTCAATAGAGTTGCTTAAGAGTCTTGGATATGGAGATAAAGTTGCAGAGCTTTTGCCTACAGGAGGAGAGCAAAAGAGGAAAGTTATTGTTCTCAGAGATTGGCAGGATATTGTAAGCGATGCAGAGCAGCAAGTGGGAGACTCCTGCGAATTAGAAGACCTTTTTACAGAAGAGGAGTTACGAGAAAATTCGGAAGCAATAAAGTTGATCAATCGTGAATTCAATGATCTTCACAGGCTTGATAAATATGATGTTGGTATTGCAGCATTGGCAGCTATTGTTGGTGCTATTGTTGATATTGTTTTGGTTGGAATACCAGCTAAGGGCCCAGATGGCCTTGAGGCAGGACCGCTTTCTGACTTTATCCGTAAGAAATTCGACGAGGCATTCTCGCCTAAAGAAATGGAAAAACTTGCAAATTCAAAGAAAAGTAAGGTTCCTTTTGATGCGCAGGATAATAGAAATACAACAGAATATGTTGAAGGGTTGTCGGCTTATTATCACAGGCTGTTGTCATTGGGACATGATCCACTGCTGGGATTCATATTTGGTGTCTATGATATTATGCATGGAACGATGACAACTATAGATAAGTCAGGAAAGATTGTTTGCCAGGTGATGGAAAACTATGCTGATAGGAAAGAAAGTGATATTGTTTCAGCTATTGCTAAACAGATAATTCATTTTAAGTCTGATATTACGACTTCTATGGGTTTACCCGCACCACTGATGGGATTGTTCAACTTATTACAATTTGGAAATATCGGTGAAGAGGAACTGACAGTAGCGGAAATTGTTCAAGGTATGTATTATGAAGGCTTTGATTTTATCCATTTCTGCTCACAATCAATGTCTGTGATAGTTATTGAGTTGATTGTAAGGCTTGGCTATGCCATAAAAATAATAAAAGAAGGCAATAAAGTTAAGGATAGCATTCCTATCTCATTAAACAGAAGTAAACACCCAAAACTTGCTACTATGCTATTTATAGGACATATTGGGGCTACTGCTGTAAACGCAGGTAAGGTATATTTTACTAAGAATCCAATGGCAATAAATTATCCTCAGTGGATGGCATTTGCAAAATATTCCTATAAACAGCTAAGATGGGCAGTTATCCAGAAACCTGCCATGAGAAAGGCTTATGTTGAGGGGATATTGCATAGTGAGCTTAAGGTTATTACTGAAGAAACAGATGCTTTGTTTGAGGAGTTCTGTGTTGGAAGATTTGTAGTATTTGAATAAAGTTTTATGGGGCAGCCGGTTGGCTGCTCTAATCATTTGGGGCGGTCGCTTTTAAAGAGACCGGTTTGAAAAGTGCTTGTGATATAGTCATATCATCAAAGGAAAGAGAGGACGTGTCTTATGAAAAAGAATATTTGGCTTGATGGTATGATGGGACTGGTTGTAGGAGATGCACTTGGAGTTCCGGTACAGTTTTTATCAAGAGATGAAATAAAGAATAGACCGGAAGGACTTGTTACTGGAATGGAAGCTGGCGGTGTTTACAATATGCCAGAAGGTACCTGGTCAGATGATAGCTCCATGGCACTAGCAACACTTGCAAGCATTATAGATAAAAAGTGTGCTGATCCTGCGGATATTATGATGCGTTTTGTTAAGTGGGAGATGAATGGAGAATATACACCTTTTGGAGAAGCTTTCGACCAGGGCAATACCTGCAGCAGTGCTATTTATAGATTTGCAAAGCTTCCTGATATTAAGACCTGCGGATCTACCGGAGAATATGCAAATGGTAATGGCGCTCTCATGAGAATTCTTCCGGTATGTCTCTATTACTACGATAGGCAGAAGAAGGTGTGTACTTCTGAGGATGAAGCTATTGAGGGAATTCACGTAATCAGTGGACTTACTCATAATCATATTAGAAGTAAGATGTGCTGTGGTATTTATTATTTTATGGTTAAAAGCATTATCGATAGCATTAAGAAAGATAAGAAACCTGTCCTTGGAGCTTTGTTGCAGGAAGGAATTGATAATGGCTTAAAGTATTATGGAAGAGATATCAGTAATCTTACAGAGATGGCTTACCTGGGAAGATTATTCCGTTTGTTTGAGTTTAAGGATGTGCCTGTGGAGCAGATTAAAACAACCGGCTATGTGATTGATTCTATTGAGGCTGCAGTCTGGTGTTTACTTACAACGGATTCATATAAAGATTGCATGCTTAAGGCTATTAATCTTGGAGATGATACGGATACAGTAGCTGCAATCGCTGGTGGATTAGCAGGATTATATTATGGATACGAGGAGATTCCGAAAGATTGGCTTGCGGTGCATCCCACCTCGTTGAGCGAGCGCACCTCGAAGCGGTCGCCGAGGATGGCGCGCACCTCACGCAGCTTGTTGGCGTTGTTCGTCGCGA
>SFOB01000260.1 GCA_004554075.1 Treponema sp.
CAACATAAGCAATACACGAATATGTAGTACCAAGGTCAATGCCAAATACATACTTAGCCATTTTCAATTACCTCACTATTCTTATTTTCATCAATGGGTTTTTCAAAATAAAAAACTGTTATTTTTTCGGCAGAGATTGTCCTGCCATTGTAGCTGTAGCCACAAGAAAGAGATTCAGCAACTTTGCCGTGCAAAGTCTCATCCGCTGTTGCTACCTTTTTGATAACTCTTTGCTTAATTGGAGTAAAATCATCGCCTGTCTTGCTTCTGTAAATTTCAACAGAATTCTTTTCAAGAATATCTTGCAAATCAAAAGCATAGTCAGAAAATGTTTTATTGGGAATGTTTTGCTCACCTTCAGGCTTAGCAAGATATGTAGCAGCCATACGCATAATGCTATCTCTAACTTCGATTACATCAAGAAGAATAGGACGAACAAGCTGAGCGTACATATCTTCTTTGTACTTCTGAAGTTCCTTGTGCATTTGGTCAACGATTTTTTCCTCGTGTTCGGTGTGCATAATTCTTGCATTGAACAAAGCATTTAGATCTTCTAGTTGTTCCAACAACTGTTGCTGTGACTCAAGAACCTTATCAAGTTTGTCAGGCTGAGGTTCTTCTTCAACAGTTTCTTCACTATCAGTAGTTTTTTCTTCTGTGGCTTCTCCTGATTCAACTGTTTCCGAAATGGTTTCAGAATCTTTTTCGTCTGCTTCGGATTCTACTTGTTCTTCTACCGTTTCAATATCAGTAGTTTCTTTTGTTTCAACTTCTGCAGAAGGAGTTTCTTCTTTAGCTTCAACTGCATTATCAGCATCAACATTGCCAAAGAGATTTAACGGGGTGAAATCATCCATTCTAAGACCTCCCTTTGATTTTATTCTACATTAATGGTTTTTTTGGAGAATGTGTTATCGTGCCACAACTGTCCCATCTTAGGATCGGCATTTCTAAATAACCATTCCATAGGTGGCAGAACACCTTCAGGCTTATACTGTCCTTTATCACGTGTATGCCCAATGGCACTACACGCAAAGAAGCGATTATTCTTAAACTGAATTGAAATATTGTTTAAGAAACTTTCCATATTGTTTTCTTTGAGGAACTTACGGCAAAGATAATCTTGCGTATCAAAGAAATCAGTAAATTTCTCAGGATCAGTCTTCATTAACTTATTTACCGCCAAAGTCCCGATGTCCTGCTCTAAGCCGGCAGAGTCAATTTTGCTTATTACTACCGCTAAAGGAACAGTAGCCATCTTGTTATCGCTTAATCCAGTAACTTCTCTTAATTTATTAAGGAACGAGTTAATAATCTCGTTAATGTCTGCTTTACCAATACCGGCAACATCTTCCGGAGCAAGCAATTCCTCATATTTATATCTAATTGAAGGGATAGCAAACGGATCGATAATAAGAACGATACCTTGACAGTATTCATACTGTTTCTGGACTTCATTCTCGTTATTATCCGTGAATACCTCGCCTGCAATATCATAAACGTGGACAAGTCTTTCAGGCGAAAACTCAGGGTGCTTTACAAAGAAACTAAAGGAAACAGAACTTGCAGCGTTCACATCTTGAGGTCTATCTGTCATTCTTGTGCTACCAGCTATGTAGTCCTGAGTGATTTCTTTATAAATGTCTTCTTTTTTATCGTTATAAAACTCAATATCAAATCCCTTTGCAGGAGCAATGGATTCGATGAATTCTTTTGAAAATGCAGTAATGAATGCAGTCTTTCCAACGGAACGACCGCCAACAATAGGAATACAAATCGGACGACTTTCTCTATCGGAAAGTTTGTGTCCGCAGTTTGGACACTCAGCTTCAAGGTTCTTACGACCATTAAAGAAAGCGGTAGGAAGCTTTTCTCCGCAATTACAAGTTCTTTTCAAAATACCATACACACCAGGTGTCAGATTAGTATGCTTTGCTCCACATTTTGGACATATGTATGTAGGAATAAGACTTTTTTCTTTACACTCGTGACAAGCAGTAAAAATTTTCTTTCTTACAAGGTACAGTCTATCAACAATCCAAATAATCGTAAAACCAATATAAACAATAGCCATAAAGACTAAAAGAATAACAATGTTGATAAATGTGATTACTGCTGTAATTGCTGAACCACAAACAACAACTGCAACCATTGCAAGAATGTTTACTAAACCTAAAAACAATTTTGCAGGGAGTCCGTGATCTCCCAAATTTCCTAAATTAGATGCGTATTTCTTTATTGAGTCCGAGTTTCTCGCCCAAGCACCTTTAATCGTATTGCCAAGGTCTTTATAACCCTTATCAAAGAAATAGCTTTTTTTTGCAGGCTGTGGTGTAGTAGCCATTTCCA
>SFOB01000261.1 GCA_004554075.1 Treponema sp.
ATTTTTTTTGATTGCAGCTGAATAAGAATAGAGGTTACTCTGTTAATCCTGTTCAAATTTTATTCCTCCTCTGTGACTTCCATAAAAAGTATATCCTATGCGTTCTTAAGCTAGCTGCTGTTAGTGCTTCTCATTGCACCCTGGTTATAAAAGCCATACTCACAAACCTCTTCACCAAAACTCTTTACATCTCTAATATAGAACTCTATCTAGCGAACTTTTAGAAAAGATATAAAACATCAGAGTATGGACAGTTGCGGATGTACTTCAGAAAAGATTAGATGTCTAAAAAGCTTGTAGTTAAAGCTTTTTAGACATCTAAATCTAGGTACTAAAACAATTCATCCAGTAAAATATAATATTTTATTTTCTCCCAATCAGGCTTGATCCCCAGTAAGTCAAAAAATAGCTCGACATACTGTTCTTCCCCGATATCCTCCCTGATCGACCGGACGCAGAAGGCAATGTCATACCACTTGTCCGCCCTGCCGCTTCTCCCAAGATCAATAAAGCCACTTACTTTGCCATCTTTCACAAAGATGTTGCTGTCTCCCAGGTCGCCGTGGGAAAAGACAAGTTCCTCTTCGGGCTTTTCCGTCTTTAAAAAATCATACAGCTCGCGCGGATCTTTAAATGGAGTGTCTTCTTCCCAGTTTTCGCAATCCACATCGGCCAGATCGTTATTCAGTAAGTAATCCAATTCGGCTAAGCGGCTGTCTAAGCTATTCGTATAGGGACAATCCGATATGTCGATGGAGTGAAAGAGCCTGATGCACTCCGCATACAGCTCGATAATCTTTTCAGGGCTTTGTTCATCTTCATACTCTTCCGAGCAAAGGACGCCATCGGCCTCACTCATGAGCAGATTGCTCCAGCCATCATGCCGTTCAAAGTGCAGGACCTTTGGAACAGGCAGCTTTCCTTCCAGCCATAGCATCATGTCCTTTTCCCGTTCCACATCATAGGTGGTCCCTTTATACCGGCTGTCCGTCATTTTTAAATATAGGTTTTCATTTTCTCCCACCAGCTTATATACCTTAGCAGGAGACATTCCTTCCGTATCTTTTACGCAGCGGTATTTTTCGATCAGTTTTTTCAATTCCGGTGATATTCTCATTTTAGCCATTTATTATTTCCTTCCTCTTTTCTACAGTATTTAAAGATACCCCAAGAAGCTAATTATAACAAGACGAACTCCAATTCACTGTTCCTTGCATTCTAAAACCTTAAATACCAGAAAACAGCTTTTTCAAAGTTGTTTTCAAAGTTGGCGTATAACATAGTATCGACGGAGCCGATTTTGAAACCACAATTATGATAGAATTTACAAGCTATAAGGTTATTGTCCTGGGTTTCAAGCATTAGTCCATGCAAGTTTTTATGCTTTGCCCATTCTATAGATATATTGATAAGCGCGCTGCCTATGCCTTGCCCCCTGAAATCCTTACATACGGCGATATCTTCTATATAAGCGTACCGGTTCCAATTTTTTCGCAGTTTAACTTTTCCGACGCATTTATCGTCTTGGTAGTAAAGATATATTATCTTATCAGTATTGTCAATATATTCAAGGCAATCTGCCTCCTCATCCTCTTCATCCTCTTCGTCTTGGTAGCTTTTTAAATATGGCGCTTCATAGAGTAATTCTGTAAAGGTCCAATTCTCGTTTTCATACCTCGGTATAATCTTACCTATCACCTCAAATGGTTCGCTGGGTTTATCGATATCTTTCAGGTGCCCTGCTTTCATTTCTGTAATCACTGTTCCCGCCTCTCTTCTATATCAGCGGCATATGTGCTATCCAGGCAGCCGGTTTTACCAGTGTATTTTTTATACATGTCCCTGGTATATTTTGTTATATTCCTATCATACTCCGGATAGGCATAATGAAGCCTTTCCGCCACCTCACCGGATACCGCCCTGAACAATTGATGGCATAGAAATAATGCTTCCCATATGTTTTCATAGGAATCCATCCGGTAGGTGGACAAAAGTTTCTCCCACAAATCCTCGGATATATACCTTTCAATAAACTTATAGTTCTTGCCTACACTTAATTTAAAGCCTGTTTCGATGCCGACCTTCCATGATATCATTCTCAGCAGCTCATGGCGAACAATCTGATTAAAATGATCAATAGCAAATAAAATTTCCTTACGGCACAATCCTTTAATAACATAAGGTGTTACATTCCAAAATTCATTGCAGCAATCATCATACTCCCTTGCGCTTGGCTTTCTTACATGATAATGATAAAAGTCATCTGTGTGCATATGCACAGACTTTTCCAAATCTGATTCTTTTGCAACAGCAGATGCCGTTGTAGTTTTTCCTGTCCCCGGCGC
>SFOB01000262.1 GCA_004554075.1 Treponema sp.
GGCTGGATGAGCTTGTCCTCCACAAAGGCGTTCACTTTTACATGTCGCAGGTCTATTTCATGGCTATAATAAGGATTTACGGTTAACTGACGTGTCTTGGGATTCATAATGGCAACACCATCTCCGTCGAGTCCTAGGAGTATATTGCCATTTCTACATGTATATAGTGCCGAGACATGCATTCCTTCTGTAGAAGGCACAAGTTCAAACTTGTTGGATCTTACATCCTTCACCCATACACCTTTGTCGAATGTACTTATATAGATGTTTCCTGCCTTGTCTTCACAAATGTCAATAAGAACAGAACCGAGTCCGTCTTCCTCTATCCATTTTGTCTTCTTACCATCCTTGAATGACAAAGCTCCGTTTTTCTCGCTTAAAATCCATAGTCTTTGGCTGCTGTCCTCATATAATTTCTTTACACCTTTGATTTCCTTGAGGGCTTCATAGCGATGTGCCTCTTCATTGCTTGTCACCTTATATATACCATTATTTGAGGTACCAATAAGCAATGTGCCATCTTTGAGTTCTGCAAAGCAACTTACAAATGATATTATTGTTTCACCATTAAGCCCGATAAGATTGAAATTATGAAAACGGTCGTTATAATATGTTTGAACACCACGCTGGTTGCCTACAAAGAGTACCTTGTCACGACGTTGCAAAACGGTATTGATATAGTTGGACTTCATTCCGTCACATGAGTATTCTCCTTTTTTGAAAACTTTAAAGTTATAACCATCATATCTATTAAGTCCATTACGTGTCGACACCCAAATAAAGCCATCATAGTCTTGATACACATGCATGGCAAAACTGCTCGACAAATGGTTGTCGGTATTGAACAGCCTTCCTATCTGTGCATGGATATAAGATGGAAATGCTATCAGACACAATAATACAACAATAATTATTCTCATCTTTGGTTTATTAAGAAATGTCAGTCGTTCCGTTATTTTCTCTGCAAAGATACACATAATCATGTAAACAAAAGCAAAAAGCAACACTATTTAACATAAAAATCACATTGGGGTTAATTATCATTAATCTCTTGGTTTGTATTGAATAATGGATTATCTTTGCAGTCTAAGAATAATCTCTAACTATATTTTGATTTTTATCATGAACAGAAAACATTTTCTCATTGCTATTACTATTGCATCGATGGCATGTCTGAACGGATGCAAATCTGAAAAAAAAGCTACCGCTATGGCTGATACTGACCAGGAAGTGATAGTAGACAGTGTTGTAAGCACTGAGTTGAAAACTGACAGCGTGGTTTTTAAAAAGAAAGCAAAGGGGGCTGAATGTAAGGTGGTTGTGGATTTCCCGCAAGGAACTACAGAACTTGACCGAAACATAAAGGCTTTCATATGCGACTTGCTTGGAAAAAGCGGACCGTTCGGACTGATGCAGGACGAGAAGAGCAACGTTACCTATACCGGAGACAAGAACAACGGCAAGGCCGTGGTGAACTTCTTTGGTGAGATTTATGCTGCCACAATGAAGCAATCTTGGAACGAGATACAGGAACTTAACGAAAACAGCGATGAGCCTATGCCTTACTCTTATGAGATTGAAATAAGACTTGAAGAGCAAACCGACCAATATGTCACACTATCGATAAACACATATTCTTATACTGGCGGAGCTCATGGTTCTTCCATGAACTATAGTATAAACTTTGCAAAGACATACAATGACCAGGTGGCATACACCATAAATCAGAAGATGACGCAATCTATCCAACCTCTTCTTAGAAAAGGAGTGATAGAGTATTTTAAGGAGCAAGGCGAAACAATTTCTGACACAGACCTCAACAACGTTCTCTTTATCGACAACAATACTATCCCGCTCCCAGCCATGTCGCCAGTATTGACCACAAAAGGACTTCGTTTTGAATATCAGCAATACGAAATTGGCCCATACGCCATCGGAATGGTCAATTTCACTTTACCATATAAGGATGTAAAGGGATATATGACACAGGAAGCTACGGAACTAATCGGAAATTATTAAGGTTGCAGTTAAGTATTTGAACATTATATAACAAAAGGCATTGACTTTACGGTCAATGCCTTTTTTTGTTTATCTAATAATTAATTATTTCACACCTAAAACTACCTTTGCAGTCTCGTTCTCTGGATCTATTTCGAGCAACTTGGTCGCACATTCCTTTGCCTTAGTCATATCATCGACTACACGAGCATAGTAAGAGATAAGGTAGAGATAACTCTCCTTCAGACGAGCTTTGTCTGAGTTATTCAACTCAGTACGTGTAGAATAAACCTCTATCAGTTTCTCATAATATGGCTTTGCCAAAGCCTCTTTCTGCTCATTAT
>SFOB01000263.1 GCA_004554075.1 Treponema sp.
CCTATCAGGAACTTCAACTCCAAGACCCTTTTCAGCAGTTCTTACAGAGTTCCATGTATGTGAATTGGAACAGATACCACAGATCTTTTCTGTAAGCATATTTGCCTTTTCCACTGGAAGACCTTCCATAATACGCTCAATACCTCTGTGGTTTACACCAATTGTGATTTCCGCATCCTTAATGATCTCATCCTCTACGAAAAATCTAACCCTATAAGGTTCTAAAGCAGCAGGGTGAACTGTACCCATTTGAATCTCAGTTTCTATGATTTCCTGCTTTTTAGCTTTCTTTTCTTCCATTTCATCATCCCTTTAATGAATAAATAAAAATAATCTCTTAAATCCACCTATTAGTCCGCATTCAATAAATGCGGCAAAGATGCAACTACTCCTGCCAATACATCTTGAGGCCTTACAGAACATCCTGGAATCTTAGCATCAACAGGAATCACATTTTCAACAGGCCCTTCGATTTCCTCTGAAGGAATGTCTCCATAACAATTCTTATAGACACCACCCATCACTGCACAAGCGCCTGCTGCAACAACAAGCTTTGGATTTGGAATGGCATTATAGATATCCTCCAATGGCTTTCTGTTGTCATGAGTGACTGGCCCTGTAACCACGAGAATGTCCGCTTCACGAGGGTTCCATGTTAAAAAGACACCATACTGTTCCATATCGAATTTAGGAGATAAAACTGCATTTACAATTTCAATATCACAACCATTGCATCCACCAGTGTAAACCAACATGACATGGATAGCTTTTGACCTTGAAAGTGTTTTAAGACTCATCTATTCACCTCCCTCATCTTCAGAAACTTCATCTGTTTTTGCATCTGAATCCTCTTCATTCAATTCAGCGCTTCGTTGAACATCTTTCTCATACTTTTCATTAATGTTATCTTGAATGTCCTTTATCTTGGATACCTTATCAAGAGCTACACCAACATTTTCAATTTTCTCATCCTCTTGAACAATATTTTCAGAGAGCAATGACCTGTCGGACAAGTATTGTGCAATGAATGCAATCTTGTCATGGGATATCTTGATAGGTTCCTCTAAGAGTTCGCTTGTGTCAACATTGATTTCACCTACATTTCCAGGGTGAATTGTTCCTGCCTCCTCAAAGAATGAATAGATTGGGCAGAAATCGTGACACCAATAGCAAACTACACATTTTAAAGGATCAAGTTCCGGAACTTCGGTTTTCACCCATCCTTCCTTAAGCTTTACAGGGGTTTGCAAAGGTTTCATTGTAACTGCACCGGTCGGACAGACATTTGCACAACCTCCACAACCAATGCATGCTTCCTCATCGACCTTCTTGTCAGGCTCAACTGTTCCTGTCAAGATGGCATTACGAAGTTCCATATCAGTTACTCTGTCTGCAGCAAAGAGAATTCTTCTGAAATTAGTGTAAGCTCCATTAAGCATAATCTTCAATACATCTTTCATAATTATCTCTCCTCTAATTCACCCTTTCAAACTCTCTTTCGAAAATAAATGACTTAGATGGGCATATGTTCATACAAGCTCCACAGTAAATACATTTATCGTCATCGACAATGAATTTAAGATTCTTGTTCTTTGTTCCGAGATTGACTTCATCACTTGGAATGTCAACGGCATAAATCGCTTCCTCCGGACAAATGTCCTTGCATAATCCGCATTTTACACACAAGTTATCGTCAATGTAATTGAATCCACCAGAGATTTCATATTTGACGCTTGTTGTTTTTGGAATTGCATCCTTAGGACAGTGAATTGCACAGGTTTCACACATGATACATTTATCCAAGTCAACATTGATTGCCCCTCTTTGAAGGGTTATAGCATCCTCTGGACAAAGCTCAGCACATATACCACATGAAATGCAGTCATCTTTGACTTCCCCCTCCCAAGAGATTACTTGGAAACTTCTTGCCTCTTCCTTACATTCATTTACACATTTTCCACAAGATACGCAGTATCCAAAGAGCTTATTGTCTTCACTTTCTGTCAATGATGAAACAGGACAGTTGTAAATCGCTTCAAGACGTTTAGCCTTATTTTCCTCTGTATCCTCATCAAGTGAAGGGTCATATCTCAAAGCATTTTCATCTCTTATGAGTGCTGGACTGTCAAAAGTTTCCTTACACAATCCACAATTGAGGCAACTTACAATGCTTCCTTCAGCATTTGAATACAATGTGTCATCTTTAATATTACGGATAATCTTAAAGTCATCAACGCTTAATGCATCGTTTATGCAGTTTTCAACACAAGCCAAACATAAGGTACAAATGCTTTTATCGTACTCACCATCTTTCAATGCACCTTTAGGACAAACGTCT
>SFOB01000264.1 GCA_004554075.1 Treponema sp.
TAGCATTAGAAGAACGTTCCTGATAAGAGGCCAATTCCTGATTTATCTCTTCTAAGGACTGTTTTTCTGACTGTTCTAGTTGCATCACCTCGGTATTTTCTGGTAATGGTTCCTCTTCTTTAAAACGAACAGGTTGTGAAACTGGAGTCTGTGGAACTTTCGAAGGTGATGTTAAACCACCATCGAGAAGTTCAGCATTCTTTTTTTTGTCGTATATTGAACTCATTTTTTTGCATCATTATAAAGTAAAATACCACCAATTACTACACCTGCAAGTCCAAGTGAAGCAAGAGCTACACGAGAAAGACACAAGCCCGTAACTGCAATAGCTGCACCTCCAACTGTAATACATGTATATAAATTCTTGTTGTTTCTCCTTTGGGTTCTGCCAGTGTTTTCTGAATTAGAAGTTGTGGTTGTTCTTGCAGAACGAGAAGCTTCTTCTTTATCAAGTTCCTCTGCTTTGTCTTTTAGAACATACTTCGCAACACTCTCATAAACCGCTAACTTCTCTTTTGAAAAGTTGTCGTCCAAGTCATTCTTTATAGAGAACAAAAGTTCCTCATTCCAGTCTGTTTTATCTGATGAATATGATTTGGCATTGTCTGGATCATATAAATTGTCAAATTTTGCTTCTGCAAAATTCTTCATTTCCGTAAAACTTTTTCCGCGAGGATCGAGCATAAGCTCATTGGCGATGAAAAGACGGACACTTACCAGATCTCCATTTTCAACTGCTTTGATAAATTTTACTTTCATACTTAGAAATGTATTATATTGTTAACTTGGTTCTGTATTGATTCAAGCCATTTAAGGTTCTTTTCCTTAACGGCGATTTCTTCGGCTTTTGCCTTGCTATCAGCTTCGGTCTTTGACAGAGCATCCAATTTCTGATTAAGCAATTTGTCGATTTTTGCCAATTCTTCTTTAAGATACTCCTTAAGACGTTGGGTCTCTGATGTAACATGATTGATTGCATCCTTTTTCGTGCCATCCAGGCTTTTTTGGAAAGGAACAATATAATCAGATGCCACTTCATTCATGTCAACATAGTCAACATACTTTTCAACTCTAGCCTGGTAGCTACGATTTTCAAAGTGATCGCCTTCACTAAACCAAGAGAAAGGATTGTACCATCTTCTCTTTGACTCTACAAAAACACGTTTTGTACGTGTTTCGTTGTAACTTTCGTCAACAGTTTCTGTGTTATAGTCGATAATTGATGATAAATCTGCCAAAGAACCAGAAACTAGGTTTGCAGGATTAATTGAAAGAGCGTTTGTATTGACTCCAATGTTCAGTTCTGCAAGATAACGCTTGTACTCATCTACAATCTTATTGATTGTGTCTTTATATGCAGTTTCAAGAATCTTGTCTATCTGCACCTTGATTTGAACGGATATAGCTTCGCATTCCTTTTCGAGCTCGGCACATTGTTGTCTTGCCTTAATTTTTTCCACCTTATTAGAGCGTCCAGACATCATTTTGCTGAGTTTATTCTTTATCTCAGTCATATATGCTGTCACCTGTTTCTCTACAGTAGAAGTCAAGTCTATCTTATCAATTGTTTTAGATTTGCTTTGAGCATTCTGTGCAGATTGGATGTTTGACTTAATCGTTGATATTTGTTTTTCGAGTTCAGCCTTAGCTTTTTTATCTTTACGAATAGCATCTTCAAGATGTGCAACTGCAGCTAACTCATTCAATTTCTCATTGAATGACTGAACCAAATCATAAACCTTGGTTGTACGTGCATATTTATTGATATATTGTGCTATGGCTTGTTCAATAGAAACAATACCTGTACGAACTTCTAACTTTTCATCATCACTGCTTGCCTGGCTCATCCAATAGTCAAGGCGATTTCTGACAGTTTGGGGAAGGTTATTATATTCATAATACTTTTCAAAGTGCATTACATCATAGTATTCGCACATCATTTTAAAGTCATTAAGAGCGCGTGCGCGAGGTCCCCTCATTTCTGCTCTTTTTTGTAAGGCAGGAAGGGAGCAAACAGGGAAGATGTTAGGATTGTAAATCTCTCTATCTTCGAGACCTGCTTTAACATTGTCGAGGGCTTTTGTAATACATTCAGGACCATCATCCTGTGGGTCTGGACTGAAAGCGTCCATCTTGTTTACCGCAAAGATAAAACGCTCACGAGCCTTTTTGCCACCATCCTTCATGCTCTGGCATACATAATCAAGAAAGATTTTTTCATCATTGATTCCTAATTGTTGACCATTCATGACATAAAGAACAAGTGACTTGTCAGAATCAGCAATCATCTTGTAAGTCATCTCCTCATGACTTTTATCTCGTGAGTTATTTGG
>SFOB01000093.1 GCA_004554075.1 Treponema sp.
GGGCATAGCGGGAATGTTCGCTCTTACTTGAAGGACATTCAGGGAACCTGGCAGGATAAAAAGTGGGATGCAGACTGGACTTTCTCTGCAGACGGAAAAATCGTGCTCACAAAAACAAGCACAGGCGAAGAAGTTTACACCTTCAAAGACGGCACTGTTCAGAACTTTAAAGTAAAGGCTGACACAACAGGTGTTTCAATTTCCTTCGACTGCAAAGACACCCAGCGCTCATACTCTTTCAAGAAAGGCCTCACCCTCGACGCCGACCTCGACATGGTAGTAGACCCAGAATGGACCAAAGACGACTACGAAACTGTTATTAAGTTTAAGAGATAATTAACAGGATATAAAGCCTTTAAAATGAAAAATCCGTTGGTTATGAAGACCAACGGATTTTTTTCTCTTGTCATCCTCGGGCTTGACCCGGGGAGCTGATTTGACAAATTATTCTTCAATTTCTTCGGCATTAAGTGTGCCGAGAACAGAGTCCTTGTCAGTTGCAAAATTTGCAATCAATTTATTTCCCTTAGAAACACTACCATAGCAAGCAATTCCGCCAACTGCGTATGTGCCTTTTACACCATCTTTCTTTAATTCTTTTGTTTTAGCAGGAGTGATAGCTTTCATTTTAGCATCAACAGAAACTTTTTTGTTGTTGATATAAACTGTATAAATTCCTGGAGTTTCCTGTTCGATTTTTACAGTAAATTCATATTTGCCATCATTTGTCAGTGTAGGTGTAATTCCGACAGATGACCATGGCTTATAATTTACACCTGAAGCTTTGCCATCAAGTGATGTAAAGTCATCTGAAATAGCGCTGTCATCTGTGTCTAATGAAGCAGCTTTTCCTTTTTCAATATTTTCATATTTTTCAACATAATATCCAGCAGTAGGTGAGATTCCTATTAATATGAAATCTACAGTATTTCCAGTTTCTGATTTATTTAAATTAAAAATAAGACCTGTTGTAGCGACACCGGATGACATATTACTGTTGTCATAATCGATTGAAACTTTAGTTGTCAATTCTGCACAGGCTTCAAATGATGAAAGTTCTTCCCAAAAGCGACGATATTTTGTGTTACAAGGTTTTTTTGTGTTTTCTGGTGTAGCATCTACAGTCATATCTTTATTGTATTTGCTGCCAGAAGTAGAACCTGTTCCAGCACCAAATTTACAACTTGCTAATCCCATAACTACTGCAACAGCAGCTAAGCCTAATAAAGTTTTTCTTACTAATTTCATAGTAACATCTCCTGATTGTTTCCGTTCTCAACGGAAGTTTTCTTATCTGCGAAATAAAACGGTGGTTTAAAATACGTATTATTCTTTTGTTAGCAATATCTAAAAGTTAGAATAATTATTGTATAAAGCTTCAAAAATGACCGTTTTTACATATTTTTTCTTTTATAAGAAATGCATTTATATAGTAGAAAATGCATATATGCAAAGGAAAAATGACTTGCAAAAATGCTCTAAGAGGCTTATCATTAACTAAATTTGTGCGAATTAAACCACCGTTTTTTTCGCACACAAAAACTACCCCCGCGCATACAGGAGAAATAAAACGCGGGAAAAACTAAGGAGAAGTTACTATGAAAATGGTAAAGAAAATTTTGTTGGGATTAGCTGCAACTGCATCTATAATGGCTCTTTTTGGTTGTAAAATGAATGATGATCCAGAAAACGCTATTAAGGGATTCAATAACAACTATTCTATTGATTATACAAATGAAACAGGTAATGAATATAGAGCTTATGAGTCAACTAACTTTAAGCACGCTGGTGCTCTTGTAAAAATCAAAATTGATAACGCTGCAGATTGTGGCAACAGTAAAATGGGTGTAATTTTTGAATTAAAGGATAATGAAACAAATAAAAAAGCTGTGGATTTTTACATTATTGGTGTTGGTACAAATAACAGTCAATATAACTTTTATGTTTCAAAATACACTAGTATAGTTAATATTCGTGATAAGAATTTTGGTGCACCATCAAACGGATCTGAAGGTCCAAATGGTGAAAAAGAAGTTGAATATATTCCATTGTCAGGTACTAAAATCAGTGATTTACCAGAGGAATTTTATGTTTATTGTAAAGCAAAAATTGATGGAAGTTATGAATTTGCTTTATTGAAGGGTACTCCAACTGATAGTACAAAAATGGATATAGATAAAATAGATATTACTGATTTACCTTCCGGTGTAGAACTTATTACTTTACCTACATCTACTAAGAAGAATGGTTGTACAATTTCAGGTAATATAGGAAAAATTCCAAACGTATTTGATGCAGTAACCAAAGATTCTGATATTCAACAGAACAAACTTGCTCTCTATGCAAGAATTGACAAAGATGCAACTCTAAAAGGAAGCTGGAAATTCTGTGGAACATATTTGGAAGCTGAAGAAGTAGAAGAATAATCTATTTCGTAAACTATAAGCAAAAAGCTCCGCTTAACATGCGGAGCTTTGTCATTTAACGAAAAAAAGTATAAAAATTTTTTCAAAATTTCGCAGAAAAGTGCAACGTTTGTCTAATTATATAGTGTAGAATTTTTTTTCTAACACTAAATTTTTCAGGAGACAAATATGCAAAAACCATTTGAGGAATTAACTTTTTCTGACGACTGGATGTTTCAGAAGGTTTTACATGATCCGGAAATATGTGCGGAACTAGTTGAACGTCTGTTACACATTAATGTAGGTCATGTAGAATATCCGGAGCTGGAAAAGGTAATAGAACCTTTTTATACCAGTAAAGGAGTTAGGTTGGATGTCTATCTTAAGGATTCAGACAAAGTGATAGACATAGAGTTGCAGTCTTATCCTATGGAGGCTCTTGGAAAACGTATACGATATTACGAATCTATGCTAAATATGGATTCTTTGATGAAGGGACAGGATTATACCTTGCTTAAGGATAGTTATATCGTTTTTATCTGTACTCATAATCCATTTAAGGATGAGAACGAAAACTGTTATGAACTTCCTTGTTATACTTTCCGAAATATCTGCGAAGAAAATAATGCCGTAGATTTAAATGACAAATCATTCAAAGTAATTTATAATGCAAATGCATATGAAAAAGCAGAGGATAAGAAAATTCGTGAATTACTTCGCTTTATTCATACTCAGGAACCTGGAGAAGATGCTTTTAATAAACGTCTTTTCAAACATGTAGAAAAGATTAAAGAGAATGAAAAATTCAGGAGTGAATACGCTGCTATGAATTTACATGATCAAGATATTATAAGAGCCGCAAAGAAAGAAACTGCTGTGGAAAATGCTGTTACTGCAGTAAGAAGTTTTAACGTAGCTCCTGAAGTTGCTGCTCAAAAAATGAATGCTCCTCTGGATCTTGTATTAGAACGCTTGAAAACTGAACAGAAGAAGCAAGAGTAACTATTCTATAAATCTAAAAAAATCTAGGGAAATTAGTAATATTCTTTGCGCATTAATGCATAGAAAAAAAACAAAGAGCTCCACTGATTGAAAGCGGAGCTTTTTCATTTAATGAAAATTTTATAATTTTTTCCTCAAATTTCGCAGAAAATCGCATATTAAGTCTACTTTATGTATAGAGAAATTTATTAGCCGCCGGAAGTTTCTCAAAATCATTTTAAGAGGTTTTATATGGAGCAAACATCAAACAATGCAGGAATTGTAAAAACACAAACAAAGGTATATGACCACCTTTTTATCGCAATTTTTGGAAAGGATTCTGAGCGCAGTAAACGCTGGCGACTGGAGCTATATAATGCATTGAACAATACAAACGGGGATTCTTTTATTTTGCTCAGTTGTATCAGAAATACATTGATTCAAAACGGGAACTAATTGGAACCAGTACACTTATCAAGATTCCAAATCCAAGCTACATCGTCTTTTATAATGGAGATACAGGACGTGATGCAGATTATGAGCTAAAACTTTCAGATGCCTTTATAAACGAAGATAAAAGCGGTAAATTTGAGTGGACTGCACGTGTACTTAATGTTAATAAAGAATACAATTTATCACTTCAAAAAAAGTGTAAACCGTTGTATGATTACATACAGTTTGTAAGCAGAATTAATGAAAACAAAGAAAACGGTATGACAATAGAAGAAGCTGTTGATGAAGCCGTAGACTGGGCTTGCGAACAGAATCTTCTGGAAGGCTATATAATGGAGCAGAAAGCGGAGGTTAAGATGAACTTACTCACAGAATATGATGAAGAAGCATACATCCGAATCTGGCGCAGGGATGGCATTATTCAGGGCAAACAAGAGCAAGCTATAGAAACTGCTAAAAAAATGTTATCTGATGAACTTTCTCCCGATAAAGTTTCTCATTATTCCGGCCTTCCTCTTGAGGAAATACTAGAACTTCAGAAGCAGATTTCTGTAAATGCATAGACAAAAAAGCTCCGCAAGTCAGCGGAGCTTTTTTGTTTTTCAGGTTAAAGAAGAACTATTCTTCGATTTCTTCAGCTTCCTTCTTAATTGCTGAGAACTCCCATTTTCCTGTAAGAGTCTGGCCACCATAAACAGTTGCATAGAATCCCTGTTCTGTTTGTGGAAGTTCAGTAGTAAATGCTGTATTTGTTGTAGTTACTGTTGCATATGCAAGTTTATATTCGCTATGATCATATGTTAACTTATTATTTCCTGTACCTTTTGTTCTTCCTGGATCATTATAATAGAAATTAACAGTATATGTACCTGCAGTTCCATTGCGGCCTTCTGTTCCATCTCCAAGATTTGCAACTAATTCAACCCAGGTATCAATTTCATTTTCTCTTCCCAATGCTTTATTTGCGGCTAATGTAGCTTCAACATCTGCTGGACGTGCAAGAATTTTTCCAAAGTTACCATCTGCAGAACCCCATCCGTAATCATAAGAAGCTGAAATTGGGTTTGCTTTAGTACCGTTTAATTTCATAAAGCCTGAACCTGTTTCCAGTGTTTCTGGATCAACATTTTTATATGTTTCAACATAAGCAGATGCAAAATGTTTTCCATCCGAATCAGTTTTAATTCTTAATCCTGCAATTGTAAAACTTACTGATTTATCAGTTTCCTCTTTGTAATCAAAAATATATCCCATAACACCATCGCAACTTGTGCCATTAATTGTATTTGTTATTTTACAAATTGCATCTGTATGTTTTGTCTGGAGTGTTTTGAATCCACGAGAAACATCTGTAGTGCTTTCATTTGTTTCATCTACTGTTGCTTTACTGCTTCCGAGGGGTACTTTAATCATGCTCTCATTGCCACCTTTTTTTCTCAAGCCACATCCTGCAAGTGACAATACGGCTGCTGCAGTAACTATTCCCAACAAAATTTTCTTTACCATTTTCATAGTAACTTCTCCTTTATTTTTCCCGCGGTTTTCTCCTGTATACGCGGGAGTAGTTTTTTGTGTGCGAAAAAAACGGTGGTTTAATTCAAATATTCTTTTATTCGAGGAGAAGTAAAATAATCGCATTTTTTTTTCTAACTTTTTTTCCAAAATTTCGCAGAAAATCGTATAACTAGTCTACTTTATATATAGAGAATTTTATTGGCCACCGGAAATTTCTCAAATTCATTTTAAGAGGTTTTATATGGCATTTTGGAACAGAAAGTACAAGGATTCTGTTTTTACAGATTTATTCGGGACAGACAAGACTGGAAAAGAAAACTTTCTTGCTCTTTACAACGCTCTTTCAGGTAATGATTTTAAACTGCAAGAAGTATCACTGGAACGTAAGGTTATTGAACAGTCACTTTATAAGACTTTCAATAATGATGTCAGTTGGGAGATTAATGGCAAGCTTATTGTACTTGTAGAACATCAATCTACAGTAAATGAAAACATGCCTTTACGTTGTCTAGAGTATGTAACAAGAATTTATGAAGGAATCGTTCCTGTAAAACAACGATATGCTGAAAAAGTATATAAACTTCCAAATCCAGATTTTTATGTTGTCTACATGGGCAAGAAAGAACAGCCAATGGAACAGGAATTACGCTTATCTGATGCATTCTACTCAAAAGACAGCAGCAAGCTGGAACTAGTAGTAAAAGTCAAAAACTGCTCAGATTCAAAATTGTTGCCGTTAGCAAAATCTTGTGATATTCTTAGAGAGTATTGTCGCTTTATTGAAATCGTAGAATTAAATTTTGACAAGTTGCATCCAAGAAGGTCTACCCAGAAAGCAATTGAGATTGCAATGGAAGAAGGAATCTTAGTGGATTATCTAGACCGAAAATCCCGGGAGGTTAGAAATATGCTTTGCGCAAAATACAGTTATAAAATGGATATTGCTGTAAAGAAAGAAGAAGCTTTTGCAGAAGGCGCCCAGCAGAAAGCTCTGGAAACTGCTACAAATATGCTCAAGAAGAAATATCCTGTATCTGACATATCTGAAATTACCGGACTTCCCCTTGAGCAGGTACTAGAATTGCAGAATCAGATTACAGTAAATGCATAGTTTATAAATAAACTTTGAAGGACGCGCCGGCTTTTATGAAATTGAGGTCGGCGCCGCATTTTTGAGAGGAAAGGTATATTTCGTCGGAAGAGTAGTCGGTGTAGCAGTCTCCTTTATCTGGAAAGCCGATTGTAAAATTTGCAAATAATAGAATCGAAGCGTTTTGAGAAAGTTTGAAATCACCTGTTAAATTGATTTTGATTTTTGACAGGAATGAATTTATGTAATCGTAGGTTGAGAAGGGATAGAGTGGATTGTTTCCGGAGCCGTGATGTAAATCGCTTGCGTATTGAAAGCCCCAGGGAGAAATAAGAAAATCCATCTTGAATGAAAAAACTTCAGATTGAGTAAGTTTTATGCTTAAGCCTGAAAATATAAAAAAGGAATGCCTGAAATAATCAATTTTATTTGCGTAAACTTTTTTCCCTGGTGATGGGGTTGTCTGCTGGCCGAAAAGGATAATTCCTTTGTCTGCTTCAAAACTGGTGTAGATATACTGAAAGTTTATGAGAGGAAAAACTGTGATTGCAGAAGAACACTGCACTTTATACGAAAGTGTTAATTCTGTATTCAAATTAGTTGTTTTTGATATAGGATGTTTTGAACGTTTATCAAATATTTCATCGGCATTAAAATCATCTGAATCATACATATAAGAAGTACCGACTGGAAGTGAAAAGTCAAACGCGGAATTAATTGCAAAATCTTTAATGAAGATATCAGATTCAAGCCCAAGATTTAATAAAGGCTTTTGCTCCCAGTCCAGCCGGCTAACAATTTCATTATCATATCCATAAAGAATTTCTGTAAGTTCGCCATAAGTGAACGAAAAACGAGGCGCAATCGAAAAATGATAATCATTCTGCCCAAAACAAAGATATGAGGTAAGAATACATAAAAGCATTGCGCAGAATTTCTTCATATCTTTTATATTATAATGATTTTATGTTTTGTAAAAGTGTAGAGACATTCTTGTTCAGGGCTTTTGTATTATAAACAATTGCAATAATGTTGGCGCGAAGGAGCGGGGCGTGATTCAAAAACACTCTTTTTGTGGCTGCCGCTAAGCGGCAGTTCCATAGTTTCTATGCCACAAAAAGCGTGTAGCGCATTATGAAGTGCACCCCAATTATTGCGCGGTTTTGAATCACGCAGCCGGGACTGGAAGCCAGCGTTTTGGGAATAATGTTTATAATATGAAAGCCCTGAGTTTTTGAGAAACTCTAGACTTTACATAATGACAAATAACCTTAAAATCATTATAATTTTGAGCAATATTTTAAACAGAAATGCTTTTATGGAGGATGACAGAATGAAAGCAATTGAACTTGAAAAGGCCTATGAGCCTAAATCCTTTGAGGACAGAATTTACAACGAATGGGAGAGCAAGGGCTACTTTAAGCCTGCCAGCGATGAAGCTTCTCCGGTACATGAGCAGTACAAGTGCCAGTGCGCAGACTGCAACAAGAAAACCAATACATATTCTGTCGTCATTCCTCCTCCAAACGTAACAGGTGTTCTTCACATGGGACACGGTCTCAACAACACTCTCCAGGATATCGTAGTTCGCTATCACCGTATGAAGGGCGACAATACTCTCTGGCTTACTGGTACAGACCATGCCGGAATCGCTACTCAGAATGTTGTTGAACGTCAGCTTAAAAAAGAAGGTCTTACACGTAACGACCTTGGCCGCGAAAAGTTCCTGGAACGCACCTGGAAAGTTAAGGAAGATCATCATGCAACTATCGTAAAACAGCAGAGAAAGCTCGGTAACTCAACAGACTGGGACCGCGAGCGCTTTACTTATGACGAAGGACTTAGCGCCGCAGTTCGTGACGTTTTTGTTACTCTTTATGAACGCGGACTTATGTACCGTGGTAAGCGCCTTGTAAACTGGTGTCCTCGTTGTGGTACTGCTCTTGCTGATGATGAAGTAGACCACGAAGATACACAGGGTGCAATGTATCACCTTTATTATGAATATGCTGATGGAAGCGGAAAGATTGAAGTTGCAACAACTCGTCCGGAAACTTTCTTTGGTGATACTGCCGTTGCCGTAAATCCTAAGGATGAACGCTATAAGTCTATCGTTGGAAAAATGCTCAAACTTCCTCTTACTGGAAAAGAAATTCCAATCATTGCAGATGAATATGTTGATATGGAATTCGGAACCGGTATGGTAAAGATTACTCCGGCTCACGACCCTAACGACTGGGAAGTAGGTAAGAGACATAATCTTGAAGTAATCAATCTTCTTACTCCAGACGGACGCATGAACGAAAACGTTCCTGAAAAATACCGCGGACTCAAGCCAGAGCAGGCTCGCGCACTTGTGATTGAAGATTTGACAGCTGCAGGCCTTTTCAAGGGTGAAGAAAAAATGGTTCACTCAGTAGGTCACTGCTACCGCTGTAAAACTGTAGTTGAGCCATATTTGAGCGACCAGTGGTTTGTAAAGATGAAGCCAATGGCAGACAAGGCTCTTGCTGCATGGAAAAACGGAGAAATCCAGTTCTTCCCACAGAAATGGGAAAATACTTATGAGCAGTGGCTCGTTAATATTCGCGACTGGTGTGTAAGCCGCCAAATCTGGTGGGGACACAGAATTCCTGTATGGTACTGCCAGAAGTGTGGCGAAGTTATCGTAAGCCGCACAGACCCAACCAAGTGTCCAAAATGTGGTTGTGGTGCAGAAGATCTCAAGCAGGATGAAGATGTACTCGATACCTGGTTCAGCTCATGGCTCTGGCCTTTCTCAACACTCGGCTGGCCTGAGAAAACTAAGGATCTCGAAACCTTCTATCCTACAACAGCCCTCGTAACTGCATACGACATCATCTTCTTCTGGGTTGCTCGTATGATTATGGCTGGTCTTGAGTTTACAGGTAAGGCACCATTCCATGATATTTACATGCACGGACTTGTTCGCGACAAGCAGGGCC
>SFOB01000265.1 GCA_004554075.1 Treponema sp.
AGTCTTCTCTGAGGATGTTGAAGAATATACTATACAAACGTTTCTCATCGGAATTTGTAGCCTTATGCTTCTTCTCGCTGAGAGTTTGAAGGAGCTCTTCATGCTTCTTTGTATAGTTGTTCTTCAAAATAGCTTCACCTCTCAGTGTCATATCGCCGTCGGCGATATTTGTACGAAGAATTGCTTGGATGAGTCTGTCTGTTGTCTCACCAAAACGAGCATTGTGATACAATTCCTTATAGCTGTTGAAACGATCTGCAAAGTTTTTTGCATCAAACTCGTGGAACAACTCACGACCATCTGCTTCTGTTCTAATACCGATTTTACCTTCGGTTACATCTGCATCAGTAATCAATGCTTCTGGTAACGCAATCTTGAATGAAGTGTCACAGTCAGTGTAATACATCGTATCAATATATGAATTGTCATATTTGTCGTAGTTGTCTTTGAAGAACAAAGGAGACAATTCTGAACGCATAGCTTCGAGAACAAGCATCTTGACGAAAGAACGATGCTGTGGCAAGATCTCATAAGGGAGATTATCCAGGGTCAGCTTGTCAAGGTATTGAGCAAAGTCATGATGGAAATGATATTTTTCTCTGAAAGTAGCTTTATCATATACCATCTTGATTGAGTCGTAAATACGATAATCCTTCAAAGACAAACCAAACTTAGACTTCAAAACAAGAGCGGTATTTTCATCTCCACTCTTTTCGAAACGATGCTTAGTATTTCCTTTTTGATATCCTAACATCTCAGCAGCGAGATCTTCACTTCCAGCTACAAAGATGATATGTTCCTCTTTCTTGGTTATATCAATACGATTGCTGTTATAGCTGAAGAACAAGGCAGGATTCAAAGCGCGACGTACCTCATCCTTCTCTTCATTTGTCAAATCTGAGAAGAATGTGGAAATCTTTCTATTATCCCAGTTTTCTTGAATGTCTTTGTCGTTATGTAACTTCTTTTCCAGAATGATAGTAGATGCCGTTAAGAAATCCTCGATAATCTTTTCTGCACTAACATTACCTCGGTCGACGAGAACCGGATTTGCAAAGAATCGTGTATCGATATCCTTCTGTGGCTCATCGATGTTGTCTTCTTCTGTCTGTTTCTTGTCCAAACTAACTTTGTACATGGCATCGACAGCATCATCATCTGCTGAGAGATAAATGTTCTGATTCAAGAATTTCATGAGATCTGAGCGTACTGGAGTCTCATCCATATCCTCTTCTGCTGTGATTACCTTAGCATAAAGTTTGCTGAAGAAGTTGCCAGCTTTCCAACCATTACCATCGCAGATTGTCTTCAACATTGGTAGGTATACGGTTGTCACATCCATTGAAGTTTCGCCAAAGTCAGTAGCGAGTCGCTTGTAATATTTGACAGCATCGCGATTCATTTCTTCTGCCTTAGTAATCATACCTGAAATGTGACGAGCAAGTTTAGAAAGTTCATCATTCTTTTCGTCCATGCAGAAGTCACGCTTGATATTATTAGCCCACTTGTCAACTTTTAGGCAGATTTGATCATTAACATACCTTTTGACTTCTTGTATGTATTCATCGACTTGTTTGTGATTAGACTTCGTTAATTTCTCTAAAGTGGTATTGTCTTCTGCCTTAGAACTTAAATCTATGACTTTAGTTCGTAAATTCTCTAAGTCTTTTTCGCGAGCTGTTAATGATTTTTTCTCTTTAGAACCTTGTGCAAGTTCATTATATTCATCTAGCATTTGTTTATGAATCTTCTGCAACGCATTGTATGCATAGCAAAGCCCATGTTCACGAATTACCTTTTCTGTTTCCTTCCAAAGTCCCTCAACAATAATTTTCTTGTAATAAGCAATCTTTTCATCAGTACTTTCGGCCTCTATAGCACTCACAATCTTTTTTAAGTCTATCTCGATGCTACTGAATGCTAATTCCTCTTCCATGTCGTTAGAATCAGTATTAGCATGAGTTAGCTTATTCTTTAGAGGGTTTGCCAGACTTTGAAATACATTTGCAATCGATTTATCTGCATCTGGATTAAGTTCTTTAAACAAGTTGTTGTATAGTGGTGTAATGTCTTCATTCTTTACTGTTGCTTGTTTTTTATCGCTACACAACAACCATGAACGTAGAACATCACGACGGAAGCGAGCTCGCATATACTTTGCGAATTGTTCTTGAGGTTTTTGAAGGGATACATAACCCATTGGAACAAGAAATTCCTCATGGTTTTGTTCCATAATGTCATTCATATAGTTGTCAATGTCACTACGGAAGGTGGCACCCGCTTGTCCATTGTGCAGATGATATAACATTTCAGCAGTGTT
>SFOB01000266.1 GCA_004554075.1 Treponema sp.
AGCTTCCTAAAATTCAGCTTGAGCCGTTTGCAGATAAACTGTGCCGAGAGCCATGCTGCGGCTCCCGATCAGCAGCACCGCAAAAATCATGTACGCCCGTATGCTGGACGATGTTCTGGCAAATGGCATAGAGGACATGAACGGGATTTTATTTATCTGTTTCCCGATTGTGGAATTGTCGGCGGCGCTCTCCCGCAGCACCATGACCGTGAAGCGTTCCTTAAACGAGCTGGAAGCTGCCGGACTGATTGTGCGGGTGCGTCAAGGCTTTGGGGAGCCGAACAAGATATATGTACTCATTCCCAGAACGGAGGGCTGACGCTATGAGTGAAAAGCTGGAAAAACTCAATCAGGAAATAGAGAAAACCGAAGCAAAGTTGCGGAGGGCGCAGCATGAGGAAAAGATTCTGGAACACCAGATAAAGACGCTGACCCGAAAAGAGCGGACGCACCGGCTCTGTACCAGAGGGGCGGAGTTGGAAAGATACCTGCCCCACCCGGAGCTTTTGCCGGAGGAACAGGTCAAACTGTTCTTGAAGCTGCTCTTTCATCGGGACAGCACCCGGCAGCTCATAGAACAGATATTTGCCGGAACCGGCACAGAAAAGGAGGACACGGAATGAATGTGAAATTTTCAAAGGACGAGCTGGCTATGGTTTACCAGTACGCCGCCGCCACGAAACAGGAAACTCTTGCCGGACTTCGGGAAATCGTGCCGGTCATTCGTGACAGGCAGGCGAGGGAGATTGTGGAAAGCACAATCCGAAAGCTGGACGCTATCCCGGAGCCGGAGTGCCGCCGCTTTATCGCTGACACCAGACAGCGGTTTATCCAGAAGCGGGACAATTCAATCCGGCGCAGGCTGGCGGAAGCAAAGGCGCAGACGAGGGAGAAAACGCCCCATTCCAAGAGAAAAGAGCCAGACCGGGAACGGTCATAATAGCTTCCAGAGCGGTAAGCGTGGCTTCCCCCTCTGAAAGAGGGCGCAATTATACACCACTTCGGGAAGTGGTGCATTGCGCCCTGCCGGAGGCGTCCTGCGGACAGCAGATGATTTCCGTAGATTTTCAATCTGCTCCAATCATCACAGGGGAAGTTACCCTTCCCCTGCGCTGGCTTACGCCAGCTACCCCTTTGTGGACTTGCCGCCCGGAATTATCTTGCGTTGCAAGTTGTTTCCATCTGACAAGTTTGCTGAAATTCGGCTATACTTTTTTATGAGATAGCGTATAATGGAGCCGGTGACAAATCGGAGTTTGGAGGTGAGAATATGACAGCGCATATGAGATTAAGATAACACCGCGGGTTATGTTGCGGTGAATCCGTATTGCATAGCTCGCTTATTGGGCAAGTAATATAATAACGGAGGGAATAATGAATAAAATACTTAGATTTAGTGACAGTGAAAAAGTTTTTCAATGTCCTATATGTAAAACAGATTTAAAATTGAAACAAAAAAGTTTATTTTGTTCTAATCATCATTGTTTCGATATTTCAAAAACGGGTTATGTGAACTTTGCTGTAGGAACAAAATCTTCAAAACATTATAGCAGAGAGACTTTTCAAATTAGGCGGGAGGTTTTAGAAAAAGGCTATTATTCACATATCCTGAATGAAGTGGTGCAGCTTATAAAAAGCTTTAGCAGCATTGATACAATACTTGATATTGGCTGCGGTGAAGGATATTATTCAAAGCAGATAAAAGAAGTATCAGGTGATAAAGAAATTATTGCATTTGATATTTCTAAAGATGCTGTTCAGCTTGCAGCAAAAAGTGATTTCAGTAATTCTATCAAATGGTTTGTGGGAAATTTGGAAGAAATGCCCATAAAAGACAAAAGGATAGATTGCATATTAGATATTTTTACTCCTGCTAACTATTCCGAATTTAACAGAGTTTTGAAAGAAGGCGGTTATGTAATTAAGGTAATTCCGGGAAATGCTCATCTTAAGGAGCTTCGAGAGACGGCAAAAGAACAATTGAAAAGCAATCAATATTCTAATGCGGCTGTCGTAGATTATTTCCAAAAGAAGTATTCCGTTGTTTATCACAAGAAAGTTTCAGCAACGTATACAATGACATCCGAGGAAATAAAAACCTTTGCGGATATGACTCCACTACTGTTTTGTGTAAATAAAGATGGAATAGATTTAAAAAAAACAAAAGAAATCACTATTGATGCAGAGATATTTGCAGGGAAATTATAAATTCAATTTCAATTTTCTGCCCTAAATGCAAATTGACGCATATCATTGATGTAGAAAAATTAGAGATTGTAATCAAAAATACAGAAAAACAAACTTTTATTATTTAGAAGA
>SFOB01000267.1 GCA_004554075.1 Treponema sp.
TGCAGTCGGATATGTGGCAGAGATGTTTTCTTTGGCACAATATGATGCTGCATGCAAAATCATTCAGGATTTTAATCTTCCCATAGAAACGGAACACAAAATTTCTGATGACGAAAAAAATGCTTATCGGAAACTTGTGGAGCAGAAACAGTATGCAGAAACTGTGAAGAAAAGATTTGAACGCTGGGCAGATGAAACGATTGACCAACTAAAAGAATGTAAGCACCTGATAGAAGAAGCTAAGGACTTGATCTTTACGAAAGAGCCGGGGACGGCTGTTATTTCAAATGGATTTGCGTATATGCTCCACCAGCAGGAGAAGATAGAGTACTGGCTTGACATTCTTTGTATGGGAGATGAAGCGGATAAACGTCAACTCTTTCTTATGGATGGGAAGGAGGTGAAGCGGATTGCAGCAAATATTAAACGAGCAGGAGATGAAATCCTTGGCAGAAATCGAAAACGTGTTGGATAGTAATCCTTCTTATTCAACAGAAGATGTTCGTCAGATGCTTTCAACAGATGAAAAAGGCAGAGCGTATCAGAGCATTGATAACTGCATGATTGCTTTGCAAAATGATCCGGTGCTTGCGGGAGCAATCTGCCATAATGACCTTACATGTAAGACAGATATCATTAAAAATCTTGGCTGGGATAAGCCAAAAGGCGGAGGAATCCGTGACGTGGATGTGGATCAGATTGACTGGTATCTGGAGCGTACCTATGGACTTAAGAACTATAAAGCCATAGGAAAAGCTCTTAATATTATCGCCAGTCAGAATCATTTTCACCCTGTAAAGGAACGCCTGGAATCACTTGAATGGGATGGAGTCAGCCGTATCGCTGATGTGCTCCCGAAATATCTTGGAGCAGATCAGTGTGAGCATACCACAGAGGTAATGCTTTTACTCATGCAGGCGGCAATCCACAGAATTTATGATCCCGGATGCAAGTTTGAAATAATGGTATGTCTGGTCGGAGGACAGGGAGCCGGAAAATCTTCTTTTTTCAGATTGCTGGCAATTGATGATGAGTGGTTCTCGGATGACCTGAGCAAACTTGGAGATGACAATATTTATAGAAAACTGCAAGGCCACTGGATTATAGAAATGCCTGAAATGCTTGCAACGGTAAATGCAAAAACTGTAGAAGAGATCAAAGCTTTCTTAAGCAGACCTAAGGATAATTACAAGATTCCTTATGAAACACATCCTGAGGATAGACCAAGACAATGTGTCTTTGTCGGTACAAGCAATACGCTTGATTTTCTTCCATTGGACAGAACCGGGAATCGAAGATTTGCTCCCATTATGGTTCATCCGGAACGAGTGAAAAAGCATATTCTTGAAGATGAGAAGGAATCCCGTGAGTACATTGAACAGCTTTGGGCAGAGATGATGGATTTCTACTATAAGCATAAGAACTACAAACTGAAACTTTCAAAGGATATGGAGGAATATCTAAAAGTAATGCAGAAGGAATTCATGCCGGAGGATACCAAAGTGGGACAGATTCAGGAGTGGCTTGATGATTGTTCGGAAGATTATGTGTGTACACTTATGATTTACAGGGAAGCACTGAAGCATGAATTTGATGATCCGAAACAATGGGAATTGCGGGAGATCGGAGATATTCTGAACAACAGCATCGAAGGATGGAGCAAAGGACCACAGCACCGATTTGAAAAATATGGTCCGCAGAGAAGCTGGAAAAGAAATGAACCAAGTGGTGGTTTTATAAAAGTACCGGATGATACAGAACTGCCATTTCGATAAAAAGTTTTTTAGAGCCTGTTTACAAATTTCGTTTACAAGCCGGTGTAAACATGACCGTAAACGCATCTGTTTACAGAAGAATGTTGAATTCTAGCGGTTTTCGGGCTTTGTAAACAAAGTAAACAGGAAAAAATCAAAAGACAAAAAGTGGAAAATATTGTAAACGCGCTCTGTAAACAGGCGCAGATTTTTAAGGAAGAAAGTGTGAAAAAACCATATATGGTAGTTTTTTCACACAGCAAATTTGTGCAAAGCACAAATTCGCAGAATTTAAAGAAAGGCATGGTAATTATATGGAAGGATTTAACATTAACGGAAAAATATTAATTGGAATTGATCACGGATATGGAAATATGAAAACCCGTCACACTGTATTCAAGAGTGGCGTTAAGTGTTATGCATCAGAGCCGGCAATCGCATCTAATATGCTGGAGTATGATGGTAAGTATTATGTGATTGGAGAGAGCCATAAAGTATTCATTGCCAATAAAAATGAGGATGATGATTATTATATTCTTACCCTGGCTGCAATAGCAAAG
>SFOB01000268.1 GCA_004554075.1 Treponema sp.
TATTGATGTTGTGCTGTTGCTTTTTACTGAAAGCTGCTACTAACGACTCATAAATCTACCCTTAATCGTGTATTGGATGATAGTTGCGGATTTTAGGTTCATAAAGGGGATTCAAGAAATACTGATTATCCGTTTGATGCCAATATCATGAATGAACTGTTCATCATGACTGACGATGAGCAATGTCCCGACATAATTCTTCAACGTATCAGCCAATATGTCCATACAGGAGATGTCTATATTGTTTGTCGGCTCATCAGCGATGATGATATCCGGAGCCTTCTCTGCGATGAGCAGACAGCACAAGGCCAGTTTCATCCGCTCGCCGCCACTCAGGCATACGCATTTCTTATCCCACGTCTGAGCTGTAAACATAAAGCGGTTGAGAAGCATTTTCAGTTCATGCTCGGGCTTCTTGCTGTTGCAGCTTTCCAGCAGACCATAAACGGTCTTGTCATTGTCAATACAAGAATACTCCTGGTCGAGATACAAGATATTCAATGAACCTCTTCGCCATATCTTTCCAGTGGTGGGCTGTAAGGAACCTGCAATCAGTTTGAGCAATGTAGTTTTGCCAGTTCCGTTATCACCTTGAAGCCAAATCCGCTCGCCGCTTGAGATTGAAAAACTCAATGGATCATCCTGCCATAAGACATTCCGCCCTTCGTATCTGTAAGTTAAGCCATCAGCTTCTATCAGCCGTTTGCTTCCATGCATATCAGAATTGCTGATATTGATCTTCACAGATTTGTCATCGCTGATGGATGCCCGTATCTCATGTACCTTCTGACTCATCCTTTGCAGTTTCTCCTGCTGCACCTTGTTTAGATGAGAGGTTGCTGCTTCCGAACTGTCTCGTCTGTTCCCCATGGCTATGCGGGCAATGCCCTGTCCTGCACTGTGCTTTTCTCCCCTTGAGGCATGTTTCTGCTGCCGTTCCATGGTCTTCTGTGCCAATTTCTCAGCTTTCTTCAGTTCTTTCTGCTCGTTCTGAAAACTTGCGACTTTAGCGGCATACTCAGCATCAACAGTCTCCTTGTATTGAGAGTAGTTCATTGGATAGAACTGCATGCCAGTGGATGACATCTCAAAGATGCCCGGCATCAGGTTCAGCAAAGCCCTGTCGTGACTGACAATGACTATGGCGCTGTTCGTCTTTTGGACAAAGTCATACAGCTGAGCCCGTCCTTTCATGTCTAAATGATTGGTGGGCTCGTCCATCAGAATCATATCAGGCTTGAACACCTCGATTCCTGCAAGAAACACCTTAGTCTTCTCCCCTCCGCTAAGTGAGGCCAGTGACATATCCGGAGTAATATAGTCTATGCCCCATTTAGTGAAGGCTGCTGATATTTGTTCCTCAAGGTCCCATTCGTCATTGAGAACAGTAAAGTCATTCTCTGTTCCTCGTCCGCCCAAGATGGCATACAATGCCTGAAGCTTTTCCGAAAGGCCTAATGCATCTGCCACTGTCTGACCATTGTATTGACCGAAATGCTGAGGAACCAGATAGAGACGGTCATCGCACAGCACAGTGCCAGCCGACGGAGCAAGTCTGCCAGCCAATATCTTGAGAAGTGTCGATTTACCTATGCCATTGTTCCCTATAATGGCGCGTTTGTCACCCGAAGATACAGAGAAGCTAATGTTTTGGAACAGTATGTCTTTATTGGGATGGATGTATAACAAGCCATGATACTTCAGACTCACGTGGTTATATAATAACTGAAAATAATAACAGTGTCGTTCAAATTACTGATACAGGTTACCTTAATCAAAAATATTTTAACAAATTAAAAAATAAAACAATTTATGTTTTTGAAAGTAATCATAATGCTGATATGTTACTTAATGGTAGATATCCCGGATGGTTAAAAAGAAGAGTGGCTAGTGATAAAGGCCATCTTTCTAATGAATCATCTGCCTTCTACCTAAGTAAAATAATTGGTAATGACACTAAAGAAATAATTCTAGCCCACCTAAGTGAAGAAAATAACACTCCCCAAATAGCGCTAGAAACACTAAAAAATGAATTTAAAGATCATGAAATAGAATTTGACAATATTGTTATTGCCAAACAAAATGAAATATCAGGAAACATTGAAGTATGATAAGAATAATATGCGTTGGAAAAATTAAAGAAAAATACCTTCTTGATTTAATAAATGATTATCAAACTAGAATAAATAAATATCATAAATTAGAAATAGTTGAATTAATCGATTCAAATAAAAATGAAGAAGGAGATAGAATTTTAACAAAACTAAAAGATAAATCATTTAAAGTTGCCTTAACATTAGATGGTAAA
>SFOB01000269.1 GCA_004554075.1 Treponema sp.
ATTTATTGAGTTTTAGGATAATCCAATTTGATACTGTAAAACCTTTATGATGTATCGACCATATCTCAAGCCACGGTAGCTTACGTTGCCTATAGTCGCTGATGAAGCTCTCAACTATGCGCTTTGACATATAAGGCGCTTTTATGCCCCATCTTAACCGCACATAAAATCTAAGTGCTTTCTTTATTAACTCAACCATCTTTATTCTCCAATTTCAGAGTTATCCATTCCTCAGAATTGTCCATCATATCGAGCATCTGTTCCATATTGTCAAACTTCATAAGCAAGCAGCCTAAGGTGGTATTAGCGCCGGTAAATGCTTTGATTTCATCTCCGCGCTTTTTCAGCAGGTGGTTTTCAAGGATATGTCTTTCTTCAATGCCATCAGCAAACTGAACAGTGTCAAGAATTCCCTCTCTGAGACTGTGCACTGCATAATAAGCATAATACCCTGAAGGCTTGCCAAATCCGTCGGTGCTAATTTTTTCTCCCATTGAGGCCTTGACTGAGCATTCCACAAGGTCAACACCTGTTGCATACTTAATTATCTGTGGAATATAATTTCCGCCGTCTCTCGGCGCAACTTCCATAAGATAAACATTGTATTCCTTATCAATTCGAATATCAAAATTATATGTGCTGGTGTTCATATTAAGAGCCATAAGCAAGCGCTGAATTTCACTATGAACTTTATCATGAACCCACTCCGGCATTACATATGGGAACGATGCAGAAACAGGAACAAATGGGTTCACACAAGCTGGATTAAAATGGTCGTTTGCAAAACATCTGAATACAAGCTTACCGTCAACAGACAGCCCATCTCCCGCAATCTGATAACCGTATTTTTCTACATACTCTTCAACAATGATTCTTTTTCCTCTGGAAAATTCCATTGATGAATTAAGCTTTTCTTCCGCTTCGTCAACACTGCAAATCTTATATACACCTTTGCTGCCCGAGGAATCCACGGGTTTCACAATTATGGGAAGCTTGAAATAGCCATTTTTTATATCGTCTACTGCTGTGTTTACATCATCGTATCCTTTTGCCACCGGTGTACAAAAACCATTATCCGCAAGAAATTTTCTGAATTTATCCTTATTACAAAGGATTTCAACAGACTCATACGGATTTCCCGGAAGTCCCATCTTTTCCGCTACATATGCTGCCGTGGGTGCCGCCGGGTCAGAAGCATATGCAAGGACACCATCAACATTTTCTTTTTTTGCGACCTCAAGTATGGCTTGCTTGTCCGTTGTGCTTACAAGATAAAACTTGTCAGCAGCATACTGCCCCGGATTATCGGATAGATAGTCGCACAGCACTGTGTAATACCCCATTCGCTTTGCTGTTTCAATTGCAACAACCTGCTGAGCAGAGCCTCCCAATAAAAGCAATTTTTTTGTTTTGCCAGATTGTTTCAGCACATTTTCACTTATGCAGAATTTTTTTTGGTCTTCAAGTAATGCCTTACTGCGTTCCTTTATTTTTCGGCAAGGGATACCAACATAAATACTCCATGGCTCAGTAGATGAATTAATTAAACTCATTGCACCGAATGAACCACCATTTCTTATGGTTACACCGGGGAGCACCGTAGAATTAGTTCCAATTATAACATGTTCACCTATTGTGACCTTTTTCTCTGTGACATTTCTCAATTTATCAGGCACGGTAGGATTAGTCATACCATTGCCAGAGTAATCGTCTGAAACTGCATATACAGCACTCCGTGACGAAATTGTAGAAAAGTTTCCAATTTCGATTCCTGCTTTTCCTGCGTATAAAAATGTTCCTGCAGCTATGTGAACATAGTTTTTTATGTCGATCGTTCCACTTAAAATGCAAAAATCGTCTATTCGAACATTATTGCCTATGCTTATACTTTCTGCACCATAAATGCTTGCTTTTCTACTAATTGAAACATTTTCGCCAACGCTTCTAAATCCGATCTTTCTTAATTCATCAAGGGAATAAAAACTATTCATGTTTATCCTCTTTTCAAAAATCCTTTTGCCGTTGCAAGAATATAATCGAAGCTTTCAAACTTGAAAAGCACCGAACCCATCACATAAACAAGCACGCCCAGCGGTATCTGAATCAGCAGAGTGAGCCAATCGTTTAATCCCAAAAGCTGCACGCAGAACACCGCGCCGAACATAACCGCAGACAACAGCATTGACGGAATAATATCTTTTATCTGTTGTCCGTATGTATAGCCGAGCAGTTTTTTGTTAGGCTCAGCATTGATTATCTGCGATGTGATGCTTGTAAACAGCATACTGTATGCCATCACAAGAGGTCC
>SFOB01000270.1 GCA_004554075.1 Treponema sp.
CAGTGGCAGGGGCTCGCAGCCCCTAAGAACGTCCAAACCAAACCAAACTGTTAAAACTTTTAACACTGATAATTACAAAAATTTAACACTTCCCATAAGGAAAAAGTCCTAGATTTCTCCATGCAAAGGGAGGCATCGAAGAGTTCACGAAGAAACTCATGCGAGGTTTTATGATTGAATACTTCACTGACCAACTCGATCTTCAGAAAGCACAATCCCGATGTGAGAAGATACTGGCGAAGTTCCCTATGAATCAGGATGGCATTGATGATGCTTATCTGCATGTACTTGACAAGGCAGCCACCAACTATATGAAGAATGGTTCTTTATCAAGCACGGAGCAACAGAAGATAGATGACTACATCCATGCGCTTGCCTTGCCTGTTCATAACCTTCCTTCCAAATATCAGAACTCTGAGATTGGGAAGATTGAGCAGATGTCTATCATCAGCAAGATTCAGAACGGCTACATTCCAGATTTGGTTGTTAGACAGCCTCTTGAAAACTATACACTTCAACCATGATAACGAAGGAAATTATAGAAAAGGTTAAAGATGCGGCAAATATCGTAGATGTCGTTTCTGAATATATAACTCTTAAGAAGCAGGGTATATACTACGTTGGTACTTGTCCTTTCCATGAAGATCACAATCCTTCATTGAAAATCTCTCCTAATAGAGGAACTTACCACTGTTATGCATGTAATTCAAAAGGTGATACCATCAGATTCGTACAAGAGATAGAGCGTGTTTCCTTTCCGGAGGCAGTTAGACGCTTGGCGAATAAATACAGTATATCTATACCGTCAGAGGAAAGAACCGAGGAAGAAAAAAAACATGACCGTCTCGTGTCGAATCTTTATAAAACAAATGCCTGGGTTTTAGCATTCTATGTGGACGCTCTAAATAGAGCATCTGATGATTCTGCTGTAAAACAGTACATTCGTTCAAGAGGCATTACCACTGACACTTTGGAAAAATTCTCTATAGGTTTTTCACCAGAGGACACTTCGCTTATGTCAACCGCCTACAAGCAAGCTGGATTATATTTTAACAATGCAAAATTGTTGGGGCTTGGCTATATAAGTCGTGAGGGAGTAGTTGATCGATATGCTGGTCGTCTTGTATTTCCATGGTATAGCACATCTGGAAAAGTCATAGGATTCGGTGGACGAAAACTTGACGAAAGAACTCATGGTGTTGATCAAAAATACATCAATTCACAGGATAGTGAAATCTATCATAAGAATGCAGAATTGTATGGACTATATCAGGCAAAGAGTGCAATTGTAAAGACAGGAAAAGTATATCTGGTAGAAGGGTACATAGACGTATTGGCAATGAATCAGGCAGGAATAGAGAATGTCGTAGCTAGCTCTGGTACTGCGATTACAGAGCAACAGATAAAACTACTTTCACGCTATTGTAAGAATGTTACTTTAGTATATGATTCTGATAATGCAGGATTACGTGCTACTTTAAGAGCAATTCCGATGTTTTTGAAATCAGGAATAGCAACCAAGGTTCTCTCACTTCCTGACGGAGAAGATCCAGATAGTTATATCCGCAAGACTGCTTCAAATAATGTTCAGACAAACTTTGAAAATTACGAGCAGAACTTCATTAACTTTATGTATTCTGTTTTGGTAAAGAATATATTAGACCCTGATTTGCGTTCAGCAGGAATGAAAGAGATACTTAATACTATAGCAGTAATTCCTAGCCCAATAACTCAAGAGTCCTATCTTCAGGAATGTTCAAGAGTAACAGGGTATAGCGTTGAAGCTATTAAAGATGAAATGCGAAGACTTTGACATTTAATCAAAACTAATGGGCTGTGGGGCAATTGTAGAAGGTTGCCCCTCTTTTTTGACCAATTCTGCGTATATATAGGCTTGTTTGAGAGAGAAAATCATGTATTTTTTAACTTATACTGAAAAATATGATAATAATAATTTTGGATAGTTTATCGTTTTTTGTTAAATTTGTATTTTCAAATAAGACTAATGCGATGGAACAATATCAGATTAACCGAATCAAAGATGTGCTACAATCTCAAAAGAGAACAAATCGATGGCTCGCAGAAAAAACGGGTAAGACAGAAATCACGGTCAGTCGATGGGTTCAAAATCGGATGCAACCCTCTCTAGAACAATTGACCGCAATCGCAGATGCTCTTAACGTGGATATTAAAAATCTATTAAACTCAACAAAACCGCATAATAAATAGAAAGTTTAAGATATGCAGCTTCATGAAGCATTAAAAATAATCGCAAATGATTTTGGACGCGATATAATATCTGAATCACGAAGGAATATCTGCCAAAATATTATGTTTTGGTACAGACAGAGAAGAAATTGTTCTGAAATTGAAACAGTATTCTCTTAATCTTGCTACCAAGTTTGGCTTTCAACAGCCACTTATCAATTATACACTTAAAGCATTAGCTAATGCGACTTCTCAAAATGGAACAATACTGTTTAATTTCGAGAAGTTTAAATACGATATGACCGCAGGAGCAACGACTGGTTCAAACAACCAAGGCTCTGCTTCTGGAGCATCTGCTACATCATCAACAGGTTCAGCACCTGCAAAAAAAACAAAGAAGCCAAGTATTCCTCCACCTGTAATCAAAACTTTCCAACGTAGGGGCGAAGCTACTATTGGAAAAGAATGCAAATTTGTGTGGAATGTATCTGATGCAACATCGTTGCATGTTTCTGGTCTTGGAGATGTACCACTTGCTAATTCAGGCACATGCAAAGTCCTTATAAATGCTCCTTATCAAGAGATAATATTGACAGCTACAAATGCAGGAGGTTCTATAAGTAGGACACTTGTGGTT
>SFOB01000271.1 GCA_004554075.1 Treponema sp.
CCATTGAAAACTATGTGGGAAACCTAATCACTAATGTTGGTGAAGACATCAAGCAAACTGTCCGAGACATAGTCACAGAGGAATACAATAACCCTGAAGGGAGCAATCCACAGCGGATGGCCAAACGAATAAGTGATGAAGTGGAAGGTATCAAGAACAAACGTGCTAGAACAATAGCACGTACAGAGATAGCACGCACATCTACAGTATCGGATTACATCATAGCCAAAGAAAGAGGCGCCACACATTATACTGTAAACTGCAGAAGCACCAGGTGCAACATTTGCAAAAAACTATACTGCAAGAACAATGCAACAGGGGGGGATGTGGAATACGAGATAGAGGATACTGATAACCTCCCACCTTTACATCCATCGTGCAGATGCAGTGCAAACTTCTATAGGAAGAAATAAAAAAAAATCATTTTTCATTATTATTTTTTCATCTTTTATGCTGCCGATGATATGAGGCCCCATAATAAAATGAATAAAAATAATTTAACTATCTGAGGTGAGAATCAAATGACAGAAACAGATCCAAAGCCAAATGATGGGAAAACTAACCCTAACCCACAAGATGAAGGAAAACCGGAACCTAGAAATGATGACCCTTTAGACAAATTCAGTCAAATCAAGGAAAGATATGAAAAGGAATTGTCTGATAAGGATAAGATAATCAAGGACTTGCAGGATAAGTTATCCAAGAAAGATAATGAAGTGAATGACACAATAACTGAATTAAATGATGAGGTCAATGAAAAGCTTCAACAGGCACAGAAAATCCAAGACCTGCAAGCGACAGTCAACGAATTGGTTGAGGAAAGGGCAGAGGCAACAGTGGATGCATATATCCAAAAAGGAATAATACTCCCAAGCCAAAAAGAAGCTGCAAAGAAATTATGCTTAACCGATAATGACACATTCTTAGATTTATACCGTGATGCTAAACCAATGGTGGAAACACATAAACAAAGAAAAAGTGTTCCTACTGGTACAGCGGAACGTATAGCAAATTATTTCAAAAACTGAAAAAATTGGAGGAATAAGATACTATGTTAAATATCTTCAAAGGGATTACTATCCCTGCAAAAGCAGTTGAAGGTGCAATAAGCATCTCACAAACTGTAAGTGTAACTGGTGACGGCCCAAAACCTTCAGTCGCTGCACCAGTAAAACAAGGTGATGCAGTAGCAATCATCGGAGACGATGGAAAATACCCTTACATCGCTAAGGCAACTGGCAATAATGGAGTAATCATTGGTTTCTGCCATGACCATCCAGAGTATGATGTAGATCCAACTACAACCTACACTGAAGACCAAGCCAAAGCCGCGGACATGCTCCGTAAATGTGGTGTTGAAACAGTATTCAGTGATGTGAGAACCGTACCTGCAAAGGCATCTGAAGCAATCACTGCAGGATTATATGTGGAATGGTCTGCAGATGGTTGGAAGAAAACAGCATCATCCGGCACTACCAAGTCTGATGCAATTTGCCTTATCGGTCAAACTTCCGATGATGAAATCGTAATCGGATTAAAATAGAACCATTATAATGGAGGATTAATAATTATGGCATTTAACGGATTACCAGCAGTATTCGATGACAAAGTACAGAATACTGAATTATACGTACAAAAAAGGATTTACCAATCACTTAAATTCTTAACCTTATTACCTGTAGAACAAAACGAGACTGGATTGTTCACCAACTACCTTAATGGTGAAGTGGATGTATCCGAACCAATGTACACCAACAATGGTATTAACTTCAACGAAATCAAATTCGGCAACGGCCAAACTGTAGGAGGGCAAACCTTACCAATCGGTTTCATGTACAGAGCAAACACTCGTGACGAGCAAAGAGGAAAATATGACAGTAATTTACAATCTTTCTACAATGCAAGTGTTGTAAAGATTAGTGACTTCTTTGAAGATAAGTATGCAAAAGCAATCATCAACGGAGGAAGAGTCTCCACTGCTACCTTGAAAACATGGACTAGTGCAGCTAACATCATCGAGAACGAAATCACCTTGGATGATGAGATGAGATACGATGCAAATGACAATGCAACAGGTTATGCTCCTGACACTGTACTTGTTTCAAGAGCTGATAAGATTGCAATCGAAAAAGCATTAAGGAAAGAGGATTACACTCCTAACTTCAATTACATAGCATCTCATAAGATTGCAGATGGTGACATGGCATTCTTTGATGGGGCTAACCCTGGTGCAACCATCGAGAAATATGCTGACCCTAATTACAGCATAATCCAATCTTTAGCTGATGATGGAATCACCGATACT
>SFOB01000272.1 GCA_004554075.1 Treponema sp.
GAAGATACCATAAATTGCACCAAGCGGACATACGTAGCGGCAGAAAGGCCTGTAAATGATAATTGAAGAAAGCAATGTGATTGCAAGGATTACGAGTTTCCAGCGGAAGATAAATCCCGCAGCTCCCCTCATGGCATTATTCAAAAGAACAAGAGGAATGCCGCCTTCGAGAGTACCAACAGGGCAAATCCATTTACAGAACCAGGGCTCCCCCAGCCCCGTGATATCAACTACAAACATTGGAAGCAGAATTACGAAAATACCCAGGAAGACAAAACGAAGCCAGCGCAAACCCTTTTCGCCCGGCAGGCGGCGGATTTTTTTTATGAAAGGAATCTTAAAAAGAAGATCCTGAATTAATCCAAATGGACATAAAAATCCGCAAACAAAACGACCAAGGAAGGTTCCAAAAATTACAAGCAGCCCTACTACATACATTGAGATTTTGTATTCGCGGGCATTGAGAGTAGCCTGCAGAGAGCCGATTGGACAGGCACCAAGAGCTCCCGGACAGGAATAACAGTTCATACCGGGAAGGCAGATGTGTTTTGTTGGGCCTTCAAAAATCTTTCCATTTGCAAAGCCTTTAATGTAGCCAAAGACCGACTTTGCCTCGCCACGGAAAATACCTGCTGCTACAAGTACGATTCCAAGAGTGAGAAAAATAATTGAAATGATTCTGATATGTTTTTCTGTCAGTTTCATTTTTATGGAGAATTCCCCTACTTATTCAAAATCTTATCAATTATTTTTTGCCAGTCTTTTTGAGATCGGGAACCCACATATGGTTTACCAATCTGTTTTCCGTTTGAATCTACAAAAATAGTAGTTGGAACGGCCTGAATATCTTTCAACCAACCATTATTCATTTCATCCGAAGGAATTATATGAATGTAATCAGCTCCAGTTTTTTTAATGATTAATTCTGCATTAGCTTTTATGCCTGAATCAACTTTTCCTTTCTGGTCAAGAATATCAATAATAATTCCTACAACTTCAAAGTTTTTGTCCTTGTTTTCTTCATTGAGTTTTGCAAGGTCTGGCATTTCGCGGATACATGGTCCGCAGAAAGTTCCCCAGATATTCAGCATTGTTACTTTGTTTTCAGCAAAAATCTCGCTTGTTACAGGATTACCATTCAAATCACAGCCGCTGAATGTGATTTTTTCTCCAGCTTTCTGTGCAAAAGCAAGAACAGAAAGAGTCATTAATGTGAATATAAAAAAGATCTTTTTCATGTGTAATAATTCTCCTTGCCTGATAGTATTCTATCAGGCTTTCATTATAATTTGTTTTTACTTAAATCTCCAGTTTATTAAAGAGTCTCTGCAAAGGGCTCTATATATTTCTGGATAAAGTCAACACGATCAAAAATAGTTGGTTTGAAATAGGAAGCCACGGCAACAACCAGCTGCTTCTGCGGATTAATGTAAATCACGTTACCGCTGTTTCCGATAGCGGCGTAGATATTTTTCTTGCGGGAGATAATCCACCAGAGGTAGCCGTATTCCATACCGCGAAAATGATTACCTTCAACTGGGCGGGGTGTAGTCATCTCGCGAATCCATTTTGAAGAAACAATCTGCTGGCCGTTGAAAGTACCCTTGTTTAAGCAGAGAAGTCCGATTTTCGCCATGTCGCTGGCTGTCATGCAAAGTCCGTAGCCAGGTGTGCCGAGGTCTTGCGGGTCTGCGAACCACACGGCATTTTTTGGAAGCTTGCTTATAGTAAAGGCTTTATGTTCTTCGGCAGACTTGGCGTAGAAGTTTTTGTGAGCCGGGATTCCAAGCGGATCAAAAAGATACTTGTTAGCGTAGTCTACAGTTAGCATAGCGGTGGCCTTATAAAGAATACCCGTCAGAATATGAAGGCAGACTGATGAATACTTAAACTCATCTGTAAGCCCCTTGCGGCCGCCAAGAAAATCAAGCGAAGTGTAAGTCCAGTTTTCGCTGGAACAAACCTTACTCCAGGGGTCGCCCTTAGACTTATAAGGAGCACGCATAGTAAGCAGATGCTTAATTGTTACATCGTAAATTGTCTTCTCGCCGCGCTTCACTTTATATTCAGGAAAATAGTCCAGAACCTTGTCGTCCACGCTTTTAATCTGCCCCTTGTCTATGGCAATTCCAATCAGCAGAGCCATAATGCTTTTTGTTACAGACATAACGTGAATGCAGTCGTCGCTCTTGTAATTATTCCAGGTGTCGCTGTAAACAGGTTTGCCGCCGTGAATCGCCTCAATCTGGCAGATGTTAGGTTGATCCTGCTCAATCATTTTGTGCAGTTCTTCTTTAGTCATAAAAATATTATACCAGAAGTCCGGCTACATAATAAAGCACGGCGCATTCGTTTTCCTGCCAGATGCGGAGGCTGCGTTTTACGGCGCATACAAGATAGCCGGAAACTGTTTTAGCTTTTCGAATGTGGACTACCAGAGTAGTTTTAAAACCGTTGTTTATTAATGTTTGATAAAATTTTGGAGAATTATTTTTTACTTTATCCAAAGTATTTTCTGAAAAAAGATCTTCGGTCATAAGCTCAGAAATATCAGATGCATCGCAGTCAAAATCAGAATTCATTGTAGATTTCAATCTGCCGTCGCCAAGGATATAATAAATGTCGTTTACTTTTAAGATTTCTGAAAGAACTGGCATTGCAGCCTTGAGTTTGTTTTCAAAACCATGAGTTATAATCAAAAGTTGTGGATTGGCTAAAATAGCCTAAGATAGAAAAAGAGGTTTGAATCGGATAAAATGTTTTTACCGCAAAACAACAAACCG
>SFOB01000273.1 GCA_004554075.1 Treponema sp.
CTTGACAATGAGGAAGCCAAGGTAATGAATGGCACTGAAGAAGACATCGCCAACGGTCAAGTCCTGGGAGACAAACAATCTCTCATTCTTGAGAGTGCAAGCTCTTTGCAGAGCGAGCTTTCTAACCCCAAAGTGTTCTATATTCAGGCTCATGGCATATCGCAAAAAATGCTATATACCATAGATGACAAAAATGACTTTATGGCACAAGCAATCCACAAATTTGCTCGCTGTGCTGTAAAGCCGGGTACTGCCCCCGACACATTCCTCCGCAAATGGATGGAGGAATTCTGTATTGGAAAGAATTACATCATCGAATCTTTCGGTGGCGAAGGATATACCGTAAAAATAGACACTGAGAATGGTTGGGTAAATCTTGCAGACCTTGGTATGGGTTCAAACCAGTTAATGGTTCTGCTTTTCAGTCTTGCAACGATAATGTGCGAACACGGACATCATGGATCCAATGGTGGAAAAAGCTATATCTCCAAATTCATCATCATTGAGGAGCCTGAACAAAACTTACATCCTCGTTTGCAAAGTAAACTCGCTGACCTTTTTGCGGCAGTGGCAGAAGATGAGAGTTACAATTTCCTTGTGGAAACTCATTCTGAATACCTTATTCGCCGCACCCAAGTTTTGGTTGCTGAAATGAACCTTTCAGAAGAAGAACTTGAAAAGCAAAACCCATTCAAAGTGTACTACTTCCCGGCAGAGGATCTTCCTTACGATATGAAGTACACAACTAATGGACACTTCGAAGAAGCATTTGGCACAGGCTTCTTTGATGAAGCAGGAAAATGGACACGTGAATTAACTCGTAACAAAAGAAAATAATGTTGTCCATATATACAACTGAAGATATTATTTCCGCCATCTACAAAGATGGGGACGATAAATATACTGCATGGTATGACTTGATCACAAAGACTCGTCCAATTCTCAAAGTATTACTTGGCGAGAATACTGATTATGATACCGATGATTATAATCCTGTGTATATGCTCGAAAAGGACCACGATATCAACGTAGAGCCTGAATATACAGAAGACGTTGGTGAGAATTCATATCTTGCCAGTGTTGTCAATATGCAACAAAATTCAGTTGCAGATCCTTGTGCTGTATTTATCCTTGATGTTGATAAAGAAACAGCGAAACAAATATCAGACAAATATGGAATTATTTGTCATTCTTTTGGTGAATCTCCTATTACGAATCCTTTATTTCAAGAGAGCATCGAAAAGGATGTTGATAAAGCTGAAAACAACCGTGGGTGGCATGAATTAATACTTCGTGATGCAACTGTTCCGTCAAATTCACTTGTGTTCATTGATCGGTATCTGTTTTCCCACGATAGTGGAAACATTACGTCTCAGGACGGAGTAGAAAACGTTTTTACAATTCTTGATAAGGCACTTCCATTATCTCTTGGTGTCGATTATCATGTATTGTTAATATTTGATGCTTCAACAGTTGATAAAGTAGATACATTTGAGCGTATTTCTACACAAGTAAACAACTTAAAAAGGAGATTGAACCGTCCCTATAACATAACAATTGAAACAGTGTCAATTAGTAGTGATGATTTCAATTACGATGAAACTCACAACCGTAGAATACTTTCAAACTATTTTATCATTCGTGTTGACCGCTCACTAAAGGCATTTCGTGGTACGAAAAGCTTATACACTCAGTCTTTATGGCTTGACTGGGCTGCATCAAAAGGAGTTGTGAGACAGCTCCGCTCAGATGCTCCGGCAAAGGCTCTTTATAAATATATCAAAGAGGTTCGCTCTGCAATCGCTCAATTGAAGAAGTCTTTAGGAAATGTGTCATTCACCCAAAATGGCAATCCAAGAATTGCTATTTCAAATATTTCTCACAGACTTTTGCAAATTTAATCCGACTAATGCAGAAACACTGCACAAATAGTCCTTAACTTTGCACTGTAAATATAAAACGAAACTACTCCTGATATGGATAACAATAATAAGCGACCCGATATAGGTTTTGTATGGCGAATCACCGATGATGTGCTTCGCGATACTTTCAAAAAGAATGAAATTGGCGAGGTAATGCTCCCATTCGTTGTAATCCGACGCATCGACTGTATTCTTGCACCGGTCAACGCTAAGGTGCTTGCAGCCTACACCAATTTCAAAGATAAGGTTGCTGACGACAAACTCGACCCTATTCTCCGCAAGGCTACAGGTGGAATGAAGTTTTACAACACTTCTCACCATACTTTGATTTCGCTCGTTGACGATGCCAAAAATGTAGGCATCAATTT
>SFOB01000274.1 GCA_004554075.1 Treponema sp.
TATCGTCTTAACTCCTTAACGTTATACGATTATCGTCAACTATCAAACAATATCCAGCAGACTATGAAAATCAGATATGACATAATCAGCCTTGCTCAATTCCTCAATATTTCCATTTCCGTATGTCACGCCACAAGTTTTCACACCTGCGTTTTTTCCCATATCAATATCAAAAATTGTGTCGCCAACTACAAGCACGTCAGACTTATCATCGTCAACGCGTTTTAGAATGTTGTAGACCATGTCTGGGGCGGGTTTAGCATTTGCCACATCCTGAGCAGTTACAACATAAGAAATGTAGCGCAATATGTTCATCTCCTCAAGAAAAGCATACAAGGTGTCTGAACCACGACTGCTTGCCACAGCAATGACAATACCCATGGCATACAACTCTTCAAGAGTTTCTTTTACCTGAGGAAAAAGTTTTACTACGCCTGGCTTATTGTTTTCAATAAACAATTGTCGGTATGTATTGTCACAAGCATTTGCTTTCTGCTCATCCATAGGAATGAGAGTTGTGAAAGATTGTCGTAATGGAAGTCCAATTACAGAGGAGCATTCTTTCTCACTCTTGACTGGCAAGCCAAGTATCGACATCGTCTGCTGCATAGTAGATACAATCAGATGTTTGGTATCGGCTATAGTTCCATCAAAATCAATTATAATAGTATTCATATCTTTAAATTGTTGGGTTCAACGTTTGATTAATTCTGTATTGGCTATTCATGACTGACATTTTAGTTTTTTTCGAAAAAGCCTCGCTTCTCAGCGAAGCTTTTCGATACTAAACTAAATTAATCAACCATAAACCTTAACCATTTACAAAATATTGATAATACATAAATTATATCTTTTGCTTCATTTTTTATCTTACGATGCAAAGGTAATATGGTTTTAAGAAATACAAGTTCAGTATAAGCCAAATAAGGTTTAAAAATCGATATTCTAATAAAAATCAAACCACATTTCACTAAAAACAAACAAAAAATTGATATATTTGCAATATTTCTTGGTTTCAATATCTATTTTTCGACTTTTTTATGTATCTTCGCAACGCAAAAACAGAAACGCTAACAATTGGAGATAAATCATGAATATAATCATAAACACATTAATTTTAATTGTTGTAATCATATTTCTGATTATGACAAGGCACCTGTATATAAGAAACCAACGACTCAAGAACAAGGATCAACTAAACATGATCTTCACCAGTATTACCCACGAACTGCTGACTCCACTTACCATCATATCCGCCTCGGTGGAAAACCTGAGAGAGAGAGAACCTGGATATAAAAAGGAATTCGATCTTATGGACCTGAACATACAACGCTCTGTAAGGTTACTCCAACAAATACTAGAAGCCAGTAAGGCATCAGACGGAAGACTAAAGCTTCTTGTGGCCAAAGGCGATGTGATGTCATACATACGCGAAACTGCAAGATGTATCATACCACTGGTGATGAAGAAGGGAATACAGTTTGACGTTAGGTGCAACCCAAAGAGCATGATAGGATGGATAGATACCGACAAAATTGATAAGATAATATTTAACCTTCTTTCCAATGCAGTAAAGTTTTCAGACAAAACGAATGCCCGAATTCTTCTTGATGTATCAACCAACAATTATTACGATGAAGTGATAATAGTGGTGGAAGACAATGGATGCGGAATACCCAAGAATAGACAGAACAATATTTTCGAGACATTTTACGACGGAGAATACCGACGGTTTAAAGTCATAGGCAACGGTATCGGCCTGTCACTAACACGCGACCTTGTGAGACTTAATGGAGGAACAATAACATTCGAGTCCAAGGAAAACATCGGCACTAAGTTCATCGTAAAACTGCCTATAGGAAAGGAAGCTTTCACTCCTGAACAAATTGACGAATCAAACATGGTAAACATCGACAATGTACAAAACGCCATTTTCGACTTCCCCTACTCTACCACTGATACCTTCAATGCCGAACCCACGAACCAAGAAACCGACGACGATAAATATCGCCTTCTGCTTGTGGAAGACAATACAGAGTTGCTGATGCTTATGAAACTGCTACTATCGGCGAAATACAAGATTTTCACGGCTTCCAACGGAATAGAAGCTATAAACGTCATACAAACAACGGAAATAGACATTATCGTTTCCGACGTGATGATGCCTGAGATGGACGGTTGGGAACTTACCAACAAGGTGAAGAGCGACTCTGAATACAGCCACCTGCCCATCATACTGCTTACGGCACGGACACAGGAGGAAGACAGGAAAAAGTCGCTGCTCGTAGG
>SFOB01000275.1 GCA_004554075.1 Treponema sp.
CCAGGCGTCAACGACCCTGTGGTATCGCGTGAGCAAAGAACACGTGAATGTCTCCGTGGTTGTCATGGTGTCTTTTTGTTGAGCTATTCTGGTAGATTCTTTGATCAAGTTGACGTTTCTTTCCTCGTTAATCGTATCGGAGAACAAGGAATTGGCACACTAGTGGTTATTGCCAGTAAGTTTGATTCAGTATTGCAAGATGTTGGTAATAAATACCATGACGATCTTCTGGGAGCGATTAATGAATGCCAGCGTTGTCTTCGTGCACAGATGGAGCGTAACCTCTCTACATCTGATTTTAAGGGGAGCGACCCTGAACTTGATTTCAGTTCCGGTATTGGATTCTCTATAGCGCATAAGGAAGAGAACCGGCTTGATGATACCGAGCGAAATGTTGTTTCACAGATGAGAAGATTTTTCCCTTCGTTCTTCAATGATAGCGAAGACTGTAAGAGTCACTTCAATATGTTATCATCAATAGATGATATTCGTGAGAACTATTTGCAGAAGACATTCATTGATAATAAAAAGAAGATCATTGAAAAGAAACTTCACGACTATTTTTCTGGATCAACTGAAAACATCCGCAAGAAAGTATCTTCCAGACGTGAACGCTTACAGCAGATGCTTGCGACCTTAAATGAAAACGATATAAAGGATCTCAAAGCACAGCGCAAAACGTATCTTGATATTGTTGACAATATCAGCAGAGATATAGAAAGTGTTATAAAAAGGGCAGAGCAACGTGCAGATCAGGCTGTCAAAAGAGCATTGAATGGTTATTCGTTTTCTGTGAGTCGTATTCCTACAACTCCAAAGACAGTTTCCTGCAATCGCAAATCAACTTTCTGGGGACTTAACAAGAGTTTTAGAGTTGACTATGATGTCGTAGATGTTAACAAGCTTGCTTCAACGCTTGAAGATGGTTTTACAAGGGAAATCACCAAGATTAACAATCTTTGGGAAAGGGAAAGTTCCGATATAATACAGTTAATAAAAGACACAATAGGTAATCTGATCGCAGAGCGAGAGACTGTTGACAAAGAAGGCAAGCTTAACGTCCGATTGCTTCGCAATATTCTGAATGAGACCATAGATTCTATGAATAATGGGACGACACTTGACTTTTATGGTACAAAAGACAGATTTGAAAGTGCAGTTGCATCATGTTTGCAAGGTCAAGATGACGTTCAGACATCTTTTGGTTCCATGGAAGAACATGAGGCAAGAAATAAGGTTCTGAACTCTGCTCAAAAGATGAAGAACAAGGTTCAGTCAAATGTTTCTTCGTTGGTTCAGTCTATGCGAACAGAAGTGCAAAAGGTCATTAAGACAGGACGGGAAGGTTGTCTTGAGGTTTTAACTGACAACAAGGATGCATTCATAGATACAATCAAGACAAATATACAACAATATTTAGATGAACTTGAATCAAGCCTTCAGAATAAAGAACAGAATATTGCTGTTCTGACAGAGGCTATTAATCCACTTAAAGAACTGGAAGGATATTTAGGATGAAAAAGATAGTTAAAAGTGCTGTGGAATTGCTTGATGCCAGAAAAAACGCTATTGTTGAAGAAGTGCAGGCGTCGTTTGCTACTATTAGTGTGCCGTCTGGACAGACAAGCATTCCACAAAACATCCAAGGCACTAAAACTTCTGCTAAAACAGCATATCTGTCTATAGGTGGCGGTGCCGTTCTGCTAATTGCCGGTGCAAATATGGAAAATGGAAAGACTTTGCCACTTGCATTGGGATTAGGTGCTATCGTGTTTGGGACATTTAAGTTGTTTCAAGGTTTACAAAGACAGATGCCAGATAGGACAAACTCGACAGAATCTGACATTTCTTTGTTGATTGGCAAGATAAACACTCGATACAATGATTTGTATAATTCAATCCTTAACGAGTGGGATGACGGATTGAACGATATAAAAGAGAAGGTCTCTAAAGAGATAAACTCTCTGTCACTCGAAACAGAGAAACGTTCAAAAGCAACGAATATTATTCGCTCGCGTTCTGTCATCGAACTATCTACACTTGATTTGCTCGATGAATTGAACAGGCTTGGGAGAAACGGTGACACCAATGGTTTACGCCAGCATATTGGCAAAGCAAATACTGTTTTTATGTCAGCAATAGAGCAGGCATATTCTAAACAGGTTGAAACCTATGAAAAATTATTGTCAATAAGTTGAATTTCATTGGTCAATTTCATACATCTCTTCTCCCCCGCTTCTTGCGGAGCCAAGGTATCTCACATACACGAGACGTAAAGGTAATAGAG
>SFOB01000276.1 GCA_004554075.1 Treponema sp.
AATCTAAATGCATATATTGCAATCATTTAGAGATTGTCGTATCAAGTACGACAATGACATTTTGTTTTATAAAAAACTATGCAGTAACAGCTTCAAGCGCAATTTTCATCATGTTTGTAAAAGTTACCTGGCGTTCTTCTGCGGAAGTTTCACCACCCAAAAGAATATGGTCGCTAACAGTAAGAACAGCCAAAGCCTTTCTCTTGAATTTCGCAGCAAGAGTGTAAAGTTCCGCGGCTTCCATTTCTACACCCATAACCCCATATTCCGCCCAAAGCTTCCAGTTTTCCGTTGGATCGTAAAACATATCGCTTGAAACACAAAGCCCTACATTTGGTTTTATGCCGATTTTTTCAGCAGCAGAATACGCCTTTGTAAGAAGCTCAAAGTCCGCAACAGGAGCAAAATGAAGTCCGTTGAACCTCATTGTATTCAACCCGGAATCTGAACATGCGCCTTCAGCAAGAATAACATCTCTAAGCGCAATATCTTTTTGAACAGCCCCGCAAGTTCCAACACGCACAGCTTTCTGCACATTATAAAACTGAAAAAGCTCATTTACATAAATAGAAAGCGAAGGCTGCCCCATTCCAGTACCCTGAACAGAAACTCTTTTTCCATTATAGAGCCCTGTAAATCCATACATTCCGCGGACTTCATTATAACACTTGGCATCCTGCAAGAAATTTTCAGCAATAAATTTGGCTCTAAGAGGATCCCCCGGAAGCAAAACTGCCTCTGCAATGTCTCCCTCTTTTGCATTAATATGTGTACTCATACTTAGAATTATATCATAAATTTTTATAAAACGATACAAAAATCATATAATCGGCAGAACAAAGACTTATTCAGACTGATAATTTACAAGAGTTGTAACATTAAGACCTTCAAGCTTTTTCTTATAATTCAAGAAAGGAAGCCCTATAACACCAAAGACATCCGTTGCCTTAGCTCCGCCCTGCTCTATCAAATTTGCCGCCGCCTTTAAAGTTCCGCCGGTTGCAATAAGATCGTCAACCAAAAGAATATTCTGACCTTTTGAAATGTCGGCAGTGTGGACTTCAATTTCAGCAGAACCATATTCAAGCTCATATTTGCAGGTATATGTTTTTCCAGGAAGTTTTCCTTTTTTACGAATCAAAACAAGAGGAATTCCCATAGCCTGAGCAAAAGGAGCAGCAAATACAAATCCGCGCGACTCAATTCCAGCAACAGCGTCAATATTTTTATCCTTGTAGAGATCCACCATACGCTCAATTGTATAGCGGAATGCTTCTGGATGGCGAAGAACTCCAGTTATATCATAAAACAAAACGCCTTTTTTGGGAAAATCAGGCACGCGGCCAATTACTTTATCAAGAACCTCAAAATCTTTATTCATGTTTACTCCAGATTTTTTATTATAAACTGAATACAGGCAAAATGCAAATGTGAGTTACAGATAGGCTATTGACAAATTGGTGCATAAACTATAGCAACATTATGTCAATAAGCTATAGAGAATAATGCACATAGACTATGTAGCGTTATCTATATAAGCTATTAAGAACATCACTGACAGACTGTATATAGGTTAACTATACAGTCTATGTACAGCATTACAGATAACTTATATATAAATATCAAATTCAGACTGTCTATGCAGTATACGAATAGACTATATATGAATATTGCATATAGACTGACTGTGAGTAATGCGGATAGACTGTCAGCAGATATGTGTACTGACTGTCGACAAATATGCCGACAGTCTATAAGTAACACTGTGCACTGTCAGTACCACTATGCCGGTACTGTAAATATTTGACTTTTCCATAATTATATACCCTTAATTTCGAGTTTTATAATTTTATGTCATTATCGGGCTTGACCCGATAATCTATTGAAAATATCCAACAGATTCCTGACCAAGTTTACTACTTAAACATCGCAGTGTCTTAGCATGGGAATAACACTTAAATTACTGTTCTTATCAAAACTCGACATTTGGGCTATTTAACACAAACAATTACAATGATATACTTTAGATATGAGTAAAATAAAAGTTATTTTTTTATCAGTTATGGCGCTGAATATTTCTTCTGCATTTGCCGCAGAGCCAAAACCACAGTACGTGCAGGTGGATTCAGCGATTGTCAGAGTCAAGGCATCCCAGTTTGCGTCCAGCGCAGGAACTTTAAACCTTGGCGACAAAGTCAAAGTTACTTCAAAAGGAAAATCCTGGTCCTGCATTTCATCCGAAGATGGAAAAATTAAAGGCTGGCTTCCAAATTCATCTTTA
>SFOB01000277.1 GCA_004554075.1 Treponema sp.
CACCCACCACATCAATTAATGTGTGCTGTTTTAAAAACATGGTAGAAAGCACAATGGACACACATAAAATCAGAGAACCCTTTACGATTACCGGGTGATTTTTCAGTGTCTTGGAATGAGCTACAGCTGTATGCATGGCAATGGAATTAAAAACATGGATACTTGGGAAAATATTTGTGGAAGTATCTGCTTTATAAATCGTTGTTACCAGAGAGGTGAAAATATTCTCTCTTGGAAATACAGCAGGCCTGATGGTATGGCCGTTTGGCCAGATCAATGAAATAATCAGGAACAACGTCATTCCGATAAAAAGATTCATAATAAGTGAATAATACTGACTGCGGTCTTCTTCAATTAATCCAAAGAACAGTACGCCTAAGGAAACATAAAAGAACCACAGCATATAGGGGATGATAAAGACTTCACAAAATGGAATGAGTTTATCAAACTTCGAGGTCAGTAAATGCATATGGTAGACAGGTCTGTTCTCTACATAGGCAAAAACTGCCATATAGAAAATCATATAGAAGACTACCGGTAAAAACTGCCTGTAACGTGACCATATATTTTTCCAGAACGTCATATAAAATACCTCTCCTTTAAAGATTGCATCCTTTATATCACCTTTTTTATGGAAAAACAAGATATAAAATTGGGATTTAAGAAAAAATTCATGATATTGGAAGTTTAAAAATCAGAAAAGACATGTTATACTTAGTCCATGAAAAAATTAAGAGACGGAGGAATGATCGTGAAGAAACAGATTAAAAAGATAGCGGCAGCATTGCTTTCGACTTCTTTACTATTCACAAGTGTAAATATCCCTGCTTTGGCAGAGGAAGGAAATACAGTCTCAGAAGAGGCGGCTCTGGAGGCAGAAACCAAGGCGGCAGAGACCGAAGCACCAGAGACGCAGGCCCCAGAGACCGAAGCTCCAGCCCCGGAAACGGAAGCGCCAGAGACGCAGGCCCCAGAGACACAGGCTCCTGAAACGGAGGTGCAGGTTCCGGAAACGGAGAAACTGGCCCCGGAGACCGAAGCACCGGCTCCTGAGACGGTGGCACCAGCCCCGGAAACGGAAGCCCCGGCAACAGAAAAGAAAGAGAAAGCTACAGAAGCTTCTGAAAAAAAGAAAAAGGAAAAAGAAACTGAGACAGAAAAACTTGTATTTACAGCAGAAGAAGACGGCTATACTGTCACAGTGGAATTTCCAAAAGATGCAGACACTTCAGAACTTGGCAAACTGGCAGTAAAAGAAGTGGATGACACAAAAGAGTGGGCAAAGCAGCTCCTGACCCAGATCAATAAAAAATTGGATACGGATACTTTGGAGGATATGACGATCCTTGATATCCATTTTGAATCTGACGGTGAGGAAGACGAGGTTGAAAAAAGAGAAGAAGCAGATATCTCTGTAAAAGTTGAATTTGATTCCCCTGCATTTGAAGAAAGTTTTTCAGAGGGAGACCTGAAAGTATATCACATATCAGATACTGTAAAAAACAGCCTCTCTGATGAAACTTCTGCAGAAGACTTTGATACCGACACGTTGGTAGAATGTAAAGCAGAAGCAGAGTCTTCAGGCAGCGGAGTTTCATCTGTTACATTTAAGACAGACGGTTTCTCCAGTTTTGCAATCGGTGTAGCTGTTGAGAAAGAAGAAACAGAGACGGAAGCGCAGACCGAAGCAGAGACTGAGTCGGAAGAACAGGTTACTGAAGAACAGATCGCAGAAGAGCAGATTACTGAAGTAGAACAGCTCACAGAATATTTTACAGAAGAATGGCAGTTTTTAGAGGAAACGGAGTCTGAACAGGAAGAGCAGACAGAAGAAGGCACAGAAGTAGAAGAAGTGGAAACAGAAGTGCTGGCAGAGGAACTGGAAATCGAGACAGAGCCTGTGATAGCAGAAGATGCAGCGAATGATGTATCTGGTCCCGGAATGAAGTTTATGATCAGTTCAACAGAGAAAAGTGAAGCCTGTTCGTTGGTGATTACAGTAAAAGATGAGGATGTGAATCTGGATTCAAGTCAGATTACGGCAGTGATTGGAGCAAAGGATCCTGTTACGCTGACCGGATCATCATTAAACATTTCTTCTGATAAGAAGACGCTGACTATTCCTCTGACAGCAGGAACAAAGGAAGTTATGGTAACAGTAACTGGCCTTCCGGAGAAAACACCTGCTGAAACAGAACCTACATATGAGATCAATGCAGGCGGTAACTATATTGATGAAGAGACGGGGTTGCTGACAGGAAAAGCAGAATTCTATTCCA
>SFOB01000094.1 GCA_004554075.1 Treponema sp.
ATCCGGCTTTCAGAATCCTTGTGGAGCAGTTTGGTGGTTGTGATGAGTATTACAACGAGATGATTAATGCCGGCTCACTTTTGAACTGGGGCCCTTTTGAAAAGTTTTATGTAGACCCGACTCCCTGTCCTGAAAAAGTTGTCTGGCAGCTTACCGGTCATGACTGTCAGAGAATGGTTTGCGCTGCCCAGGTGCTTCTGCCCCTTCCTGGCCTTGGACTTGATATTAATATGGGGTGTTCTGCTCCTGATGTGTATAAAACCGGAGCTGGAATCGGCTGGATGCTGCGTCCTGTGGAAGAAACAAGGGAGATGATTTGCCAGGTAGGGAAGGCTGTAGCCGCCTATAATAAGGATAATCCGGATAATAAAAAAAGATTTTCTGTAAAGCTTCGTCTTGGAGATGAAAACTTTACTGATGAAGGCTTTTATTCCTTCTGTGATATGCTGGTAGAAAACGGGGTGCAGCTTTTGACTCTTCATCCGCGGACAAAAAAAGAAAAGCTTTCAAGGCCTCCGCGTTATTCTTACTGTCAGGAGCTTTGTAAAAGATATAAGAGTGCAGGGGTAGAAATCTATCTGAATGGAAATATAAAGGATTTTAATTCAGCAGATTATGCCCTGCAGACCTGTCCTGATGTAAGCGGCATTATGATTTCCAGAGCTGCCGTGCAAAAACCCTGGATTTTTAGTGAAATATGCTCTGCTTTTGAGAAAAAAAATGCTCAAGATAGTGAATTTCACAAAGAAATTAAGGTAGATATGGAAAAAGTGTGTTATGATTATATAAAGGATATAGAAATATATCAGCCAAAGGAGTTTTATAAAACCAGACTCCAGAGGTTTTTTACTTACTTTTGCATGAACTTTCAGTTTGCTCATTATGCTCAGACTCGTTTTGTAAACGCGGCAGAAAAAGGAAATGATGTACTGAAGGATGAAATCAGAGACTTTTTTGAAAAGTGTCCTGATGAAAAAACGAAAGTAATTAAGCTTTGTTAACAGGATGATTTTATATAGATGAGTGATTCTGAAGATATTGAAAAAGAAATGTCTCAGGCAGAAGAAGCTTCTGTAGAGCAGCAGCCAGTCTCTGAAGATCAGGCAGGAAGGGAAGAGTCTCAGCCAAATCCGGATGCAGAAACGACAGAAGAGGGTACTGCAGACGCGGCAGCAGAATCTGTTGCAGAAGCAGAGCCTGCCCAGCCAGAACCCGCTCCTGTCCCAACCGCGCCAAGATGTGAAAACCCTATTGTTGGCCGCAAGGTCTTTTTCGTTAATCCTCCTCTTTATGTTGAAAATTATCTTCATCTTGAATTAAAGCAGCATGAATATGAAGTTTATATCATAAGTGATTTCAGATATACAAAAGCGGCTTTGCGCCACTTCCCGGATGCCCTTTGTTTTATTTTTATTGATGATGAAATGAGCTATGATGAATGGTTTAATTTCATTCAATCCTTCCAGAAAGATCCGGTTTTGAAAACTATTTTTGTGGGTTTAATGTCTGCTAATATTCCAAAGCAGCAGCACGAAAGATTTTTAATGAACCTTTCTCTTCCCGGCGGCTTTATAATGCTTACAGAGTTTAAGGGCTCAGCTCTTATTGAAAAGATTGTAGGCATTCTTGATTTAAATGGTGCTAAGGGACGCAGAAAATATCTTCGCTGGGACTGTTCTTCTACAGATACTCCTATAAACGGATATTTTGCAAACGGAAGTCAGTTGCTGCAGGTTTCTATAGTAAATATTTCGTCTGTCGGTTTTGTCTGTTATTATCCGACAAGCTATGGAGATGCCCTTAAAAAGAACAGCCTGATACCAAGCTTTTCTATTACTTTAGGAAGACGCTCAATTGTCACCCCTTCAGTTGTTTTTGAGACAAAAAGGGTAGATGCTTCAAAGTTTATTTCTATCATGCTCTTTTCAAAGCATGTCGGCCAGGATGACAGAAAGGTAATCAAAAACTTTGTATTTGATCAGCTGCAGGACCGCTTTGAAAAGCTGGTTTTTGCTGCTCAACCTGATGTAGAAGATTATTCAAATAAGGCACAGAAGGCTCCAAAGCCGGAAGAAACTGCTGAAAATGCAGAAAATATTGAAGAAGCAGAAGAAGTTCTCGAAGCTGATGAAACAGAAAACAAAGAAGCTGCAGCTGATACTGCAGAAAAGGCAGAAACTGCTGCAGACGAAGCAAAAACTGATGATGCAGCACCTGCGGAAGAAACTCCAGCTGGAGAGTCAGATAAGCCTGCTGCTGAAGAAAAAACTGCAGAGTAGATTTCTTCGTTTCGCACGCAATGACGGGTGTGGTAATCCATTTGCATACAAATCCTTTTTATGATAATCTCACATTTACAACTAAAATGCCCTTGGCCGCCTTTCCCGGTGGGTCAGGGCAAAAAAATCAAAAACGGCCCACGCCAGAGTCGTAAGGAGATATAAATGGCAAAAACAGAAAACGCAGACGTACACGCATGTACCCTGGACAAAATCATCAGCTTGTGTAAGAGAAGAGGCTTTGTTTATCAGGCTTCTGAAATTTATGGTGGACAGGCTGGAGCATGGGACTACGGTCCTCTCGGTGTAGAATTCAAGAGAAATATTCAGAATGAATGGTGGCATTACATGACACAGCTGCACGACGATGTAGTTGGTCTTGATTCAGCTATTTTCCAGCATCACACAACCTGGAAGGCTTCTGGTCACGTTGATCACTTCTCTGATCCAATGGTTGACTGTATTGAATGCAACGCACGCCACCGCGCAGATAAATTAATCGAAGACTTTATTGCAGCTAATCCTGATGTAAATCCAGGAAAACCTGTTGATACAATGACACACGATGAAATGAAAGCTTTCATCGATGCAAACATCAACTGTCCTACTTGTGGATCTAAAAACCGCAAATATACTGCTGTTCGCGAATTCAACCTTATGTTCAAGACATACCAGGGACCAATCGCAGATGACAGCCACTTGATTTACCTCCGTCCTGAAACATGTCAGGGTATCTTTACAGACTTCAAGAACATTGTTCAGTCTAACCGTATGAAGGTACCTTTTGGTGTTGCTCAGGTAGGTAAATCTTTCCGTAACGAAATCATCTTTAAGAACTTCATTTTCCGTACCTGCGAATTCGAGCAGATGGAAATGGAATATTTCTGTAAACCAGGAACTGAAGACGAGACTTTCGACCGCTGGAGAAAGGACCGCTGGCAGTTCTATCTTAAGTACGGTATTCCAGAGAAGCAGCTCAAGTGGCACCACCACGACAAGCTTGCTCACTACGCTAAGGATGCTTACGATATTACTTACAACTTCCCAATCGGATTTGAAGAGATTGAAGGTATTCACAGCCGTACAGACTTTGACCTTTCTCAGCACCAGACATACTCTAAGAAGGATATGTCTTACATCGACCAGGAAGATGGAAACAAGAAGTACGTTCCATACGTAATCGAAACTTCTGCTGGTCTTAACCGCAACTTCCTTATGTTCCTTTGTGAAGCATACGAAGAGCAGAATGTTGCAAAGGCAGGAGAGCCAGAGGACTACAGAACAGTTCTTCACCTGGACCCACGTCTTGCACCTATCACAGTTGCGGTTCTCCCTCTTATGAAGAAGGATGGACTTGCTGAAAAGGCAAAGGAAATCCAGCACATGCTTAAGGAAGACTTTGTAACTGATTACGATACTTCTGGAACAGTAGGTAAGCGCTACCGCCGCCAGGATGAAGTTGGTACTCCATTCTGTGTAACTGTAGACTACGATACAATTCAGGAAAAGAAAGAAGACGGTTCAGCAAACGAACTCTACAACACAGTAACAGTTCGCTACCGCGACTCAATGGAGCAGGAAAGAGTAAGTCTTGATGATCTTGTTTTCTATATTCAGAAGGCTATCAAGAACTATAAACCTTATTTTAAGAACTAGAATTTTTTTGTGTAAAATTACCTGTGGGTCCCAGCGACGGAGAAATCAATAATCTGTTTTTGGGATTTGCAGATTGGAAAATGAGTTTTGACACTCACGAAACGGAGTGAAAAAAGTATGGCGACAACATCATCCCCGTTGGCGACATGCTTTTTTCACGCAAGTGTAGTGAGAGTCAGGAGTTCACTTTGGAATATGTTAGACTTGGAAAAACAGACTTATTAATTTCTCGCGTAGCCTTCGGCGCAATGAAACTCACCGAAACAGGCAGCGACGAAGACGTAGCTCAGCTGGTCCGCAAGGCTTATGAGTCTGGAATAAATCTTTTTGATACCTCACGCAAAACTCCCGAAAGCGAAAAACTGCTTGGAGATGCTTTGTATGATATCCGACGAAACGTATTCCTTTCTACTACAACTGATGCAAAAACTTCAGATGAAATAAAGCGTGATATGGAAACAAGTCTTATGACTCTTCACTGTGACACTGTAGACTTGTATCAGCTTGAAACAGAAAAGTTTTTGCCGCTGCCGGATGGAGCAGATAAAATCTACGACACTCTTGCAGAATTCAAAAAACAAAAAATGGCAAGTCACATTGGTATTGTAACTACTAATTTTGAAACTGCCAAAAAAGCTGTTCTTTCAGATTGTTATGAAACACTTCAGTTCCCTTTCAGCATGATAAGCAGCGATGATACAATAGAACTTGTAAGACTTTGCGAAGAGCACGACGTAGGCTTTATTGCAATGCAGCCTTTGTGCGGCGGCGTAATAGAAAATATTCCGCTTGCCTTCGGTTTCCTTCATCAATATGAAAATGTACTTCCTATCTGGGGTGTAAAAAATCAGGATGAATTAAATCAGATTTTATACTTCAACGAACACCCGCCGGTAATTGACGAAAAATTCCACGAAGATGTGGAAAAGATAAGGATGTTTTTCAATTAACTAAAGATACTAATATCTACTTCTTCAGTACCATCACTAGCTGCAACTTCAGTCTGAACTTCAGGTTCTGCCTCAGGTGCGGCTTCTTCTTTAGCAGCAGGATCTGGCGATGGGGTAGGTGCAGTAATTTCTGCTTTCTGTACAGGAGCAGCTGCCGGCTTTGAAACCGGATTTTCTTTTTCCTTCTGGTACTTTTCGTGAATAATTTTAAGAATATCTTCTTTTTCCTGCTTTGTAAGGATGCGAAGAATATTTATGTTGTTTTCACCAATCTGCAGTGTCTTTAATGAACCGTCTGGCTCTTTTTCTGTAAGAATCTGAACTACAGGTGTTTTCGGGTTGTCCGGGTTAGTATCAATTACTTCTGCGATTTTTCTGTTAGAAAGATATACGTAAGTTCCAATAGGGTAGAGAGAAACTGTATATAAAAGTGCCTTAATTACTGAACCATCATAAGCGTGTTCTTTATTCTGAAGTAGTTCCAGAAGGGCATCAAAAGTAGATTTTTCATCTTTATAACTTCTTGGAGAAGAAATAGCTTCGTATGTACAGGCAACTGAAATAATTTTTGCGTTAGAAGAAATTTTTTCTCCTGAGAGACGGCGCGGATAGCCGGTTCCGTTTTCTTTTTCGTGATGCTCAAGAACTCCAAGCTGTACAGAAAGACCAAAACCTAAATCCTTGATGATTGTATAGCCGAGAAGTGTATGCTTTGAAATCTGGGCCTTTTCACGAACAGAAAGCTTTCTTGAAGTCATGTAAAGCTGAGGAGGAAGACGAAGCATTCCGATTTCGTGAAGAATACTTGTTACTCCAAGCTCAATCATTTTAGAAAGATTCAGGTGAAGCTGAAGGGCAATTGCAAGACACAGGACTGTTGTACGCATTGTATGAATGATCAAAAAGTTTCTGTCTTCTGCCTGAATGGTAGCGTTTACACGAAGTATATAGCGTTTATGTTCTTTAATGAAAATACAAAGGTCCTGTACAGTATCAGAAAGTTCTTCCTGGTCTATTTCTTTGTGGGTAGCATAGTGAGTGAAAACTGATTCAATGTAGTTCATGTATTCTTCGTATACAGAACGTACAAGCTCCATGCGGGCCATATCACTGTTGCCGACAGCAGAATGCTTTGAGCTTTCAATAGCTTTTTTTACATTTTCACCGATTTTTTCTTTCTGCTGTTCGTTTTCTATTTCATCAATACCTTTAGAAACACCAATGTCACCACCAAGACTGATTGAACCTTCACTTAAAACGTCTTCAAAGCCCCATTGTCTTAAGGCTTTAATGAGGTCATCTGTCATTTCGGCAGTTTTTGGTAAAATGAGGAATGTACTGTCTACCATGAGGTCGCTGGTGTAGGTAATTCCTGCACGAAGCGCACCGACATTAATTGTTTCCATTTTTGCGATACTTACCCATTTATTATTTCGGCAATTATAGTGGAAATCTTTAAAATAATATAGTAAGGATCAGATAAAATACCAAAAAAGAAGAAAAATGCGGCAGAAATTTAAAAAGGCAAAAAAAAAGTTGAAAAGTCTCACACACTTTTCAACTTTTTAAGCAAACATATAGGAGTTAATGGTCAGGTGTCTGGATGTCTTTCCCACCCGATATTATCACTACATATTTATTATCGGTTGAAGTGATTTTGACTTTAGTTTTTTTTGAAAAAAAGATTGACACTAATCAAAATTTTTTAGATTATGTTGAAATATGAATGAAGAACCTATAAATCGTGCTTCGCTAGAAAAACTTTCATTTTCCGACCTTGTGCAGCTTGCAGATGAATATGGCGTAGATGTCCCTGAAGATCTGGACAGACGCTTCCTTATCGCAGAACTTCTTGAACTTTCAGAAGAATCCAACAATAAAGAAGATGAAATGATTATTGCCTCAGAGGCAGATAGTCAGCAGCCCCTTATCTTAAACGGTAATTTTAATGAAACTCAGGTTTCCTGCGTTTTAAGAAATCCCGCATGGCTTTTTGTTTTCTGGAATCTTAATGACTCTGATTCCGCAAAAATATCAGATAATCCGGGCTGCAGCCTTAAGCTTAGAATATGTTCTTTTACAGATCCTAAGGATGCAAAACCTGATGAGGCTTTTGAAGTTCAAACCACAAGTGACAGTCAGGAACAGTATGTGCTTCTTCCTCAGGGAAAGAAATTCATCAAAGTTGAACTGATTTATGTTAATGGGGGAGCAGGTGAGGTAATTGCTTTTTCCCCTGTTATTGCAATTCCACAGGGAGCTACACTTGTAAATGATTTACAGCCTGGCCGCCAGGAAAACTTTTCTCCGGTAGAAGAGCTTTCTGGTATCAGGGAATTAATTACAGAACAATACAAGAATCACAGACATTCTTTTTCATAATCGGATTAGGGAAGTTTTATGCAGCAGATATTAAGTATAGTAATAAAAGCAAGCCAGGATTTTATAAGACATTCAGAAGAAGACTTAAAAGAAAATGCTCCTGTCTTAAATAATTTTTATGAATCAATTTCAAATGTTTATATTCCGCTTTTAAGAATGATGGAAAAACTTGAGGCAGATCAAGTTAAATATCGTTTTGCCCTTGTTCTTCCTCCAGTTCTTTGCAATATGCTTTCAGATCCAATCCTTCAGGATGGATATGTCAGCTGGCTTGAAAAACGAAATACTCTTGGAAAAGCTGAACTTAGACGTAATAAAGCAGATGAAAAACTCTGCGCAATCATAAGCGACACAATCGAAAATAATAAAGCTCTTCTGGCAGATTTTACAGATAAGTATCAGAAGAATCTTATACCGGTTTTTGCAGAATACATGAATAAGGGCTATATAGAGCTCATGGGAACCTGCGGAACCGATATTTTCATGCCTCATTATGCAGATCTGAAAGAAATCATTTCTGCCCAGATTGAAAGCGGCCTTCATGCTTACAGACAGTATTTTGGCGTTATGCCTGAAGGTTTCTGGCTTCCTGCTATGGGCTATACTCCTGGAATTGAAAAGCTGATCCGTGCCTACGGTTATACTTATACAATTCTTGATTCCCGCAGTGTTCTTTTTTCTGAAAATGTACCTGAAGCAGGTATTTTCTATCCTTCAAGAACAGATAATTCACTTGTAATTTTTGCCCGCAACCGTGTTATTGACTGTGAATTGTTCGGTGAAAACGGAATAATTTATTCTGAGTGCTATAAGAATCAGAACAGAGATATCGGCTTTGAGCTTCCTATGGAAAAACTTTCTGCCATTATCGATAAAGATGGTATCCGCTATTCAACTGGCTTTAAGTACTGGAACCGCTGTTTTAAGGATTCAGGCTGCCTTTACAATAAAGAATGTGCTCAGGCACAGGTAGAAAAAGATTCAATTGCTTTTGTAGAAAAACGTCTTCAGACTCTTACAAAAGCGGCAGAACTTTTGCCTTCTTATAACTTTGTTACTGAAGTTTGTACTCTGGATGTTTCAAAGCTCAGCAAAACATGGTACGAGTTTGCAGACTGGCTTGAAAAAGTGATTAGAAAAGCTAGCCAGGCAGGCCTTTCTGTGCTTTCATGCGATAAAATGTGTGATGAACAGTATAATCTTGAAAAGATTGAACCATATTTTTCAGCTGGAATTGGTACCGGCTATGGCGAAAACCTTCTTTCAAGCAAAAACTGCTGGATGATGCGCTATATCAGAAAAAGCTGCGAGAGAATGATAGACCTGGCAGGCCGTTTCCCTATGGATACAGGCTTAAAGACCCGTCTTTTGAATCTTGGTGCAAAAGAGCTTATGCTTGCCCAGAGCCTTAATCTTCCAAAAATGATTAACCGCTCCGAATTCCCTCAGTTTGCAGAAAAACGCTTTAAGGAATCTATTGCAGCCTTTACTGCAGTATTTGATTCTCTTGGTTCAAATACAGTAAGTACAGAGTGGCTTACAAAGCTTGAAGTGCGGGATTCTATTTTCCCATGGATGAACTACAGAATTTTCTGTAAGAAGCGATAAAACTGAATTAATCGAGCATCAGACTCTTTTTGATGTTTTCGAACATTTCAATCTGATAACGGGCGCTTTGAATTCCCTGAATTGCCGGGTCAAAGCGCTTGTTTAATTTAACGGCTTCTTCCCAAACGGCAATAGCATCTTCCCATTTTGCATCAGCATAATACTTAAGACCAAGTTTATAATATTCATCTACCTGGTCATCAATAATGCTGCGGCCTTTATCTCCCAAAAGAATTTTTGCAGAAAGACTTATTCTGTTAAGCGGGGCAAGGGAA
>SFOB01000095.1 GCA_004554075.1 Treponema sp.
ATTCACCTAGAGATGTAAACATTGTTCCGCCGAGCAATGCAATAACTAAAAGAATAACGATAAGTTTTGGAAGGAATGTAAGTGTCTGCTCCTGGATAGAAGTTGTTGCCTGAAAAATTGCAACGACAAGACCAACTAAAAGAGCAAGGCCCAGAACGGGTGCAACCATTGAAATAACCTGAGTAACTGCACCACGCATTAAAGAAATTATTACACCAATTGACATTGCTTACCTCCCTGACTTTACGTTGTCAACGAATTACAGAATTAAATAGCTGCTGTGTCAGTAATCCCCAGCCGTCTACAAGTACAAACAAAATCAATTTGAACGGCATGGAAATCTGAACTGGCGGCAACATCATCATACCCATTGCCATGAGGATGCTCGCGACGACCATATCAATTATGATAAAAGGTATATATAGAATTACACCTATCTTAAAGGCAACTGTAAGCTCATGCAGAATATACGAAGGAACAAGAATATAAGTTGGTACATCTGCAAGCGTGTTAGGTTTATCTAACTTTGCCATATTCATAAACATTTTGATATAGCTTGTATCTCCTGCCATCTGCTCATACATAAACATACGGAGAGGAGCTTCTGCTTCGTGATAGGCAGCCTCTATCGTAATTTCATTATTTGAAAGCGGCTTATAGGCATTGTCATAAACTTTTGTAAAGGTTGGCCACATGACAAAGATTGTCATAAAGAAAGCGATTCCGTTCAAAACAGAAGTTGGCGGAACCTGCTGCAAGGAAAGAGCTCGCTTAATAAAGTCCAAAACAATCGAGAAGCGCAAAAAGCAGGTAACAAGAATCAGGATGCTTGGAGCGATTGTCAGAATTGTCAAAAGTAAAAGAAGTCTTACAGAAAAAGCAACTTCTTTACCAGACTGAGGCTCTGTAATCTGTATTGCAACATTAGGAACCTGAGTGCCTCTGATATTCTGATTCATCTGAGTTGTCCCCTGAGCAGGAGCGTTCGGAAAGTTTTGATTCTGATTCTGTGCGTACAAAGGATTTACAGAAAATATTATCAGAATCGCAATGGTCAGGAATAAGATTTTTTTGCCTTTATTAAATTTCATATCTTTATTCCTCACCCGAATTATTTGAGTTTTCTACGCGGTTTGTAAAAATGTTTTCTACCTGATTTTCTTCTTCTGAGAAAACACTTTTCTGTCCGCCTTTTTTAACAAGAAACATGTCCAGGACATCTGAGAAAGTTGCCGGCTTTTTTGTATTGTTTTTCTTATCAGCAGAAAGATTCATTGCCTTAATCAATTCATCATCATGAATCTCTCCAAGCAAAGTTATGTTATCTTCTGTAACTCCAATAAGGTAGGCTTTATCAATAAGGGTAATTACTTCAACAGATTTTCCAGGAGCTATATTTATATAGGCTGCACGGCGAAGGTATTCATCATCAGTTTTTACAACATTTGTTTTCTTTTTGATAAACCAGAGAACACCGTAAATAAGACCTACAACAATTATAAGAACAACAATCATTCTTACAAACATGCCGACTGTTGACGGTCCTTTATAGCTTTGAGCTGATGAACCTGTATCGCTCGAAGCATCATCTGAGAAAACTATTGATTCTTCTGTGATTGTAGCAGCCGACTGATCGTTAGCCGCTGTTGTAGTCTGAGAATATAATGCAAAAACTGCGGCCATAAAAACAATTACAGCCGCAAGCAGTTTTTTTGATTTTTCCAATTTTCTTTCCCACCCTTAAAAAATTGGTCAATATTTGATGTCATGCTGAACTTGCTTCAGCATCTATATTTGAGATCCCGAAACAAGTTCGGGATGACAACATTAATTCAATTCTGTTACGCGCTCCATAGGAGACAGGATTTCGGTTACACGAACACCGAAGTTTTCATCGATGACTACAACCTCACCCTTAGCAATCTTTTTATGGTTTACAAGAATATCTACAGGTTCACCGGCAAGTTTATCCAGCTCGATGATTGTACCTTCACCCATTCCAAGAATATCTTTAATGGTTTTCTTTGTACGACCAAGCTCTACAGTCATTTCCATGAATACGTCCATGATAAGACTGATGTTGCCCTGCTCGCCTGCATTCAAGCCAGCCTGTAAGTTTGGATACTGAAGCTGCTGTACGTTTGGAACATTCATTCCCATATTTACACCCATGTTCTGTGGCATTCCCATACCCATACCACCCATAGGCATTCCCATTCCCATCTGCTGCATTCCGCCCATTGGCTGCTGCATACCCATTCCCATATTAGGCATTGCACCACCCATCTGCTGCATTCCGCCCATAGGAGCAGCCATTCCAGCTCCACCCATCTGAGCGCCACCAGCAGCGGCATTCATACCACCAAGATCTATTGGAGTAAGACCTGCATCATCAGCAGCTCCACCGCCCAAAGCCTTTGTAAGACCTTCAGCAGCATCTCCACCAATACATTCCCAGAGAGTATATGCATTTCCCTCATAAGTAAGTGGATAACTTGCAAGAACAAAGTCACCCTGAGGGAACATAATCATTGCTTTAGATTCATTTAAGGTTTCTGGAGTTCCATAGCCAAGACCAGAAGCATTTCCCTTGCTTTCAACTTCCTGAATTTCTGCAGAAATATGTGTTGCAACAAATTCAGAAACTACAGAAAGAACCATATCATCAACTTCTGTTGCTTCTTCTGAACTTACAAGCTGGAAAATCTTAAGAGCAAACTCAGGAGCCATAAGATACAAGTGGCTTCCCTTTACACCTGCGTTGTAATCTGCATTAATTCCAATTACAACTTCAGGCAGCTTTGAAAGCACGTGGTCTCTGTTAGTCTGCTCTACCACAGGATTTTCTGTAGTAAATGTTACACTTGTTGTTTTGTTAATATTTTCTTCCAGTTTTGGCTTAAGCGCATCGGCAAGGCCCTGAAGAGTCGGGATATCAAAATGATATGTAGGACCGTTTCCTACGTGTCCAGATGAATTTAATCCGTCTATTGCAACACCCGAAAGCAATGCATCAATTTCATCCTGTGAGATAGCACCATCACTCATAAGTATCTTCTCCTTCTACAGAAAGCTCTTCAAACTCGTCTGACTCAACGCTTTCAATCTTTCCTGTAATTTGAACTGCCATTTTTTTACCGACAACACCTGGCTGACAGTAAAACTTTTTCTTATTTCCTACGCTAAGGGTTAATGGATCTCCTACCTTAACGCTTGAAAGACGTACAACATCACCGCAGCGCAGTGAAAGAACGTCTCGAATAGGTAAATTAATAGTTCCGATTTCTGCAACAACATCCATATCAACTGCAGTAAGCTGCTGTTTGATAGTTCCCAGATACTGTGTAGTAGAACTCTTACGTACAGAAGAGAACCAGAACTGAGATGAAAGTTTTGAGATAATCGGTTCAAGAACGAGGTAAGGAATACAGAAGTTCATCATTCCTTCCTCATCACCAACCTTAGTTTCCAGAGTTACAAGCACAACCATTTCTGTTGGAGGTACAATCTGTGCAAACTGAGGGTTAGTTTCTATCTGAGCAAAACGAGGACGAAGGTCAATTACCTGGGTCCAGGCTTCACGGATATTCGCAAGAATACGAACAATAACCGTTTCCATTACTTCCTGTTCGATATCTGTAAGGTCACGGTTTTTATTTCCTGTTGTGGCACCACGTCCACCAAAAAGACGGTCAATCATACAGAAGGTAATTGCCGGGTCAATTTCGAGTACGGCATTTCCTTTTAAAGGATCCATATTGATTACCGCAAGAGTTGTTGGAGTTGGAATAGAACGGATAAATTCCTCATATGTCAGCTGATCTACAGAAGCAACGTGAACGTGTACAAGTGAACGCAGCTGAGCTGAAAGAGAGGTTGTTGTTAAACGCGCAAAGGTCTCGTGCATGTTCGAGACCGTACGCAGCTGTTCCTTAGAGAATTTATCAGGACGCTTGAAGTCATAAATCTTTATTTTGCGGGCACTATTGACCGGCTTAAAGTCATCTGCTTCGGTATCACCCGAACTGATGGCTGTAAGAAGCTGGTCAATTTCGTCCTGTGACAGAACTTCGTTCATTAAACTCCACCTTTATTAATTCTGCTCTATTACATCTTTCTGCTGGAAAACAACATCACGGATTCGCGAGCTCGAAAGAATCTTATCATTGATTCCGTTTTTGATTTCATTTTCCAAAGCATCTTCGTTATTTGTATTTCTGAGCTCTGCAGCTGTCTTTCCACTAAAGTAGCGGCGAAGAAAAGCTTTAAGCTCAACTGTACGCTGAGTAATTTCTGTAGATGTAGCTTTATCATCTTTTTTATAAGCCAAAGCAACGTCTACACGAACTGTTGCAGGAGGATCATCACATGTAGTTGTCTGGATTATTCCAAGAGAAGTATACCAGTCGTAGATTTCACGCTGACCAGATACATATTCTTCTGATGTCGGGATTGCAGTTACCTGTGTAGAGTTCTTACTTGTAATCTTAACAGTTACAACAACTACTACAACAATAACAATGATTGCAGCGAGTCCGATAATTATCCATTTAAGAAGACCAGACAAAAGTCCGCCAATACCACGTTTTTTTTCAGGAGCTGTGCCTGCACCACCCTCATCGAGGTTGATTTCATCATCGTCTGCCATGTATTTTAATTCCTCCCACTAAACAATCTAACATTAAAAATGCCCTTCGTCTAGGATAATAATATCCACGCGCCTGTTGTATGCACGGCCTTCTGCCGTCTCATTGGAAAACTTTGGTCTGGTGTCGGAATAACCGGCAACAGAAAAATCATTTTCCCTTACTCCATAATCGGCTAAATAATGAAGAACATTAACAGCTCTTGTTGCAGAAAGTTCCCAATTACTAGGAAATTTTGAATTTTCTGCCACCGGAGTATTATCTGTATGACCTTCTATGCGGAATCTTCTGCCTTTTAATTCATCAGAACGGAAGAAATCTGCAAGTCTCAACAGGGTTTCACGAGTGTCATTTATATTCAAATCTGCACTTCCCTCATCAAAGAAATTATCAGAAAGAAGAGTGATTATTAATCCGCGTTCATCACTTGTAATTGTGATTTTATTTGATTTTACATCCGGCGCAAAAAGGCTTACTGCCTTCTTTTTTGCAAGACCTAAAGATTTTCCTTTTTCAAGAGAAGGAAGTGAGTTGATATTATTACCTAAATCAGAAAGCTGACCTGCAGACAGAGAAAGACCACCCGAAGTGGTATCGGTTTCCTGCATCTGGAGACTCTGTGTAATTGTAGCCATCTGGGTTACATCTACTTCTGAAGGGTTATAAAGCATAACGAAGAAGCAGAGCATGAGGGTAATCATGTCACCATAGGTACCAAGCCAGGCGGTTGATGGTTTTTCAGGCTGTTTCGCTTTCCTTCCCATTTTTACCTATCTCTTCCTTAATTAGTCCTTCAAAACATCAGCTTCAATTGCTTTTCTTGAAACAGGATCAAGATAAGTAAGAAGTTTCTGAGCCATAATACGAGGGTTTTCACCGGCCTGAATGGCAAGTACACCTTCAATAATCATTTCTTTAGAACGCATTTCCTGAGCATTTTGCGCTGCAAGTTTTGTAGAGAACGGAGTAATCAACCAGTTGGCCATCATAGATCCGTACAATGTTGTGATCAAAGCAACGGCCATGTTAGGACCGAGGGAAGATTTATCTTCGAGGTTGTTCAACATACCAATAAGACCAAGTACGGTACCCATCATACCGAAACCTGGTGCGAATCCAGCCCATGCGTTGATAAGACCAATCCATTCCATATGGCGGTTTTCAACCTGTGTCATTTCATTTTCCATGATTGCACGAATGATGTTACCGTCGGTACCATCAACTACAAGACGAAGTCCCATTTTCATAAATGGATCTTCAAGATCATCAAGACCATCTTCAAGAGCAAGAATACCTTCACGGCGGGCCTTTTCTGAAAGGGCCTGCATGTTGATTACGATGTTTTTTTCACCGAAGTCCGGAACCTTAAAAGCCTTAGCCATAATCTTAAACATACCAAGGGCTTTCTTTAAAGGAGCGGCAATGAACATGGCAAAGTAAGAACCGCCGATAGTCATGAAGACAGACGGGATATCGATAATTCCGCCTAACGTACCACCTGATGTCAATACAGACATGACAATCATGGCTGCACCACCGACAATACCTAATAAACTCGCTATATCCATTACAAGACCTCTTGTCTTTCAATACCAATATCTCTACGGTATTTAATGATTTTTTCAATTAGATCTTCTGGGGAATTTTTGACAATGATTTTACGCCCCGACAGCATAGTAAGTGTCAGGTCAGGAGTAGATTCCATACTTTCAATCATGTGCGGATTCACCCAATATTTTTTCCCATCTAACCGCATTACATCAATCATATGTTTTTATACTTACATTAATTATAATCTTTTTTTTCCATATTTCAATTATTATTTTCTTATAATTAGAAAAATATTGAAGAATTTTGCATGAATTTGACCATTTTTTTAATATTTTTTCCTGATTCTCTGGCTATAACATAATTTTAATAATTTTTTATTATATAAATAACTTTTTATTACAAAATACAGCCGCATATAGTATATTAGACTAAGAATTAAAAGGAATGTTTATATGAATGGCACACCTTGTATCTATGTAATTGAAGACGAAGAATCTATTTCTAAACTCATTAAGCTTTATCTTACTAAAGAACAGATGGAAGCAAAAACTTTTTTAAATGCTGAAGATGCCCTTAAAGATTTAAAGGATGGTTATAAACCTAATCTCATCATTCTTGACTTAAACCTTCCGGGCATGAGCGGCTTTGAGTTTCTTGAAGAATTAAAAAAACAGAATCCAAACGAATTACCTTCTGTAATGATTCTTTCAGCAAGAGATACAGATGAAGATATAATAAAAGGTCTGGGCTATGGTGCTGATGAATTTGTAACAAAGCCATTCTCTCCGGGCGTACTTATGGCCCGCGTAAAAGCATATCTCAGACGACAGAGTTTCTTTCTTGAAAAAATGGAGTCATATATACAGTTCGGTCCTTACACTCTCCTTCTGGGAAGTTGTGTTCTTAAAAAAAATGACCATAAGATTTCTCTTTCTTCTAAGGAATATGAGGTTCTTGAATTTCTTGTCAGAAATGCAGGACAGGTTATATCACCAGAAAAAATCTATCAGAATGTATGGAAAGTAGAATACGGTGATATTACAGCCGTCGCAGTTTACATTCAGCGTCTTAGAAAAAAGATTGAAGATAATCCTTCTGACTGCAAATATATCAAAACAGAATTTGGCAACGGTTATATTTTTTCTAGTGACTGTATAACAAGTAACTGTTAGAATATAGCAGTTATGAAAATTAAACATCAGTTTATTATCCTTTCCTCTCTGATTACAACCATACCAATTCTCTGCTCTATTTTTGTTTTAATACATACTTACATGCATTCCCCTAACCGTTACCTTATGGATGGCTCAAAGGAGCTTCAGTCTCAATATTTTTCAAATATTCCGGAAGAAGACAGAAGTAACTTAAAAAAATCCCTGCAGCTTCTGCCGGTAAATGTTGAAGCAATTCTTTTACAAATATCAAACAGGAAAGTTTTGTATTCAACTATGGATGAAATTCAAGCAGATGAGTTTATGCAGAAAGGTGAAATCTGGAATTTTGCATCAGAAACATCAGATAAATTTTTTTTACCAGTTTACAAGTATACCGTCTAAAGAATCAGACACCCTGCTAATAACCCGAGTACCGCAAAAAAAAGTTTCTAATGAAAAAAGAATCCGAACTATTTTAAAAGTTCTGATGATTGTAATTTTTCTTACAGCAGTCAGTCTGGCATTAATAACCATTATTTCCAGAAATATTTTTAACAGCCTTAACAAAATTGAAAAATCAAGCAGTCAGCTGGCAGAAGGAAAACTTGACAAACCTATTACAAATGATATTTCAGCTGCAAGACAAAATGAATTTTCTACAATCATGCATAGCCTGGAAAAAATGCGCTGCGAACTCATAGAAATGCAGGCTAGTAAAAACAGATTTATGATGGGAATCAGCCATGATTTAAGAACCCCGGTAGCCGTAATAAAGGGCTATTCCGAAGCCATTATGGACGGTGTAATTTCTGATAAAGATGAAATTCAAAAATCCATGGAACTTATTGAACAAAAAACTTCCCAGCTGGAAGAAATGATTGATACCCTGCTCAATTACATGAAACTGAATAACTTTGAAATAAAAGAGCAGCTGGTTAAAAAATCTATCAGCAGACTTATAATTGATTTTTCAAAATATGCAGAGGTAACCGCTAAAATCTTTAAGCGAAATGTTCACACAAATATCGACTTACCAGAATATATTGAAGTACCTTTTAACGAGCAGCTTATACAAAGATCTTTTGAAAATCTTTTAAGCAACGCCATCAGATACACAAAAGAAAATGATTTAATAGAAATTAAGGCTTATACAAAAGCTTTAACTGATAGTAATTTCATAATTCTTGAAATAAAAGATACAGGCTATGGAGTAGCTAAAAAAGACCTTGATTATATTTTTGATTTATTTTACAGGGGAACAAATTCCCGTCAGGAAGAAGGCATGGGAATTGGTCTTGCAGTTGTAAAAAATATTATGGATACTCACGGCTGGCAGATTTCTGTTGAATCTCAGAAAAAGAAAGGAAGCTGCTTTACAATAAAAATTCCATACTAACAAAGCTCTTCCAGAAAACGGTTTAAGAAAAGCATGCCTTGGCTACTCATTGCATATTCAAGTGTGCCATCATCAAGCTTTCTTTTCTGGCAAAGACCTTTATCTTCCCAGGTCTTAAAAAGCTGTAAAAACTTTTCCGGCAGCTCATGCTGAAAAATCTTCATAAAATCAGCATCCCCGATCCCCTGGATTTTACGAAGCCCCATCATAAAAAACTCAAACTCTGAAGTATCTTTATCTATTGTTTCTGAAGTCTGGGGAAGTTTATTTTCTTCCGGTCTTTGATTTTCATTCACAGAAGAAGTTTGCATCCAGTAATCAATATATTCAGAAATATTATTTGAATTGGTCCAGCGTATGCCTTCTCCATCATCCTGATAAAC
>SFOB01000278.1 GCA_004554075.1 Treponema sp.
TGGGGTTGCCGCGGGAGTCAAGGATCTCGCGCCCCATGACGTCTACTATTTCAAAATACTGCTTCATATCAAAAACCTCCTCATGGGATATATGGTGATTATACCCTATCCCGCGCCCGATGCCAACCCTTTCCCGGAAGAATGTGCCCACGCACAAAGCCGGGCGGCTATTCGGCCGTCCGGCATTGGGTGTGCTTAGGGTTCAGGTGCAGCTGTGGGTTCTGCCGTGGCGGAAGCGGAAGAGACTGCTTCGGAGACCGAGCCGCTGCAAGCCGCCAGACTAATTGCCAGCGCCAGAGAAAGTCCCATGAACAGAAAGTACGCAGCGGTGCCGGACATGGGAAGGAAGATGCCCAGAAGCGCCAGCAGGGTATCGCCGTAGAGAATCACCACCATCAGAACCTGCAGCAGGTAATACCACCACAGGCGCAGATCCAGCCGGAACAGCGCCAGGCGGTTGCGGCGCATCATGAGACGGCTCTCCCGCAGCGCGGCCAGTGCCCCGGGTCGGGGCTGATCGATGAGCCGGTAGATGACCATCCGGTAGCGGTAGTGCATGGGGATGAACACCAGCAGAAACAGCGCCGCGGAAATACCCAGCATGGGCACCATGGCCTGAACCGCGGCTGCCAGGGTGGTTTCGTCCAGAACCGCGGCATCGCTGAGCACCGTGGCCGAATTCAATACCGGGGAAAGGATCTCATAGAACCGGTCGGAGGCCGGCAGCAGCATGAACAGATAGGTGCCGGCGTAAATGCTCATAAACGCGACGCCGGTGTAGATGAGGCCCAGCAGAAGCTGGGAGATCAGCAGGGGGAAGAACCGGCGGAAGCCCCCCAGCAGGGTATCCCCGGGAATGGGCTCGCCCCGGCTGATATGCAGGCACATGGTGGTGTAGCCCATCTGAAGTCCCAGCAGCACCACGGACTGGATGAGGGGCAGCACATTCTGCCCCGTGGACAGCACGGAGCGAAGCCCCATGTTGCGAAGCCCCCCGGTTTCGGAAATACGGTCACTCAAAAGGACGGAAATCAGGGAAACCGCGACGGTCAGCGCGGTGGTGATTGCAAGAAAAAAGAGCAGCACCCTTTGCGCCTGCGCGCGGTTGGAGTCCAGCCTTTGACCGGCAGTATGAAAAATGGCATCACGGCCACGAATTGTCATCATGAGTCTCCTTTTCAAGGTTTAGAGAATTGAAATCTTCTGAATCTAGAACTTTGAGAATTGTTTTTTTAGCCATTCCAACTGCTTCAAAACCTATTAAAAGACCTCCACCTGTAGTTGGCTTAATCTGTGAAGCAGCATCGCCAATTATCAAAGCCCTATTTTTAAACAATTTATTTTCCTTATTGTAAATAGGGATTTTACCCTTATACTTTTCAATTATTTCATAATTTTTATATTGGAAGTCATTCATTAGGAACTCATTTAAGATTTCATTTTGTCTTTTATAATCATTATTTGAAAACAATCCAATCCTAAATATATTCTCACTTACTGGAATCTGCCATATGAATCCGGGGAATAAATCTCCATAGGCATATAAGTCTACAAAGGACATCTGATTGTTGTCCTCTTCAATTTTAACTAAATATTGGCTTGCACAATAATAATCAAAATCATTTCCAAATGCTGAAGAAACAATTGAAAGAGGTCCATCTGCACCTACAATAATCTTGGATTTGATGCTTTTTTCAGTTGATTCATTTTGGAATGTGACTTTTCCTTCCACATCATCAATAGCTACAACTTTAGAGGACAAATAAGAATGGGCACCGTTTTCAATAGCTCTCTTGTAAAGGAATTGATCTAAAGCAACCCTATCGATTATCAATGCTTGGTCTTCCTCTTTAGAAACGCTTAAACTATGATTCTTACTGTGTAAAAAAGCACCTTTAACATTATTTAATATTAATCCATCTGGAAATTGATTGACATCCAAAACTCTTTTATTGATTATGCCTGCACATTGCAAGGGCAAACCTATTACTTTCTTTTTATCTATTAGGCAGACTTTAATATTCTCTTTAGCCAATTCATAAGCCAAGGTAGAACCAATAGGACCTGCTCCAATGATAGTGACATCATAATCAAAACTCATAGTTAACCCACATATTGAAATAAAAGAGCTTAAGAAAAAGCTAAAAATTAAATAAATTAAAAATATTAAAATAAAAAATTGATAATAATTTAAAAATTAAAAATAATTAAAAAATTATTTTCAATATAAAAATTATCTCCTGAATTTTCTGGAATGCTTTTCAAAGAGAT
>SFOB01000279.1 GCA_004554075.1 Treponema sp.
TGATATTGAATGGTGTGAGCGTAGGTCTTGGAAGTGGTGCTACAAGTAGTATAAGTCGTTTTGTAGGAGCTAAAAACCATGAAGGTGCCAATAAATCTGCAGCACATTCTCTTTTAATATTTTTAGTGGCTTCAATCATACTTACAGTAATCCTATTATCCGTTCAGGAACCTTTGCTTCGAACTTATGGGGCAAGCGGACAAAACCTTGCTGAAGGTATTAAATACGGAACCCCTCTATTTTTAGGCCTTATTGCATTCATGTTCGGTAACGGAGGAAGCGGTATCCTTCGTGGTGAAGGTGATATGAAAAGGGCAATGTATGCAATGATTGTCTCTGTAGTCCTTAATGCCATTCTTGACCCTATCTTCATTTATGTAATGGGCTTAGGTTCTGCAGGAGCATCCCTTGCAACAATTGTAAGTGCTCTTGGATCTGCATCAGTAATCCTGTACTGGATACTAATCAAAAAGGACACCTATGTGAATGTCAACTTAAAAGAGTTTAAATTCGACTTAAAAATAACTAAAGACATCTTGAAGGTAGGAATTCCAGCATCTATGGACATGTTCATGATGTCCCTTGCAGTAAGCTTATATCTGGTTTTCATCTCAACAATTGGAGGAGAATACGGTATTGCATCATTCACTTCAGGACAAAGGTTATACCTCTTTGCAATAATGCCTCTTACAGCAATAGGTAGTGCAGTTGCTGCTGTTTCAGGAAGCGCATATGGTGCTAAAAACGGAGATTATCTATCAAGGGCTCATTTATATGGTGTTAAATTTGGTGTAGCATTTGGAACAGCTGTTACAATAATACTTGTTGCATTTGCACCACAGCTTGCAACATTGTTTGCATACACAAAAGAAACAGCGGTTTTAGTTCCAGAGATTACAAGATTCTTGAGAATAGCTAGCCTTTGCCTTCCACTAACTGGAGCGGGAATGACTTCAAGTTTCCTCTATCAAGGAATGGGTAAGGGAACCATGAGCTTGATGTGGACAATCATCAGAGAAGTAATCTTTACAGTTACCGCAACATACACTCTCGGAATAGCATTAGGATGGGGACTCGTCGGTATTTGGACAGGCCTTGCAACAGGAAGAATCCTTGCAAGTATCTTAAACTTCTCCTTTGCAAGATATACAATCAAGAAAGTGAGAGAGGAATTCGGCACCTAATTTTCAATTTAATTAAATAACTGAGGATTAGAACCTTTTTCCAATTTCATAAGCTTCCTTCAATTTTTTGGCTGAGTCCTTACATCACCTAAACTTCCAACATCCAAGACATCCATCACTTCATAACCCATATTCATCATGAAATGCTGTATCTTTGAAAGCCCAATGTAAGAGTCATAATATCCTTCAGGACCTAAATGAGTGAAAATAAGCACAACTTTACCGGATAATGGAATCAAAGGATTGTGTGTTATGCCATAAAACCTGTCAATGAGAACCTTCAATGCACCAGTCATTTGGCCAAAATAGATAGGGCTTGAAACAATGAGCCCATCTGCCTTTGCGATTTCATGAGTTACTGTTAACCCATCATCACGGACACAATCTTTTCCTTGCATGCAAACTCCACATGCACGGCAAGGATGAACCTCCAAATCACTGATATAATACTTCTTGACATTATGTCCTTTTTCTTCTGCACCTTTAATCATTTCATCCAATAGCATGTCTGTATTTCCATGCTTTCTTGGAGAACCCATAATAGCTACAATATCCATCAAATCACCTTATTACAACTCCATTTATTACAACTCACTTTATTAGAAATCCTCTTATTACAAACCTCTTTTGCTTGATCTGATTTCAGATAACTTGTCCAAATCAAAATTTTCAATGCCGTATTGAAGAGATTTCAATATGTTTTCCTTGTTTTCTCTAAAATTCACATTATTCAAATCCATTGAAATTGTATGATGAGTGATAAATCTGCCATCAAAGTCTAGATTTTCAATGAAAAGTTTCAACTCTTCCATAAGTCCCTTCTCAGACAATGGCTGGAATCTGCCTTTTCTATACAATCCCAATAAACCGGTTCCTTCAAATAAGACAAGCCCTCCTGTACCTACGACGGTAGGATTACCCTGACTGAATATCTTTGCAGAATTTAGAGCATGCTCTTTTGTATGGGACTGACCAGCTACCCATTCAAGAATGTTAGCCAATATTCAATCCCTGCCTTATCCAATTTTTCACATTGCTCTAGAATATCTTGAGACTTGTAACCCTTATTTACAAAATCCAAGGTCCA
>SFOB01000096.1 GCA_004554075.1 Treponema sp.
TGCCACGCAGACCGTGATGGCCCGCGAGGTATGGGCAGAGATTTCCTGCAATTATGACGTACATGAAATCTGGCTTGCAATTGAAGTAAACGGCTATCAGATTTCCCGCTTTATTGCTCCTAAGCGACCAACCTGGGTTTGCCTTGCCCGCAATTTGAATCCTGAAAAAGAAAATCTTATTTCTATTATAAAAGATACTCAGCCTATGCCTGGCGATCATCTGCATGAGCTTAAGATTACAGGGCTCAGACTTGATGATGAAGGCCTCTTCTGTAGTCCAAAACCACATGTCTGCAAAATAGAATTCATTGGTGACAGTATTACCTCTGGTGAAGGTCTTGCCGGAAAGCCTGATGAAATGGAATGGATTACCCAGTGGTTCTGTGCAAGTAAAACCTATGCGGCTCAGCTTGCTAAAAAGATGAATGCAGACTGGTCTACAATCAGTCAATGTGGCTGGGGCTTATGCTGGGGCTGGGACGGAGATGTTACAGCCAGTATCCCTATGTACTATCAGCAGGTTTGCGGTGTGCTTAATGGTGAACAGCAACAGGCAATGGGTTCCTGTGATGTAGTTCCTTACAACACTGGAGCTGATTATGTAATTTTGAATCTTGGAACAAATGATAATTCAGGTTTTAAGAGTCAGGATGATGGAAGGGGTGCTGCCGGAGTTGCGGGTCAGGCCATTGTCGCTGAAGTAAAACGCTTCCTTGGAGAAATCAGAAGATATAATCCTAAGTCTAAGATAATCTGGACCTGGGGAATGATTCCAATTGATATTGTGCCTGCTTTGATTCAGCAGGGGATTAAAGAATATATAAAAGATTCTGGAGATATGAACGTATATCCGCTTGAACTTGAAGGTATGGATAAACTTGAAAAGGCTGATGAAGACAAGGGCTCAAGAGGACACCCGGGACCTTTGACTCATAAAAAGGCTGCAGAGCGGATTTATGAGTTTATAAAATCGTTATAGAGTCCTAACTGAATTTCTAATAACAAGGCTGCCGCTTAACAAGTGGCGGCCTTTTATATATGGCAGGCCTGTAATCTTACTGATAATCAGCTCGGCCGCAACGCGGGTGGAATCTTCCGGATTAATGTATACAGTAGTGAGTTCAACCGGAGTCTGCTTCTGGGGCAGATAGTTGTCAAAGCCGGTAACAGAAATGTCCTGAGGAACCTTGTAGCCTTTTTCTTCCAGAGTCTGAATAAGGTTTGCTGCAGTTTCGTCGCAGTTGCAGACAAAGGCTGTAGGCATGCTTTCTGCCGGCGGTAAGTTGATTTGTATGAGCCTGCCGTTTTCGTCTCTATCGTTTATGATATCTTCAGCCTGGCAGTTGAGCTTGTGTTCCAGCATTGCACGCTGAAAGCCCATGAATCTGTCTGAAATAGAAGTGGTGGCACCAAAGTTTCCTACGAATCTGATTTTCTTATGCCCCTGGGAAATTACGTAATCTGTCATAAGGTAAGAGCAGAAGTAGTTGTCGTTTGAAACGCTGTCGTACTGCAGCTTTGCAGAATAAAAATCAAAAAGAATAAAGGTCTGATATTTTTTATTCAGCTCTTCAAGATATGCGTCGCTGGTCTGGCCAAGAATAATAAGGCCGTCTACCTTATTGTCGCTGATAAGGCGGGGAAGGGTATGTGCTTCTTCATCTTCGGCAGTAAGAAGCTCCATAATGCTGTAGTAGCCGCGGCTCAAAAGTTCTGTAGAAAGTGCATTGAAAATGTGCCAGTAGTAAGAAACATCCGGGGAAAAAAATCTTGAAGGAATCAGAATGCCGATGTTACCGGTGCCGTTTGTGCGCTGGAGGTTTGGGCTAACAGTATTTGATTTTTTTATCTGATATCCCATCTGCTCTGCAATCTCTTTTATCTGCTGGCGAAGTTCATCTCCAACACCTTCTTTATCTGCAAGAGCTTTGGAAACAGTAACGGTACTTATATTAAGTTTTGCTGCAATATCTGATAATCTTACTTTCTTCTTTTGTGCCATAAGTAAATTATAACTAAAATTAAGTAAAAAATAAAGAAATGTTTTTTCTCAATTTTTTAATTTTTTTTGTAACCTGTTACCCCTGGGGTGGTTATATTAGTGAACACCAACGAAATACTAGAAAAAAAAATACCTCCATAATTAAAGACTGCCGTTTTCCTCCTTTCCCGGCAGTCTTTTTTTTTAGCGGCGTTCTTTAACAGATATCTTCTATATAATAATTTATTTGTATAAAGTCTTAAAATTTGGTAATATCTCACTATGGTAATAGCTTCTATTGATTTGAAAAACGGACATGTCGTTCAGCTTAAGAACGGCAAGGAACTGGTTTTGCAGCGCGATGACGCTGACGCACTTATCAGCCAGTTTGACATGTATGGCGAAGTTGCTGTAATTGATCTTGATGCAGCACTTGGAAATGTTGATGCAAAGGGAAACACTGTAAATACCCCTCTTTTGAAATCACTTCTCCATCATGGAAACGTTCGTACAGGAGGAGGAATCCGCACTGTAAAACGCGCCCGCGAGCTTATCAGCCTTGGCGCAGAAAAAGTTATTATCGGTTCAAGCGCATGGAAATCTAATCCTCAGCCTGGCGAGTCGGTTCTCAACGAAGACTTTTTGAATGAACTGGCTGCAGCAATCGGTAAAGACAGAATCATTATTTCAGTAGATGCAATAAACGGAAAAATTGCTGTAAAGGGTTGGACCGAAACTGTTGATATTCCTTTGATTGAAGGTGCTAAGCAGGCAGAAAAATTCTGTTCTGAGCTTCTTTTTACTTGTGTTGAAAAAGAAGGCTGCATGCAGGGAACTAATATGGATTATGTCCGCCAGCTTCGCGAGGCTGTCCATTGCCGTGTAGTTGCTGCAGGCGGTATCTCTTCTGTTGAAGAAATTAAAGAGCTTGAAAAGCTTCATTGTGATGTTCAGCTTGGAATGGCTCTTTATACAAATAAGGTAAATCTTACAGATTCTTTTGTTGCCTGCCTTGATTTTGAAAAGATGCCTTTGATTCCTGTAATTGCACAGAGTGTAAACGGGGATGTTCTTATGCAGGGCTATGCAAATGAGCAGGCAGTTCGCAAGAGCTTTGAATGTGGTAAGCTTACCTTCTGGAGCCGTTCACGTAACGAGCTTTGGACAAAGGGCGAGACAAGCGGAAACTTTTTGCAGTTAGTTCGTATGCGTGCCGACTGCGACCGCGACTGTATTCTTGCTACAGTTCTTCCTATTGGACCTAGCTGCCATACCGGAAGCTGGACCTGCTTTACAAGTGACCCTGGCGAAAAATCAAGCATGGGCCGCCTTTACAATATTATTGCAGACCGTTTTGCAAATCCAAAACCTGGCAGCTATACTGCAACCCTGGATGCAAAGCGTGTTCGCGAAAAGGTAGAGGAAGAAGCAGAAGAACTTTGCGAGGCAGATGGCCGCGACGAAGTAATCTGGGAAGCAGCCGACCTTATATATTTTGTAAACGTACTGATGTACAAAGAAGGCGTAACCTGGAAAGACGTGTACGACGAGTTGGACAAACGTCACAAGGAGAAATAAACAAATGATTAAAATAGAAAAATATGCAGATGTCGAGCCCGACTTTTTTAAGGGCCGTGCCTTTGGCGAGTCAAACGAGGTTGTAACTTCGGTACTCGAAGAGGTTCAGAAACGCGGAGACGCTGCTCTCCGTCTTTATGGTCAGAAGTTTGATGTTGCAGTTCCTGCTCAGTTTGAAGTTCCTCAGGAAGAACTTCAGGCTGCCGCAGAAAAACTTAGAATAGAAAAGCGCGATGTTTACGATGCAATCGTTTATTCTCACGATCTTGCTCTCCGCTTTGCAAAACTTCAGAAAAAGTCATTTAAGGATTTTGAAGAAGAACTTGAACCGGGTCTTTTTACCGGTCAGAAAACAATCCCTGTAGATACAGCAGGCTGTTATGTTCCTGCCGGACGTTTCCCTCTGGTTTCTACAGTAATCATGACAGTAACTCCAGCCGTTGCAGCCGGTGTTCCAAATGTGATTATGTGTACACCTCCTCGTGTTCACCCGGATGACAAGGTAAAGGCCGGAAAATCTGGAAGCGGAATTCCTGGAAAGGCTTTTGTAGGCGGTAAACCTTATGCTGATGAAGGAATTATGGCCGCTGCCTATATCTGCGGTGTAAATCACCTTTACGCAGTAGGCGGTTCTCAGGCAATCGGCGCCATGGCTTATGGTACAGAAAGCGTTCCAAAGGTAGACGTAATCGTTGGACCTGGAAATAAATTTGTAGCCTCAGCAAAGAAAGCTGTTTATGGCGTTGTAGGAATTGATATGATTGCAGGACCTACAGAGGTTATGATTATTGCCGACAAGTCTGCAAATCCTGAATGGGTTGCAGCAGATCTTCTGGCTCAGGCAGAACACGATGTTGTTGCCCAGCCGGTTCTTGTAACTGATGATATGGATTTTGCTTCAAAGGTAAGCGAGGCTATTGAAAATCAGCTTGAAACTCTTACAACAAAGGCTGTTGCCCGCCAGAGTATTGATACTTACGGAAAAATCATCATTGTAGAAAAACTGGAAGAGTCAATTGAAATTGCAAATAAGAAAGCTCCGGAACACCTGGAAATTGCAATGGATAAGAGTGCTCTCCGCGATAAGATAGAAAAGGCTGTTCACAACTACGGTTCTCTCTTTATTGGTCACTATTCGGCAGAGGTTCTTGGTGATTATGCCGCCGGCCTTAACCACACACTTCCAACTTCGGGAGCAGCTCACTACACAGGTGGCCTCAGCGTAAGAATGTTCCTTAAGACTGTAACAACTCTGCGCGCAGAAAAGGGTAAGCCTGGAACTCTTAAATCAACTGCTGCTGCCGGATATCTTGGAGACAGTGAAGGTCTTGCAGGACATGCCCGTGCAGCCCGCATAAGAGGTGAAAAATGATTCTTGAAATAACAAAGCTTGGCGAAGAGGTTTTGCGTCAGAAGGCAGAGCCTGTTCCTGAAGTAAATGATGAAATCAGAAAGCTTGCAGAAGACATGTTTGAAACCATGATCGAAGCAAACGGAGTAGGCCTTGCAGCCCCTCAGGTTGGCTTAAGCCTCCGTATGTTTGTTGCCATGGCAGATGATGATGTTAAGCGTGTATTTATTAATCCTCAGATTATCAAAACTTCGGAAGAGGTTGGTGAATATGAAGAGGGCTGTTTGAGTATTCCTCAGGTTTATGAATCAATTACCCGCCCTTTAGGAGTAACTGTTCAGGCTATCAATGAAAAGGGCCGTCCTTTTACTCTGGAAGCAGACGGACTTCTTGCCCGCATCATTCAGCATGAATACGACCACCTTGATGGTATTTTGTATATAGACCGCGGTGATAAGGATTTTGCAGAAAAGACAGAAGCTCAGTTCAAAAAAAGAGCTGAACGCGCTGCAGAAAAAGCCCGTGAAAAGGAAGCCAAGGCCCGCAAGATTGCGGCTAAGCTTGCCGCTAAGGAAGCTAAAAAGGCAAAATGATTAAGATTGTTTTTGCAGGAAGCCCGGATGCGGCTCGTATAACACTGGAAGGTCTCTTTGAAGCTCAAAGCGCCTGTGATTTTCAGATTGCAGGTGTTCTGTCAAATCCGCCAACTGCTAAAGGTCGTCACAAGGATCTTATTCCAACACCTGTTGCTGCATATGCGGCAGAGAAGGGGATTCCGGTTTTTACACCAGAGCATCTGGATGGCGCTGCACGTGAGGCAATCAGCCCGCTTGGTGCAGACCTTCTGGTAAGCTTTGCTTATGGTCATATTTTCGGACCAAAGTTTTTAGCTCTTTTCCCTATGGGGGGAATCAATCTTCATCCATCGCTTTTGCCAAAATACCGTGGCTGCACACCTGTTCCTGCAGCAATCTTAAATCGTGATACAGAAACTGCCGTAACAGTACAGTCTCTCAGCCTTAAAATGGACGAAGGTGATATTCTTGCCCAGACTCATGTTGATCTTAATGGCACAGAGACTACAGAATCTCTTTTGAATTATTCAGCAGAAGAAGGTTCCCGTCTTATCTGCGATCTTATAAAAGAAACTGCAGCCGGCAGAAAACTTCCTGCCGGTACTCCACAGTCTGGAGAAGCCTCTTATACAGGAATCATTACAAAGGACGATGCAAAAATTGACTGGAGCGAACCTGCTTCTGTAATTGAAGCAAAAATCCGTGCCTACTATCCGGAGCCTGGCTGCTGGTGTATGGAAAACGGGGCTCCGCTTAGAATCCTTGAAGCTAAAATTCTTGAAGGTCAGCCAGGAAATGAGGATGCAGGAAAAGTTCTGGATTTTTCAAAAGCTGATGGCATACTTGTTCAGACAGGAAATGGCCTTTTAGCAATCAGAAAACTTCAGCGTCAGGGAAAGAATATAATGGATTATAAAAGTTTTATGAATGGTGCGAGAAATTTTCTTGGTACCGTGCTACAATAGAAAAATCAGGTTTTATATATAGAGGATAATATGGACGATTACAAAGATTACGAAATTGAAAAGGAAAACGAATCTGGAACTTCAAAAATCAAAAATATCTTTAAGAATAAAAAGAAGCCAAATCTTACAGTAAAGTTTTCTGAATCTTACGAAAAATTTCAAACAAGCATTCCTGCTTTTCTTGGAATCTGTCTTTGCGCTTTTGCCCTTATGTGCTTTGCCGCATTTGCCATTTTCTTTATGAACGTTCAGGGACCGGAAAAAGTTCTTGTTCCAAATGTTATCGGGAAAAATCTTGAAGATGCCCTGCTTGAAATGCAGGTAAAAGAGCTTTATCCAAAAATCAGCCTCCGTTATTCAGACATACCTGGTGATGAGGGAACTATCCTTGATCAGTCTCCAGATGCCGGCGCAATCGTAAAAGGCTACAGCCGTGTTTCACTTGTTGTTAGCCGCGGTGTAATTGTAGACAAGGTTGATGAATATACAGGCATGAATATTGAAGATCTTCGCATGAAGCTTCAGACTCTTTTTGCCGGCCAGACAAAGCCTCTTATCGTTCTTGCAGAACCTGAGTATAAGCCGGATGCATCTGATGCGGGTACTATTCTTGAACAGGATCCTCCTGCAGGTACAAAGATTTCTGAACCTGTTACAGTTCAGCTTGTAGTAAGCCGTGGTCCAAATTACGAAAACACAAAGGCTCCATATCTTATTGGTCAGAGTGTAAATGACCTTCTTCAGACAATTACACGAAGCAAGCTTGTATTTGATATTACATATCATAAGGCTTCTGGTGATGAAAAGCCAGGTACTGTTGTAGACCAGCAGGCCTTTGATGATGAGTTTGTTCCAAATTACACCCGCGTTACTCTTGAAATGGCTCTTCCATCTGGTGAATATAATGACAATATGTACGGAATCTATGAAGCAAAGGTTCCAGATTATCCATATCCGGTTCCAATGAAGATTGAAGCATACCCTGCAGAAGGTAATTCATATACTCTGCTCAGCTTTAGTCATCCGGGTGGAAATGTAACTGTACCATACGCAGTTCCTAAGGGAACTACACTTGAGCTTACTGTAGTAAATAAGGTAGTTTCTAAAAAGACTATAAACTAGGAATTAAAAAATGAATCAGCCGCTGATATGTATGACGCTTACAGGCAAGACTCTTGATGAAGATCTTAAGCTTGTAAAAAAGTATGAAAAATATATTGATTTAGTAGAGCTGCGGGTTGACCATCTTAATGAAGATGAGCAGCTTAATGCCCGCCGCTTTCCTGCCATGATATATCAGCCTTGTATTCTTACTATCCGCCGTGATATTGACGGTGGTCAGTTTACCGGCGGCGACTTTGCCCGTACAAATCTTTTTGCCCGTGCCCTTGCTTTTGCAAATCCTGATAAATCAAAGAACTTTGCCTTTGTAGATTTTGAAGAGGACTTTCATATTCCAAGCATTCAGGATGCGGCTATGGCCTTTGGTGTTCGTATTATCCGAAGCTGCCATAGTATGAACGAGCCTATTTTGAATATCCGTGAGCGCTGTGATATTATGCGCAAAACCGGTTACGAGATTCCGAAAATTGCTTTTATGCCGAATTCACTTTCTGATGTATTGAATCTTTTGAAAGAAGGTGAGGCAATGACACAGTACGAGCATATTCTCTGTGCAATGGGACCATCTGGTTTTCCTTCTCGTGTTCTTGCCAGCCGTACAAACTCATTCCTTACATACGTTTCACCAGAAGAAGTAATTCAAAATACAAAAGCAATTGGTCATATAGATCCTGTTACGATAAATGAAATGTATCATTTTAAGTCTATTAATCAGGATACAAAACTTTTTGGAATTGCCGGCTGGCCGCTGCTTAAAACTTCAAGTCCTGAGATTCATAATAAAGGTTTTGCTGCAAAAAAACTTAATGCAGTTTACATTCCTTTCCGTTCTCAGCTGATTTCTGATACCTTGTCTTTCTGCGAGGGGGCTGGAGTAAAAGGTCTTTCTGTTACCGTTCCTCATAAAGAATCTGTAATGTACTACATTCATGAGCAGTCGCCGGAGGTTGCTCAGATAGGCGCATGTAATACTCTTGTAAGAAAGAATAATAAATGGCTTGGCTATAATACAGATGCTCCAGGCTTCCGCCGCGCTCTTGAAGAGTTCCTTGGACCAGTAAAGATTAAGCATAAGAAGGTTGCTGTAATTGGTGCCGGTGGAGCTGCAAAGGCTATTGTTTATGTATTGAAGCAGATGGGTGCCCGGGTTTGTATTTTCAATCGTACTATTGAAACTGCTGCCCAGCTTGCAGAAAAATATGGCTTTAATTACTGTCAGCTTGACCCTCATTGCATTTCTAAGCTTGATGAATATTCAACTCTTATTGTACAGACTACATCTGTTGGTATGAATGCAGAAGGTCCTGCAAGCAGCGAAAATGATCCGATTTATTTTTATGATTTCCGCGGTAATGAGCTGCTATTTGATATTGTTTACGAGCCTTCTACAACTCCGGTTATGAGAAGGGCTACTCTTGCAGGCTGCCGTGTCTGCAATGGTTATAAAATGCTTGAATATCAGGCCTATGAACAGTTTAAGCTGTTTACAGGTCAGAATTACGAAGCGGAATAGATGCTGAAACAAGTTCAGCGTGACAGTATGACATGTCACCC
>SFOB01000280.1 GCA_004554075.1 Treponema sp.
ACTGCAAATATTGCATAAACCAAAGCAAACGCAATTTCACCCGTCTTGAATTAAGTCCTGAAGAGCTTTCAAGAGCATTCCTTCACTACTACAACAACGGTTATGTAAATGGTCTATTTTTAAGTTCCGGAATTGGAGATACAATAGACAACACGATGGAAAAGACCATAGAGACTGCAAGGATACTAAGAAAGGACTATGGATATGATGATTACATACATCTTAAAATCATTCCTGGTGCATCAAAGGATTCCATCAGAAGGGCAATGAGTTTGGCAAATAGGGTAAGCCTAAACATTGAAGCCGCTACAAAAGATGGCCTTAATGAAATCACAAGCACAAAGGATTACAACAAGGATATTCTAAAAAGGCTTGATTGGATGAATGAAATAGCTAGAAAGAATCCAAGCTTTGCAAAATCCGGCCATACCACACAATTGATTGTAGGTGCAAATGATGAAACAGACCTTGAAATCCTTAAAAGAATGGAAAGCCTGTATAAGAAAGTGGACTTGAGACGTAGCTACTTCAGTGCATTTTCACCTGTAGAAGGAACAGAATTTGAGAAAAAGGAATCCTGCAATACAGATAGAACTGCAAAACTCTATCATGCTGATGCCTTGATAAGCGATTATAAGTTTGATGTGAAGGAACTTGTATTTGATGAGAATGACAAATTATCCTTAAAGGAAGATCCGAAGATATTGGCTGCAAGGGAAATGGACATTTTCCCTGTAGAAATTAACTACGCTTCCTATAAAAAACTTATACGAGTGCCAGGAATCGGCCCTAAATCTGCAAGGAAAATTATGGCAATACGCAAAAACAAACCATTCAAGAAACTGGAAGAGCTTCAAAGAATTGGGGTTGTTGTAAAAAGAGCTGAACCATACATTAAATTGGATGGTAACTACCAGTCAGCTTTAGACAATTATTAAGAATACTAAAAATAATAAATACTAAAAAATAAAAAATTAAGAGTATACATTATACTTATTATAGATATTAACTTATTAAATCAAAAAAGGATAGGGAAAAATGAATGCAATAAACATTGATGTTGTGAAGGAAGAATTGAAGATTCCTGATAAGATCAGAATCTTTGATACAACCTTAAGGGATGGGGAACAGGCTCCAGGCATCGCTTTAACAGTAGATGAGAAAATTAAGATAGCTCAAAAGCTGGATGAGCTTGGAGTGGACACCATAGAAATGGGTTTTCCAACTGTATCAGAAGGTGAAAGAAAGGCTGCTAAAAGAATGGTGGAATTAGGATTCAAATCCAATTTATGCGGTCTTGCAAGAGTATTGAAAAAGGATATCGATGCAGTGATCGACTCTGACTTATCATATGCACATTTGTTTATTGGAACTTCCCCACTTCATAGAGACTATAAATTGAAAAAGTCAAAAGAGGAAATATTGAATCAAGCTATTGAAGCGGTTGAATATGCTAAAGACCATGGGCTTACTGTGGAATTTTCAGCTGAAGACGCTACAAGAACAGAACTTAATTACCTAATAGAATTCTACAAAGGGGTTGAAGGTGTAGGAGCAGACATAATAAATGTACCGGACACTGTAGGAATTCTAGTTCCATCCACTACAAGAGATTTGATAAGGATCTTAAGAAAGAAAATCAATGTTCCTATAAGCCTTCACTTCCACAATGACTTTGGACTTGCAGTATCAAATTCAATCATTGGTATTGAAGAAGGTGCAAATCAGGCTCATTGTACAATTAACGGTATCGGTGAGAGAGCTGGAAACACCTCTCTAGAGGAACTTGTAGTGAGCTTAAAGATTGCTTATGAAGCAAATATCGGTGTGGATACAACTAAACTCTATGACACTTCCAATTTCATAGGATCCATTACAGGTATAAAGATGCCTCCTACAAAACCTATAGTTGGGGAAAATGCATTCGCTCATGAATCAGGCATCCATGTAGATGGAATATTGAAAAACAGTTCCACATATGAACCTATTCCCCCTGAACTTGTAGGTCACAAAAGAAGAATTGCCCTTGGAAAGCATACCGGCCATGCTGGAATAAAGTCCAAATTGGAAGAGTTCAATATAGAGGTAAGTCCTAAGCAATTCGAAAACATTTACAATCAAGTGAAAACACTTGGCGATAAAGGTAAATGCATTACAGATGAGGACTTGAAATCAATTGCAATTACAGAATTGAGTACAAGTGGCAAAGAGTACATCAAGCTACTTGGAATGAGTGTAATGACTGGGGAATCTGTAATGCATTTACCTTT
>SFOB01000097.1 GCA_004554075.1 Treponema sp.
GGAAGAGCCTGATTCTTGTTAGTCACAATCCACCTGTTGGAGAAAAGATTGACTCTTTTGACGGTGAGCATCATGCTGGCAGCCAGAAGTTTACAGACTTCATTAAAGAGAATAAGCCGCTTGCTGTAGTCTGCGGTCATATTCACGAAGGTGCCAATATTGAAAAAATCGGTGATACTGTAGTGATTAACCCTGGCAGCCTTGGCGAGGCAAAAACTTATGCCTGGCTGGATCTTGAAAAAGACGGCGACGGCTGGAAGGTAAAGAACACAGAATTGTGTAAATTGTAAGTCATAGCAAGGAGTGTGAGAGTGAGAAAGAACTGTAAAAAAGCGATTTTTGTTTTATCCTCATTTTTGATGATGGCAGGCGGTTTTGCACAGTCTTCTTCTTTTTCACACATCAGCCTTGTTACCTTCAGAAATAATCTTAAATATACAATTGGCGAGGACACTCAGGCCTATACTGCCGAACGGGACCTCGCTCCTTTTTCTATAAACAAATTCGAAACAACTTATACTCTCTGGCATTCGGTTCGCGTTAAGGCAGAAAAAATCGGCTACAATTTTGCAAATCCGGGACAGGGCGGCTCTAACGGAAAACGGGGAGCTGCACCTACGGACGAAAATTACGCGCAGCCGGTTACTATGATTAACTGGTATGATGCGGTTGTCTGGTGTAATGCTTTGAGTGAGCTGCGCGGGAGAAGGCCTTGCTACACATACAACGGTGAGGTTATCCGCGATTCTGCCGATACTGCGGCCTGCGATTTATGCGACTGCGACTGGGAGTGTAACGGTTTCCGCCTTCCAACTGAGGCAGAATGGGAGTATGCAGCAAGAAAAACTCGTGTGGGCTTTCAGCGCGGCGACCTTGTAAGTGGTCAGGTTTCTGAAGAAGCAGAGGAAGGTCTTTTATATGCCTGGACCTGTGAAAACTCAGACGGCTCTCATAATGTAGGAACTGCAGGTCTTCCTTTTGAGCCGGGTGAACAGACTTACCCTGCAAGCGGTAACGCAAATGCAGCCGGTCTTTATGATATGAGCGGAAATGTTATTGAATTCTGCTGGGACTGGTTCGAAGACTATACAGCAGAAAATCAGTATGGTCCAAAGGTTGGCTTTGAGCGTGTAAGCCGCGGCGGCAGCTGGTCTGAGTACACAATGTTCCTCTACGCCGGCGACCGCTACAGCTACGACCCTAATGAATGCTATAATTATATGGGCTTCAGGATTTGTTGCAGCGTACGCTAAAGTCGGCAAGCACAGCTTGCCTCTGAGCCATTTTTTCGATAATCCTAAAACGCCCCTGTCGGCTCGTTTTTTAACGGATTTTCGATTTTAGGCTTACTTAAGTTTCTTTTCCAGTTTATGTAATTTCTTTGTCTCTGCGCGGACCGTGCGCTGCTGCTTGCGGTTCATTTTTTTTGCCTTGCGGATTGCGCCTACAGTCTCGCGGTTAAAGTTCAGCATCCAGCTGCAGAGGAATACCGAAACAAGACAGATTATTGTTGCAATGAGAACCGGAACATAACCCGGCAGGTCATCAAACGGCAGCTTAAAGTTCATACCAAAGAAGCTTGTTACAAAGGTTGGTGCCATCATTACCAGGTTGATGATTGCAAGCTTTTTCATTACGACGTTCAAGTTGTTTGAAATGACAGAAGAGTAGGCATCCATTACACCAAAGAGAATGTTTGCGTAGGTGTCGGCCATTTCAATAGCCTGTCTGTTATCAATTGTAACGCCTTCAACAAAATCAAGGTCATCTTCATCAAACTTAATAAGACGGGTGCTCTTCATTTTCATCAAAAGAAGAGAATTACTCTTAAGAGAAGTAGTAAAGTAAACCAGAGATTTTTCCAAACCAAGCATCAAGATAATTTCTTTGTTTTCAACTTCAAGTCTCATCTCGTTCTGAATGCTGGTAGAACGGCGGTTGATTTCCTTAAGGTAGCGGAGGAAGTTCAAATTGGCGCGGTTAATAATGTGCACGATGAATGAAGGAAAGTCGTTAAGACGTACATTGCGCACACGGTTTGCACCAAAGTCCTTAAGTACCTCGCAGTCTGTCCAGCAGATTGTGATGATTGTTTTTCCCTTTACAAGAATACCAACCGGTCCTGTAAAGTAAGGAGTTTCTGCTGTAGGGTCATAAAAAGGAACACGGACAATTGTAAGGATATATCCAGAGTCACCGTCTTCAATACGAGAAAGCTCATCCGGGTCGAGAATATCCAGAATATGATCCTGCTCAATCTGATACTCTTCCTGCAGTAAAGTAGTCTCATCACGGGTAACATTGCGTGCATCTACCCAGAGCGGAAGTTTTGTATTGATTTCTTCTTTCTTGGTCTTTGTGAACTGGCCGTCAATTTGCTGCCAATATGTAATCATAATGATCCCTCGTAATAATGATTTGAGGCCTCACTGACATTTTTCTGACGGGAAAAAACTAGATATGCAGAATCAGGAGGCATTTTGTTGTGATTAAACGTATGGGATAACTCGATCCACTGTCCATAGGACGCCTCCTGAATTAAGAATTAATTAATCAAACTGATAATTTAATTTTAATGAATTTATTAATTGAGTTCAAGTTGAAGTGAATGATTGTTATAAGTTTTTGTCCTGCAATGCAGGGCTGCTCCCTACCTAGGAGAGGGGGTAGCGGACAAGACCGCAGCGAGAGAGCGAGCTGCAGGCGAGAGAAGGAGCGAGGACTTGGGAGCGAGGGGGAGACTTCCCCCACCTTGAGGAAAAATTGCAAAAAGATGAAAAAATGAGAAAAAAACGCATAAATTTTCACTTTTTTTTAACTTTTTTTTCAAAATTTCGCAGAAAATCGCATATTAATTCTACTTTATAGGTGGAGGTTAAAAATCTTGAGACGGACATTTGTTAATTCCTGGGGACAGATAAAAAAGGGTCTTGGACTTCTCGTGTTTCTATTTGTTTACTGTCATTTTGCGGTGGCGCAGGGGACGATATTTTCATGGGATTTTTCGGATTGTGAGATTAAAGATATCTTGTTTGCGGTGTCTATGGACACTGGGATTTCGATTGTGCCTGATGACACTGTCAGTGGTAAAGGTGATTTGAAATTTGCAGGCGGAAACTTTGATCTGGCTTTTGAGTCTTTCTTGAAGAGCAACAGATTGTTTGTGAAACGTGAGGACAGGGTGTGGACTGTGAGCAGGTGTCGTGTGTCTGAGGAGAAAGGGTGTTATTCTCTTGAGGCTTATGATCTGCTTCCGGTGCAGATTGTGGAAAAACTGTCGGGTGTGATGAAGCGTGTGGTTACGTTTGAGACCTTACCTGCACAGAGGATTTCGGTGTGTTTTAAAGAGCTTTCTGAAGCGGCCCTTATGGATTGTCTTGCCAAACGTTTTGGATTTTATGGCGTAGTGCAGAATGAAAACGGATATCATTTTGTGAAAAGAAATGGTTCTGGAAATGATTCGGTACGTAAAGAGGCTTTATCCGGGATTGTGAAGATCGAAATGCTTGACGGTGGTGCGATTGGGGTTGATGTGGATGACTGCAGGTTTTCTGAAGCTGTTGAATATCTTTTTTCAGGGGCTTGTGTTTCGAAGTCTTTTTGCCTGCTTTCTGATGCAGATTGTAAGATTCAGAGGTCTGTTTTTATCGGTGGAAATTTTGAAGATTCTCTGCGTATTCTTTGTGCTCAGAGCGGGTTTGACTTTATCTTTGAAAATGAAATCTACTACATCTTTGCGAATCCACAGGTTCGAAATGAACTTGTGAGTGGAAAACGAAGCTGGCGTAAATTTACACTGCGTTTTACTAAGTCTCATGATTTTTTAACCTTTGTTTTGAAGCGAGTTGGTAAGCTGGAAATCATACAGCTGCCGGATGAATATTCTTTTTTGTGTTATGCAAGTGAGAGAGAGAAGAATGAAGTTGAGTCTTTGATTTGTGAAGCAGATATTAAAGTTTCCACTTATGTGGTGAATCTGAAATATTTGAAACCTGCAGAACTTATGGAGCACCTGCCACCTTCAGTTGATCGTGGAGCTTTGTTTTTAGCAGATGATTCTTCTTTGTATTTTAAGGGATCAGAAGAAGCTTATGAGGCTTTTTGTTCACAGATTGAGGTATACGATAAGCCCATTGTCAGATTAAGTTATGATCTTTTGATTCTGCAGTATGACGAGACAGCTCAGAACAGCTGGTCCTCTTCTTTTGGAGTAAAACGACTTTCGCTTGGAGACCGGAATGATGTATCTGCAGTTCTTGGTTCAGTGATGGGATTTAATCTGAATGTTGTAACTTCTTTTGGGCTTACCTTTGCTGCAGAACTGCAGTCTTCCATTGAAGAGAATACGACAAGAGTCTATGCAGATACAACGCTGCATGGACTTTCTGGAAAAGAGATTCATTTCCAAAATACTAACACCTATCGTTATAGAGATAATAATCTGGATCCTGAAACCGGAAAGCCTATATATTCTGGCGTAACCCGGGAAATTGCTTCTGGTATTAAACTTGATGTTCTTGGCTGGGTTAGTGGAGATGGAATGATTACAAGTAAAGTAACAGCTTCTGTTTCTCGCCGTGGGAATGATACATCTGCTGCAACAGGGAATCCACCGCCAACATCAGAAAAACTTGTGACTACTGAGGTTTGTGGAAAAAGTGGAGAGCCTGTTGTTTTAAGTGGTTTAGTACAGACAGCAGAAAGTAGTCAGGAAAAACGCAGCCCTCTAATTTCTAAAATTCCCCTGTTAGGAAATCTTTTTAAGAATAAGGCAAAGACTCAGGAAAATATGCAGATGGTTATTTATCTTGTTCCGCATATTACAGGTGAGACTTTCATGGTTGAAGAATCTGTTGAAGGCAGAGACGATTTTTCATGGGCAGAAGAAAAGCTTTGGAAGCTGCTGGCAGCTTTTAAGGAGGAGGCTTATGAATAACAGGTATGATTTTAAACTTACGCCGGCATACTGCTTGTATAACGGGGTGGCGGTTCTTGAACAAAGGGGAGCTGCAATCCGTTTTCTTGTTGAGAACAAAGAGGATGCTCTGGTATGCGGAAGACTTTCCAGAGCTTTTGAAAATCACATTGAAAATATCAGACGCATAAAGGATTGCCCTGAAGAGTTTAACCGCCTTATAAAAATTGATTTTGAAAGCGGAACAAGAGCTCAGCTTAGAAAATGTATTTCAAATCTTTACAGAGCTGGAGAAAAAAGTTCACTCACTAGAATTGAAGAAGACTCAGGAAAAAATCAGCGGGAGGCTGCAGCTGTTCTGCTCCTGGACAGTATTTTGAATGAGGCTCGTTTGCGGGCTGCTACTGATATCCATATTGAAGGAAATTGTGTACGGCTTAGAGTGAACGGAAAACTGGAACTGCTTATGGAACTTCAGAGTGAAAGAAGTGCAGAACTCGTACAAAGAATTAAACTTCTGTCGGGAATGAATGTGATAGAAAACAGACGCTGCCAGGATGGTCACTTTGTTTATGGAACTAAGGCTCCTTTCTTTTTGAGAGTTTCAACAATGTCTGTAGTGGGGCAGCAATATTTGGGTACTGAGTCTGTTGTAATAAGACTCCTGGATACGAGTCGGATTCCTCTGGCTTTAGGAGAGCTTGGATTTAACAGGATGCAGCTGGAAAGGCTTTGTGGATCTGAAGGAATCACAGGCCTGCACAATGGGCTTGTGATTGTTTGTGGACCAACGGGTTCTGGAAAGTCGACAACTGTTTCGGCACTTCTTGTTGAGATTGAAAGACAATTTAACGGAAGCTTGAAAATCATAAGTCTCGAAGATCCGCCAGAATATGTTATTCCAGGAGTTTCACAGGTAAAAGTTGAAGGCAGCAGATCTTTCTCAGAAGCACTGAATCATCTTTTCAGACAGGATCCTGATGTAATTATGATTGGAGAGATTCGTGATGAAGAAAGTGCAGCTGCTGCTATACGTGCTTCGCTTACTGGTCATCTTGTTTTTGCCACTCTTCATTCTGGTAGCCCTGCAGAAGCTGTGTTCAGATTAGAAAATCTTGGCATAGAAAGAAGAGTTTTGTGTGAAGTTCTTCGTGCTGTTATTTGCCAGGAATTAAATCTTCTTGGTGGAAAAATGCGGCTTTATGCTGATCTTGCTATTCCTAAAGAAAAGTTTAGTGAGAAAGCAGTTCTAGAGATGACTGAAGAGCAGCTGGAAAATCTTATGGATCATATAACAAATTACAGTGAAATACTTAGCGAAACTATGCAGGCTTTGCAGAAGAATCAGAGAAAACAGAAAACTCAAAAGAATCAGAATACTCAGAAGCCTGTAATCCCGCTTTATAAAAGGAGGACGCGAAATGCTGGAATTCACAAAGGCGCTGTATGAACTTTTTGTCAGGCAAACAAATACACTTTCTCAAAGTCTTCTAATTATGAAATCAAAGCCTAAAACAAACAGGGTAAGCAGAGCTGCTGAGTTTATTCTTACTTCACTGGAAAATGGAAGCTTGTTTTCAAATGCTTTAAGAAGCTGTCCAGAAATCTCTTTTGATGAGGTTTATATTTCTTTTGTTTCCATAGCAGAACAGAATGGAGACTTAAGAACTGCTCTTACTTATCTGCAAAAAAAACTGGAACGAGAGACGGAATATAAAAGGAAACTTGCAGGGGCTTCTGTATATCCGACTTTTGTTGTTTTGATTTCTATTTTAGCAAGCCTTTTTATCGGCTTTTATACAAAGACTTCAGATATGTCATTGCTTGTTCAATATGTTTTGATTTTGATTGCTGCATGTGCGGGATTGTATTTTTTGATTGCAAGGCTCTTATGTGAAAATAAACTTTATGAAGCTTTTACTGCAGTTGATTTTTTGCTTCAAAGCGGAATTGAACTTTCAGAAGCTGTCGGCTGTGCTGTCCAGATTGCAGGTCCTTCCAGCAGAATTGGAAAACTTTTTGAAAATGCAAGACTCAAACTTCTTTACGGTATGGATCTGCAAAATGCATTTCAGTGTCAAACGAATAAGGGCGGTCTATATTCTTCTAAACTTAAGGAAGCATTTTATTATGCAGATGCAGGTGGAAGTAAAAATGATTTATTTGGAAGAATGGCAGCCTATCTAAAATCAGAAAACGAAAGAAAAAGAACTATCTGTCTTTCTTTGATTGAACCACTTTTTATTGTCATTACGGGTGGATTCATTCTTGTTCTTTTGATGACTTTTTTTATGCCGGTAATAACTGGCTTTGAATTTATCTAAGCAAGGGGATGGAGGAAATATATGAAAGAAAAAACTGTTAACAAAAAAGTCAGGAGGTTTTGTTATGGGGTCAAAAATTATTGGAAAAAAGCGGGAAGATGTTTTAACCATATCTTCGAAAATCAAGCAGAAGGCTTTACCTATGTCGAAACTGTGGCCGTCATTGCAATCGGCGCGATACTTACGGCAGGAAGCCTCTTCTCGGCGAACAAGATTATTTCCGCCGCGAGAAAAACTGCAGCGAGAAGTCAGATTGCGCAATACAGCAGCGCCCTGCAAACCTACTTCCTTGACTGCGGAAGATTTCCAACAAGCGAACAGGGACTTGCAGCCTTATGGGAAAAACCAGTTCTCTATCCGGTACCAGAAAACTGGGATGGACCATACCTTGAAAGTGAACCCTGTAATGATCCATGGGGAACCAGTTTTAAGTATCTCAGCTCTGAAAGTTCCATTATGCCGTCAGCGGTTCCTGAGAGTCTGCCCTTTGTACTTATCTCATTCGGACCGGACAGGAAAGAAGATTCAGACTGGGGAGAAAAAGGAGGTTCAGATGACATCTGCTCATGGAAATAATTCATTAGTTTTAAAGGCCGGTGCTTGTGTTACTACTGCAGCCCTTTTGCTTGGTGGAATAGCTATGGAAAAGAAGGCAAAAGTTCGATTTTACGAAAAGAAATATTCACAGGCTTTTTCTTCTGTTCAGATAAAAAATCAGCTTGCTCTAACGGGAGCTGATGAGGCGTTGAAAATAGATAAATGAGATATACAGATTTGATTTGTTTTTCGCTTATTCTAGTTCTTTTTTCTTCTATTATTTATGGATTATTTTCTCAAATTTTGAGGAGCGAAAAAAAGATTGAAGAACTTAGAAAACGATCAGATTCTTTAGTTTTTATATCTGAAAGCTTTTATAACTTATGCCGCGGGGAAGGTTTCTCTTCTTTCGATGAATGGAAAAGGGTGTGCGGCGAACTTTGGGAACTGGAGAATATTGAGTTTGGATTTTCTGAAGAAGTAGAAAATCCATTGGTCTGGGGATGCTGGAAAGGCCCTTGTGGAGAGGGCCAGGTATATGGGAGAAGGCAGGTATTAGATGATGAGAAACTTTAATAATGTAATTAAAAAAAATGATTACGAAAGATATGAAATCATTATTCCTTTTTTATCTGCTGCTGGAAAACGCAGAAAGCAGTTTTTGAATTCTGAATTAGAAAAATTGCATCCATGTTTTTCTGATGAATTTGCGTTTGATAGTAATATCAAAAAAATAAAACGCAGCGGGTTGTGTTCGGATGTATATGTAGTTAATAAATATAAACTTGCTGAATATGAAAGAAATAGATCTCTTTCTGGGACTGGCTTATTTGTTGAAATGAACCAGAATAAAAGGCAATGGCAAAAGAAACGCTTGTTTGTAGATAAAAAATGGAAGCTTACTTATTCTACCGTATGTGTATGCACACTGCTTGCAGCTACTGGAATCTTTTTTGGACTAAATACTGGACGCACTATAGGGGAAGAAGCGAATGAGAAGACATCTGATGAGGAACTTGTAAAAGAAACTATAAGAGAGGCTTCAAATCAGTCAGGTCTTATTGATGATAGAAAAGTCTCTATAGAGGAATCTTTCTTTAACTCTATAGCAGAAGCAGATGGAAAAATATCCTGGTTTGAATGGAGTGTGAAGGGATATACACAAAACTTATCTGCTTCTGTAAGCGGGATTTATCCTGAAAATCTGATGGATGGGGGTGGAGATTCTGTTGTCTATGAAAATGGTATTCCTAAGATGAAGGTTTCTTACACAAAGCATTTTAGTATAGAAGAAAACACAGTTGGAAAGTCAGTTTTAAGTAATAGTGATTTTAATAAACTGCT
>SFOB01000281.1 GCA_004554075.1 Treponema sp.
TTTACTGGTTAAGTGATGTTGCTAAACTAATATCTGATGAAGATGCTGATAGAATCTGCCACCAATTAACCAAAGATGTAGTAAAGCATGGCAAAAAGTATGAGGATGCTTTAGAAGAAGGTAGAGCACAAATAGTTGAATTATTGAGAGAATAATTTGAAAGATTATATTTATAAAATTATTATAAAGAACGAGATTTAAGGTAATTGAAATGCTTAAAAAACTTAAAGATATTGTGAGAAAAAGTTCAATTCATGTTTGTATTGTAAACTGTGGAGGATGTAATGGATGTGATGTAGAGCTCGTTGCACTCCTTTCACCAAGATACGATCTTGAACAGTATGGAATTTACGTTCACAATAATCCTCGTGAAGCGGATGTTCTTTTAGTGACTGGTGCAGTTACAGAACAATGGAGAGACAATTTAAGAAGGATTTATGCAAAAACTCCAGAACCTAAGATTGTAGTGGCTGTTGGAAACTGTCCACAGTCTGGAGATGTCTTTGCTCAAGAGGGAGGAAGAGTTCTTGCTCCTGTTTCAGACTTCATACCTGTGGATGCAGCTATTCCAGGTTGTCCTCCAAGGCCAAGTGAAATTTTAGAGGCAGTTTTAACTGTTGCTCCTGGTGCTCTTGCAGCTAAAGGAAGAGCTCAAGACGCTAGGGAAGATTAAATATATTTATTTGAATTATATTATTGTAAAAATTATATTTATTGTTGATTTATGAAAATTAGATAAGTAAATAGGAGTCAGATATTATGATATTACCAATTGGACCAATTCATCCAGGTTTAAAAGAACCTTTAAGACTTAAACTTAAAACTGAAGGTGAAAAGGTTATTAAAGCTGAGATCGATTATGGTTATGTTCATAGAGGTATTGAAAAGATTATGGAAGGCAAGGCCTGGCAAAAATGCATTTACTTATCTGAAAGAATCTGTGGTATCTGTTCATACGAACACACACAAACCTTTGCAGAAACTTTAGAATCAATTTCTGGAGTTCAAGCGCCTATAAGAGCCCAATACTTAAGGGTAATTACAAATGAATTGGACAGGATCCAATCCCACTTGCTTGCAAATTCAACATTCTTCAAGACTCTTGACCATGAGACACTGTTTATGCATGTTTTAGCATTAAGGGAATATGCAATGGATTCTCTTGAATTGTTAACTGGAAATAGAGTCAATTTAGGATGGAATGTTGTCGGTGGAGTCCGAATGGATGCTGATGAGCGCCATTTCAATGCAATACTCGATAACTTAAAGAAAATTGAAGATGGCTTTGATAGGCATATATCATTATTTGAAGAGGCTCCAATCGTTGCATTAAGGGCAAAAGGCGTTGGAGTGATGACTAAAGAGGAAGCTATTAAAGGGCATGCTGTAGGACCTATTGGAAGAGCTTCTGGTCTTAAGCATGACTTAAGAGAAGAGCATTATACTTATCGTGATTATTTTGACTTCAAGCCTATTTGGAGAAAAGAGGGAGATAACTATGCTCGTACATTGAATAGGCTTTATGAAGTGGAGCAATCTATTGATTTAGTGAAACAGGCAATTGAAAATATGCCTAAAGGAGATATAAGAACTCCTGTAGACATTCCATCAGGATACGGGGAATGGAGAAATGAAGCCCCTCGTGGAGAAGTAAGATATATGGCTGAAACCAATGGAGATTTGATTAAGCGCATTTCAATCAGAACTCCAAGTATCATGAATATTGACTCCTGTGCAAAATACATGCTTAAGGATGTAGCAACAGTTGCTGATGCGGTAGCTACTTATGCGTCATCAGATCCTTGCATAGCATGTACTGAAAGAGTGGCTATAACTGATGTTGATACTGGCAAATCTACTGTAAAAGACTTCTTTGAGGTGAAATGAAATGTCCTCACTTATTTGGTATATTTATGAATTTGCTCGAAAAACCTGGATTGATGGATTTTTCGATGCAAAATCCAAGGAAGACATAGCACACAAGCCAGACAGATTCCGGGATTTTCCTGAAGTGATCAAGGAAAATTGTATTGGTTGTGGAAGCTGCACTGCATCTTGCCCATCACCAAATGCAATCAAATTGGTTAGGGATTCAGACAATGAGGAATCCATTGGTTTGATTTATCCAGTAATTAATAAAGCTGCTTGTATCAGATGCGGTTTCTGTGCAGAAGTCTGCCCTTCAACTCCAAAAACATTGGAATGTGGTGAAAACCATTTCATTCGTGAAGAGTTCAATATCATCCCTTCAAAGAGAAAA
>SFOB01000282.1 GCA_004554075.1 Treponema sp.
GATCACTGTAACTTTGTTCTGTCTGTGCATTACTTTCTTCAAACTTTTCTTCACTCATCCTGCTGTCTCCTCTGTTTTTTCTAATTTAATATGGTACTGCCACATTTTCATCTGTTTAACTATTATAGCAAAAGACATCTGCTGAAACAATGACCTTTTTCTTAAATTTTATAAAACAATTTGCAGAATGTATATTTTTACGTATAATAAGTCTATACTTATTTCAGACCGCAAAATCCAGAAAGGAGTGCGCGATTTTACGCGTAGCAATTATGAGTACTTTAAATCTGACTTTACTGACTGATCTCTACGAGATGACAATGATGCAGGGCTATTTTAAGTCAGGCAACCATGACATTGCCGTCTTTGACGCCTTTTACCGCAAGAATCCCTGCGACGGTGGGTATGCGGTATGCGCAGGCTTAGAGCAGGTCATCGAATATATCAAAAATCTCCATTTTTCAGATGCGGATATTGCTTACCTGAGGAGTTTAAATATTTTTGACGAGGATTTTCTTACCTACTTAAAAACCTTTCATTTTTCCGGGGACATTTATGCCATCCCGGAAGGAACGCTGATTTTTCCACGTGAACCGATTGTTAAAGTTATTGCACCGATTATGGAGGCCCAGCTTATTGAGACAGCTCTCTTAAACATCATAAACCATCAGAGTCTCATCGCTACCAAAGCTGCCCGTGTCTGCTATGCAGCCGGAGCGGACGGAGTAATGGAATTCGGACTCCGCCGGGCCCAGGGACCGGATTCCGGCACTTACGGCGCAAGAGCTGCTGTCATCGGCGGCTGCAAGGGAACCTCCAATGTCCTCGCCGGACAGCTTTTTGACGTTCCGGTGCTCGGCACACATGCCCACAGCTGGATCATGAGTTTTCCAGATGAGTACACCGCATTTTTGACCTATGCCAGACTTTATCCTTCTGCCTGCATTCTGCTGGTCGATACTTATGACACCTTAAAATCTGGTGTTCCCAATGCTATCCGTGTCTTTACAGAAATGCGAAAGAACGGTATCCCTTTGTCCTATTACGGTGTTCGTATCGACAGCGGTGACCTTGCCTACCTCTCCAAACAAATTCGCCGGATGCTGGATGAAGCAGGATTTCCGGATGCTGTCATTTCCGCTTCCAATGATTTGGACGAATATCTGATTGAAAGCTTAAAACTCCAGGGCGCAGCCATTACCTCCTGGGGTGTCGGTACCAATCTCATTACCGCAAAGGATAATCCTGCATTTGGCGGCGTTTACAAAATGGCTGCCCTAAAGGACGCCGATGGGAATTTTATTCCGAAGATAAAGATTTCAGAAAATTCAGAAAAAATCACCAATCCGGGAAACAAGACGGTTTACCGGATTTATGATAAAGAGACCGGAAAAATCCGGGCAGACTTAATCTGTCTCGCAGATGAGACCTTTGATGAAAAAAACGATATGAATCTGTTCGACCCAAGCGAACCCTGGAAAAAAACAAAAATCCCAGGCGGCACTTATACCCTGCGCGAGCTTTTAGTTCCTGTCTTTTCCGGCGGCACCTGTGTTTACCGCTCTCCAAAAGTCATGGACATCCAATCTGCCTGCACAAAGGAAAAAGATACCATCTGGGATGAAACCAAACGTTTCGTCAATCCGTCCCGCATCTATGTTGATTTGTCCGATAAGCTGTACCAGCTAAAAAATGAACTGTTAAACCAGATGCATGACCTTTAATTAAAGCCGACCACCTTCTGGGTAATCTTATAGGCAGCGATGGAAATTTTTCTTCCTCCTTTGCCCGGAAGGTTGGTGGACTGTCCTAAAATACCGTTTCTTAAATGATGGAACAGTCTAAGGTCTTTACGCTTGATATAGCTCCAAAGTTCCCGCTTTTTCTCCAGATTTTCATCTGTTCCAGAACGGATACACATTACTGTAGAAATAACGGTTATAATTTCAAGATAGTTAAACATATAATTCCTGAGCCTGCGGTTTGTTATCTTCCAGAGGTCAAATTCATCCACCATCAGCTTGTTTACTTTAATCTGCTGATCAATTCTGCCTATCATCACCTTTTCATTGACTGACTGATCCTCTCTGCCGATAAAATAACGGTAGAAATCCACATCCATGTAATACATGGTCTTTACGGACGGCAACGGCTTGTATACGAAAATGTTATCTACATAAAAAGTGTGTTCCGGCAATTTCAGTCCACATTCCCGTAAAAGCTTTGTCCGGTAAATGACTGAATGCATCAGAAGGTATTT
>SFOB01000283.1 GCA_004554075.1 Treponema sp.
GACTTCATTTTCAGACAAAACATCCACAGGGAAAGCTTGTTCGTGCTTTGGAAGGTAAAGTTTACGATGTGGCTGTAGACCTCCGTTTGGGAAGTGCAACTTTTGGAAAGTATTACGGCGTTATTCTTGATAGCGAAAAGCAGAATATGTTCTATATTCCAGAAGGCTTTGCACACGGATTCTGCGTTCTAACTGAAACTGCAACTTTTGCTTATAAATGTACAGATTTCTATCATCCAGAAGACGAGGGTGGCTTAATGTGGAATGATCCCGCAATAGGAATTGAATGGGACTCAATTCTTCCGGGTATCACATCAAATGCAAATCTTAGCGAAAAAGATAAAAAACATGCACCCTTTAGTTTAGAAAAAAAATATTTTGATTTAAATGCTAAATGGATTGGAGAATAATTAGGAGTGAGGAATTAGGAATTATGAGTGATAATATTTTACTTGATAAGTCCAAAGCTTTTGCTCTTCGAATAATTAAGATGTATAAATATCTTACGGAAGAGAAAAAAGAATATATACTTTCTAAACAAGTTCTTCGTTCTGGAACTAGCATTGGTGCTAATGCAAGAGAAGCTTCTAGAGGTCAATCTAAGGCTGATTTTTATGCAAAGTTATACATCTCTTTGAAAGAAGCGGATGAAACACAATATTGGTTGGAACTGCTTTATGAAAGTGGTTATCTTCCTGAAAAAGAATACAAAACTATTTATGAGGAATGCGAAGAGTTGGTTAGACTTCTAGTTTCTATTACAAAGAATCAAAAAAAGAATTCCTAATTCCTAATTTAAGGAGTTTATATGAGAAAACTTAAGAACATATTAATAACTGGCGGTGCAGGGTTTATTGGTTGTAATTTTATCCACTACTTATTTGGTCTTTCAAATTCTGGAACAGACTTATTTGGTGATGCAAACTTTACTGGCAATGTTGTAAATGTAGATTGCCTCACATACGCAGGAAACCTTGAATCTCTTAAAGATGTTGAAGAGAAGTTCGGTGGAAAAAGATATTTCTTCGAGAAAGTTGACATCTGTGACCGTGCAGAAATTGAACGAATCTTCAAACAGTATGATATCGACACTGTAATTCACTTTGCAGCTGAAAGTCATGTTGACCGTTCTATTCTGGGACCTGAGGCTTTCATGAAAACAAATGTAATGGGAACTTATACTTTACTTGATGTTGCCCGCAACTACTGGAAGTGTTCTTTAGACAATATCCGTGATGATGTTCTTTTCCATCACATTTCTACTGATGAAGTTTATGGTTCTTTGGGTGAAACTGGATATTTCTTAGAAACAACACCTTATGATCCTCGTTCTCCATATTCTTCTTCTAAGGCTTCTTCTGACCATATTGTTATGGCTTATTTTCATACTTATGGTTTGCCTATCACTTTGTCTAACTGTACAAACAACTATGGGCCATTTCAGTTCCCAGAAAAACTTCTTCCATTGATGATTTCTAATATCAAGAATGGCAAGAATCTTCCTGTATATGGAAAAGGCGACAATATCCGCGACTGGATTTATGTTGAAGACCATAATCGTGGTGTTTGGGAAATCGTAAACAAGTCTCCAGCTGGTGAAAAATGGAATCTTGGTGGTGAAAACGAATGGCAGAATATCAAACTTTTGAATGAAGTAATTGATTTGACATCAAAGGAAATCGGTAAGACTGCTGAAGAAGTTCGTGCAACTATCACTTATGTAAAAGATCGTCCAGGTCATGACAAGCGTTATGCCATCGATTGTACAAAGGCAAAGACTAAGCTTGGATGGGAAAGAAAAATGACTTTTGAACAGGGCTTGCTTGCAACAATCAAATGGTATTTGAATCACGAAGAATGGATGAATCATATTCTTTCTGGTGACTACAAAAACTGGGTTGCAAAAAATTATACAGAGCAGGGTAGATAAAAATGATTTGGGTAATCGGTTATAAGGGTATGCTTGGCAGTGAAATCTGCCGGCAACTTACTGAAAATAATATTCAATTTGTAAGATCTGATGTTGATGTAGATATAACAGATATTGAAGCATTGGATCAATTTGCTAAATGTTGGGCTGTGACTTGGATAATCAATTGTGCAGCGTATACTGCTGTTGATAAAGCTGAATCTGATATAGAATTAGCCCACAAGCTTAATGTTGATGGACCAGCAAATATAGCTAAGGTTGCAAAAAAATATGGTGCAAAATTAATCCATATATCTACAGATTATGTCTTTGATGG
>SFOB01000284.1 GCA_004554075.1 Treponema sp.
ACGTAAAATAAGTGTGAAATATTGTAGTGGAAGGTTATAAGCCGCAGGACTTTAGCTTTTTTCACCGCAGTGAAAAATTAGTACAACAGAAAGAACAAAGTAAGCGTAGTGGTAACTATTCTACCCCTACTCACTTGGTTTGATATCGCTTGAACAACAAGGTCATATTGCGAAGACAACAAGCAGAAAAGCCTCTTGGCATACCTTTCCAAGAATCTTTGCATACTTCGCATTTTAGGTCAACATGCTTTTTGGCCCTTCAAATCAGTAAAGCGATAAACAATAATATAATCATAACATTCTTTTATAGATGGAAAAGAAGGAAGACAGAATGCTATCCAAACAGTTTAAGAAAGCAATAATAAATGATTTGTCTACTCTCAACGGAACTCAGTTTGAGGATTTTTGCACTAAATTATTTATAGTCATTCTTAGATTGGATGAGATAATGCACAAAGGTTGTAACCTCAATGGTAAGCCTGTGCCATATGCGGTAGATATAAAAACTGAAGACTGTCGGATTGTTGGACAATGTGGCACCGATGAAGATTATTTCACAAATAAAGACCTTGAAAAGCCTATGGGCGATATTCAGAGTACTATTAGTAATAATCCTTTGTGTGAGACGCTCTACCTGTTTTCCAATCAGCGTGCAACTGATTCTAAAAACACAGCTTTGGTCACAAAGATTAAAGCCATGACCCTTCAATTCACTGTTAAGATATATGATGCTGAAAAGATTGCAGACATAATCTATGAGGGAATCGACAACCCGCGCTGCGCTGATTTATGGCAGTATCTTACAAATAGTTATCAGTTCTATGCCATAGTCCCCAAGCGCAACTGCATTCCTCCGTCCTCTTCCTATTATATTCCACGTATAAAGGAAAGTCAGGAACTCCAAAAACTATTGAAAGCCCAGTCTGTGGTTGAAGTTGTTGGAGTTAGCGGCATTGGCAAGTCAGAGTTTGCAAAGCAGGTTGCCAAGGAGATAAGTCAAGACTTTGAAGCCTTATTCTGGATAGACGGCAAAGATTATGCAAATTTGGAATCCATAAAATTATGTCAATTCGGTTACGAAGTGAATGTCAAATATGTTTTGGAAAATAAAAAGTGCTTGTTGATATTTGACAATCTGAATGAAAATGTAGTTGAATTTTTTGAAGCATTCTGTCGGGCTAATAAGAATGGCTCCAAGTGCATTATAACCAGTTTGAAACAAAATCTGGATTCTGCACAGACGTACCATTTCCCATATATGGAGGCTTGTCTTTCTGAAAAATATATCGACAGTTTTGGACTTCCTATTTCAGAGCAGGAGAAAAAGGAATTAATAACGTTGGTTGCTGGTTATCCTTTGGCTATCAACATGATCTGTTCGTTGGTCAAAGACAATGTTTTCACTGTTGGTGAACTTCTGGCAGATGAGGCATTGCAAAATTTGGAAGACGAACACAACCAAAGACTTTCGGAACGAATTATCGGGAAGATATACAACAGGTATGGCGATGAATTGAATTTGTTGGCTTACATAGACAGTTTGGTTATATCTTCCGATTATCTTCAAACGAGGATAAATCGTATAAGTCTCACTTACCTTCAAAAATATTCCATTATTCAGCAGGATGATGCTTCTACATTTAGGATTCATCAAGTAGTTTTGGGAGCAATAAAATATTCCGCCCAAAAACCTGACATAGAAACTATAGCATCAGGTCTATGTGAATTTTTGAACGCGAAGAATCGGCTTAAGGACATCCCCTTCTTTACGCTGTTTCATTACAACGGCTCGTTCATTGATGAAGTTTATAAAGATGAGCATGTTTCAGAAGAACAGAAAAAAGTCATCTTGTACTCCCGGCTTCAGGCTGAAAGCACTTTTTCCGATGCGTACAAATATTTTAGCCTCATTGACGGTTTGTCTCTGCGCCCGTCGGAAGAATTGTATGACTGCCTGCTTCTTGCTGACAAATATGAAATTCAATTGTCAGCAACATCAAGGGAACTTTTCAACAAGAGTGCATCTGCTATGATAAACTCACTCAAAGAAGAGTTGAATAAAACCACGAAGGATGACATTCGATTTGAATTACTTCACCATATAGGGAAATTGTACATGAAGATGCGCGACTATAAGAATGCCCGAATTTATTTAGAGCGTGCTCTTGCTATGCGTCCCAAGGCGTATACAACGCTCTTGCAGCTCGCCAGACTTTCACATCTTTCCAAAACGCCAGATACACAG
>SFOB01000285.1 GCA_004554075.1 Treponema sp.
CAAGAAATTTCTTGATGCTCGGCAAACATATTATAGTCACATCATACCCCTTGCGCTTATGGAATAATTCCATATAGCCTTCAAGAGCTGGGAGCAAGATGATTGAGTCTCCGAATACCTGTTGGAACACCAAAAGCACCCGCTTGTTGCGAGGCTTTTGGTGGAATTTATTTACTATATTGATACCGATAGCCGTTAATGCTATCTTCAATCTTTCAACTGCAGTTGACATAGATTATTAATATGTAAGATAATTATGAGCCAAGTGCGTCTGCACATAATCACGAACTCCATTTTCAACATCTGCGAAAGGCCAAGGATAGCCAGCCGCATACAGTTTGCCCATTTCAGCTTTTGTGTAGTACTGATACTTACCACGGAGTTTCTCCGGCATCTCTATGTATTCAATGTTTGGCTCCATATCCAGAGCATGGAATGTAGCTTCTGCCAATTCTCTGAAACTCTGCGCTCTGCCTGTTCCTACATTAAACAACCCAGAAACCTGCTTGTTCTGCAATAGCCATATGATAACACTGCAAATATCTTTTACATATACAAAATCTCTTAATTGCTCTCCATCAGCATATTTGGGGTTGCAAGATTTAAACAGTTTAATCTTTCCAAATTCCTGTATTTGATTATATCCGTGGAATACCATTGATGCCATACTGCCCTTGAAATATTCATTCGGTCCATAAACATTGAAGAACTTCAAACCCACATGTTGTGAAGGACAGGACTTTGCCTGATGCTTAACCCATTGGTCAAACAGTTGCTTGCTGTATCCATATCCATTCAAAGGCAACAACCTGTCGATATCCATTCGGTCATCAAAGCCTAATTCACCATCACCATAAGTGGCAGCAGAACTTGCATAAATAAAGCTTATCTGCTTATCTGCACAATAATTCCAAAGAGCTTTTGTATATTCAAAGTTGTTTTCCCACAAATAATCGAAGTTTCTCTCTGTCGTGGCCGACTGAGCCCCCATGTGGATAATAGCTTCCACATTCTTGTATTTAGGTAATTCTGCAAGGAACTTTGACTTATGCACATATTTGATATATTTCTTGTTGCGCATATTCATCCACTTGTCAGTCTCGCTGATATTATCAACGATAACTATATCATTTCTCCCTGCATCATTCAGTCTTCTGATGATGCAACTGCCGATAAATCCGGCACCACCTGTAACAATAATCATACTATAAATACTTTAATTTTGATTAATAATATATTTTGCACAATCCAGTAAGCAGGATTGATAATTCACACGTATATACTTACCATTCTTAACGTCCTCTATTATCTCTGACTTTTCATTATTTGCAATAAGGAAACCGCGGCAATCCGTTTTCTCACAAATAGCACAATCTCTGATTTTATCTCCTATTACAAAGCTATGAGAAAGATCTATATCAAAATTTCTTATTGCTTGATTATACATTCCGAGTTTTGGTTTTCTACATTCGCAGTCCATTCTATACTTTTCAATCTTTGCGTCAGGCAAATGCGGACAGTAATACACTTTCGATATGATGATTCCATTACTCTTTAATTCATCAAGCATCCAGTTGTTCAAAGTGATAAAATCATTCTCTGTATAATATCCTCTTCCAATGCCTGACTGGTTTGTAACAATTATCAATTTGAAGCCTGCATTATTTAGCAGACTTAACCCTTCAATAACACCAGGAAGGAATTCGAAGTCCTCAATCTTATGAAGATAGTTTTTCTCAACATTGATTGTACCATCCCTGTCTAAGAATACAGCTTTGTTCATTTTGTATGAATTGATGAAAGTTTAGCTTCTGAAATCTCACACAAAATATGGATTATACATATATGACATTCCTGAACCCTTGCTGTAACATTGCATGGTACAATTATAGGAAAATCCACAGTCCTTCCTATTTTACCACCATCTTTGCCTGCAAGACATGCCGTTTTAGCTCCTATCTCCTGAGCTTTCAGAACTGCACGATATACATTCTCGCTATTTCCGCTCGTGCTGATACCAATGAAAACATCCTTTTCTGTAAGATGTCCTTCTGCTTGACGAGCAAAAACGTCATCATAGCTATAGTCGTTGGCAATAGCAGTCATAGTCGCCACATCGGCATTCAGAACAACTGCAGGCCATGCCTTACGCTCCTTAACAAACCTGCCGACTATTTCACCGGCAAAATGGAGAGCATCTGAAGCAGAGCCCCCATTGCCGCACAGCACTAATTTGCCAC
>SFOB01000286.1 GCA_004554075.1 Treponema sp.
GAAAGAGGGAAAAACACTTGAAGAAGCTTGCGCTAAGGCAGGTGTTGTTCAAAATGAGTTGAATATTTGGAAGCTTTGGGCAGATAAAGGTTTGCAGCCTTATGCAGATTTCTTTAGAGAAATTCAAAATTATAGATGATTTCAACAAGATATGAAAATAAATTGCAATTTGAAAAAATAATTAAAAATAAAGTTTAAAGAATATAATAAAAATATCAAAAGAATTTTAAAAAATAATTAAAAGTTTAAAGAATATAATAAGAATAAAAAAAGAATTAAAAAAAATAGAAAAATTTATTTAAAATTAAATAAATTTATTGGATTTCAGCATTGAAGACCAATGCTGCAGGTCCTTTCATGAATGCTCCGAGTTCTCCGTCCTCTTCATAGACATTAAACTCTAAGTCTCCACCAGGTAAGTGAAGAAGAACTTCATTATCAAAAAGACCTAATTTTACACCAGCAAGGGCCGTTGAAGTTGCACCGGTACCACATGCAAGTGTAACACCAGCACCACGTTCCCAAGTTCTCATTTTTCCTTCATTCTTGCTTATAACTTCAACAAAATGAACATTGATCTTTTCTGGGAATACTTCATGGCATTCAATAGCTGGGCCATATTTGTCAATGTCAATAGCATCAACATCATCAACAAAGAGGATTGCATGAGGATTTCCAACATTGACACAAGTTGCCTTGAAGGTGGTGTCAATAACATCAAGGTCACCGTCGACAAACTCCTCTGAATCTGCAATCATTGGAATTTGTGGAACTTTGAATGTTGATTTGCCCATATTGACCTTAAAGAGAACAGGTTCACCATCTTCTACAGTAATTTCAATGGTCTTGATACCTGATTTGGTTTCAACGGTCATTGTTTCCTTTTCAACGATTTTATTTCTGTAAACGAAATCTCCGAAACAACGGATACCATTTCCACACATTTCAGCTTCAGATCCATCTGGATTGAACATCCTGTATCCAATGTCTGCCACTTCAGATGGCACTACAAATAATACTCCATCTCCACCCACACCAAAGTTTCTGTGGCATAATTGTCTGCATGCTTCAGCTTTGTCTGCTTCTGGAATTTGTTCCCCTTGACTTTCATCTATAATAGGGAAATCATTACCGATACCATGCATTTTAGAGAATTTTAAACCTTTTAAATCTACCATTCTATCACCTTAACATCTATTGTAAGTGGTCAGGAACAGATTGTTTTTCAAAGATGTCATCGTAGCTTTGTGCTTCACGGATTACGAAAGACTCTCCATTTTTAACAAGAATCTCTGCTGGAAGAGGTCTTGAGTTGTAATTGGAAGCCATAGTGTAACCGTATGCACCAGCATTCAAGATTCCTAAAATGTCTCCTTCTTCAATATCTGGAAGAGGTCTGTCTCTTGCAAACAAGTCACCGGATTCACAGACATTTCCTGCAACATCCACTTCTTGAGTTGGCTCTTCATTCATTTTGTTTGCAACTACAATGTGATGGTAGGAATCATACATAGCAGGTCTGAGCAAGGTGTTGAATCCAGCATCTACACCGATGAATTTTCTGTAGCTTTCCTTTACACTGTTTACTTCAACTAAAATAACAGAAGCGTCACCTACAATGTATCTGCCTGGTTCAAGGTATAAGGTAGGTTCTCCCATATCAAACTCTTCTAATTTTTCTTTGAATAATTTGACGTTTTCTTCTGCAAAGTGTTCCAAGTCAAGCAATTCTTCATCAGGAGTGTATGGAATTCCAACTCCTCCACCGAAGTCAATGAATTCAAAGTCAATTCCTGCTTCTTGGTGAACTTTTCCTGCAATGTTCATAGTGGATTCAATAGCTAATTTGAATGGTTCTGGGTCTAAAATACCTGAACCGATGTGAGAGTGCATACCTACAGGTTCAAATCCTAATTCCTTAGCTAATTTGTAAATCTCTACAGCTTCGGTTTCCATAATACCGAATTTACTCATTTCTCCACCGGTAATGCAGTGACCGTGGTGACCAGCACCTACCATAGGGTTTACTCTGAATGAGATTTTTTTGCCATTAGGATCAATGCTTTCTGCAAGTCTTTTAAGTGCGGAAACTGAGTCAATGTTCAAGATTACATCTTCACTGTTTACGTAATCCATTTCATCGTTTCTAATGTTGTTTCCTGTAAATAGGATTCTGTCTCCAGAGAATCCCATTTTTTTACAGATGTATACTTCTCCAGGAGATACAGCATCAATGCA
>SFOB01000287.1 GCA_004554075.1 Treponema sp.
CTAATAATCTCTTTTTCATAATAAATTCCTCATTCTTTCTAAATATTCCCTGTCTCACCTCGGGTTTTTTCTATGCACACATATTATCATTGCAAGAAAAAATTGTCTAATTATTATTTTTTGTTATGGGCTATAACCAATACTTATAACAAACATCTAATATATCTCTCTATACTTTCTTATTTATTTTGCACAAATAAGCCTGTATTTTAGCCATTCGTGCAATGATTCTCAAAGTTACAAACAATGATAAGCATTCAATAATGGGCGAAAACTATGTCATTTCAGGTTCAATGCACTTCGTTTTCCAGTCAGAAAGGTACACGAAGTAAAACGTCATCCTTTTTTATGAAGGCGAATCTGTGTCCCATTCTTCCCTATGGCTGCTAACCTCTCATGTCTAACAGGATCATCCTCCCTTAAAGAGGGTCCTAAATTCCTTCGTCCAGCCTACCCATAGTGGGGTGCCGCCTCTGCTCCAATCCAGGGTCATGCCCTAATAAAAATGTCTTAGCGGCTTCGCTCTGCTTTGTCATTGCTAGAGAGCACTCCTGTAATCCAGCACCAATTGAACTCTTGGCGGACGTTATCTGCTACAGTATGTGCTTTTTTATTATTAGGCTACTTCTGGCCTGATGATGTCCTTTCGGAACTTCTCTTCATCAAAGTCACAGCCTGTTTGTAATACTACGTAGAATACCCGAATCGCTTTACATGCAACTGCAATCTTTGCCTGCATTCCTCCAAGAGGATTCCTCTGTCTGTTCCTGTAATAAAGGAACACATCCTGAAACGCAGGATTCCAGTTAATCAGTGCACGTGCTGATTCGTACATTGTTCTTCGCAGTTTTCGCCTACCTCTTTTACTGATTCTTGGCTGTCCCTTCTTTTTGCCAGAACTCTTCTTGACTATCTCTAGTCCGGCAAGTTTCTGTATCTGTTTTGGATCAGTGAAACGTCCGATATCACCGACCTCAGCAATAAAACCAATCACAGTACTAGGTCCTACTCCTTTCATGGCGAGCAGTTTCTCCACATTTGGTACTTCTTTTACTTTTTCTTCCAGGTATTCATCAAGCCTTCTAAGCTGTTCTGCTTTTAGGATGTAGTCATTTACAAGAACCCATATCTCAAGTCTTGCAGCCTCACCAGCTTCCAGTCCTACACTGTTCTGTGCGGCTTCTACCAGGGTCTGTGCCCTCTTTATTCCTGCCGCACGCACCTTTGCATCACGCCATATCTGATTGATTCCTCCTGCACCGATTTTTAGGATATCCTGTGGTAGCGGAGCCTCTTTAAGAAGCATAAGTCCACTGGTTGAATCCCAATCGGCATAACACTCAAAATACTCCGGGAAGAACTTCTGCAGCCATCCCTGTATCTGATTTGACAGACGTACATGCTGCTTCATAATCTGGTCCCTGCAAACAGAGGCCTCTCTGATTTCTGCATATACACCGCTTGGAAGATAAGAAGTTGAAAATCTTCCGTCCTTAACAAGTAACGCTATTGTCTTAGGGTCCTTTAAATCACTCTTTTCAGGACTGTTATCATCCAGTTCCATACTTCTGTTTACTGTAAAAGGATTCACAGTCACAAGCTGAATATCATGATCCTGTAAGAACTTCTGAAAAGTAAGCCAGTAGCAACCGGTAGGCTCACAGCCAACAATAACCTTCTTCATTTCGGTCTTATTCATGAGTTCCTCTGTCCAGCGAAGGAAAATGAGAAATCCCATTCCTGTGTTACTAAACTTGAATACTCTTCTGGAAAGTTCAACCCCTCTCCAATCAAATGCTCTGCAGAAGTGGGTCTGTGATCCAACATCAACTCCAACAATAAGAGTGTCACTTGTTACTTGCTTAAGTCTGTCATTCTGTGTATGATTCATTTTAGAAACCTCCAGTTTGTGTAAAGTGTTTTTTCATCCGGCCAAGATGAACACCTTTATCATACCTAGAGGTTTTCTTTTATTCAATTGACATTATTTCTGAATTACAGTTCGGTTATGACAAATTCCGCAGCAAACTCGTAAGCGGGATAGATTTTGGAGGTCATGTTTGCTTACCTCTCTTTGCCGTCTGGGCGTTTTCACTTCTACTACTGCCAAGGCCAGTGAAAACGATCATAATTGTTTTCGTTTCCGGAATTTTTATTGGACTTGCATTCTGGTTGCATCACTACTTTAATTCCGTTATAGATAATATCTGCCGTAAGTATTTTGAAGAATGTGAAT
>SFOB01000098.1 GCA_004554075.1 Treponema sp.
TCATCAGGAAGCGGATTTCTATTTTCCGGCGGACGGCATTTTACAATATTTGCAATATAGCAGTTTGTCTTACGGTCCAGGCCGATTGCAGCAAGCATGCGGTCCAGTAAGATTCCTGCCTTTCCAACAAATGGAAGTCCCTGCATATCCTCGTCGTGTCCCGGGCCTTCGCCGATTACAAGTACATCCGGATTCTGAACTCCCATACCAGGAACAACATTGTTTCGTGTGCGTGCTAAGCCGCAGCGTGTACAGCGGAGAATTTTCGCATTGAGTTCATCAAGAGAGATTCCACCATTGACTGGCTGCTCACTGAGTTGTTCCTGAACGGAATGGTCACTGAGCGGTATTTTTGAGGTCTTTTCAATATCATCATTAAATACCGGCTCCCCGGCAAACTTTTCCCGGGTATAGCCGTATTCATAAGCATCAGCAGTTTTGAGAAGGGTGTAGATCAGTTTTTTATCTTCTGCTTTCATAGTTCCTTTTTAATAGACCCCGAAACAAGTTCGGGGTGACGTAATATTTTGTCATGCTGAACCTTCGCAGCATAGCTGCTCGGAGACTCGCTAAAAACAGTCCACTGGACTGTTTTTACACTGCATAGCAGTGTCGCTCCCTATGTTTCAGCATCTTAATTAATCAGTTTTTTTTACTGGTTCTCCACACGCAGTAAGCTTAATAATCTCACGCTCTTTGTAAGACTTTTCAATCAGCTCATCTACTTCAAGAGATTTGTAAATCTCTTCTGCTTCTTCTGGCTTTCCTCTCAAAACCGGGTGTCTCGGACTAAAGAGTACACAGCAGTCCTCATAAGGGAGAATTGAAGTTTCATAAGTATCAATAAAATACGAATCTTTAATAATCTCTTCTTTGTCCATACCACAGAGAGGGCGGAGAAGCGGCAGCTCTGCAAAGTGCTCTGTAACAGTCATATTTTCAATTGTCTGGCTGGCAACCTGTCCAACACTTTCACCGGTTATGATACATTTTGCATTACAGCGGTGGGCAAGGCGGTTTGCAACTTTCATCATGCAGACACGAAGCATAAGAGTTGACCATGCTTCCGGTGCTTTTTCCTTAATTCTCATCTGAACTTCAGTAAATGGAATTGTGTTCAGGTAAACTGTAATTCCATAATAAGCAAGCTTTTGTGCAAGAGTTACAACCTTCTGTTTTGCTTCTTCTGAAGTGTAAGGGTATGAATGAAAATAACAGCACTCAATTTTCATACCGCGGCGAAGCATACGGTAACCTGCAACCGGAGAATCAAGACCCCCACTCAAAAGAAGAAGTCCTTTTCCGCTGCAGCCTACTGGAAGTCCACGGCAGCCTGCATTAGAATCAACATATACAAAACATTTTTCACGAACTTCTACATAAATAATAGTATCAGGCTTATGTACATCAACCTTCATTAAGGCTTCTACGTCACCTGCTGCCTCACAGCAGATTTCGTAAGAGTTCATAGGAAAGCTTTTATCTGCACGACGGGCATCAATTTTAAAAGTCTTGCAGCCGCGTTCTGCTTCTTTTTTTGCAATTTCATAAACGGCCTTATTGATATCTTCAATTGTCTTTTCACAAACTTCAGCCTTTGCCCAACCAGTAATTCCAATAAGATGATTAAGGGTAAATTCTACCTTTTCCTGTACAGAATCTTCGCATTCAATATAAAGTCGTCCGGCACGAAGTGTAACTTTTGCCCCGGTGCCTTCCAGATATTTTGCAGTATTATGCTTTAATAGATTTTCAAATTCCTGAAGATTAGAACCTTTTAATGTTAATTCCCCAATTTTTGCCAGATAAGTCATGACTATATTATAATTGAAAAACAGCCGATAATAAAGATGTGAAAAAATCTTTTTTTATATGTTTATTTATTTTTATTGATATCTGTTTTTTATTCGCCGAAACTATTCCGTCTAAGCTCCTGGGAATATGGGAAGCAAAAGACCGTTATGTTTTTTTTGAACAGAATGATGAAGAAGAACCTCAGATAGTTGTAGTTTTAAAAGAATATTACGGCTGGTATTATGACCGGGCTGCTGAACCTGCGTCTTATGCAGAAAAAGAGCCTCGTACAAGAAATATTCCGACACCCCATAATGCAGAACATGTCTATATAAAAAATATCTCTACAAAAGAAAATACAGATTCTCTTTACGGCTCTCTTGATCTTTATTATTCCCGCTGGCAGAAAAATACAATCCCATTCTTTATGCTCAATGATAATATTTACTTATCTTATTTTGAAAAAGACCAGCCTGAAGAAAATACCTGGGCATTTTATCGTGGAGTTGCTCCTTCAAAAGGCTTTATGATCAGTCCACAAAATATTCCTGAAAATATTACAGGCTATATTATTGATGGAAACAAACTTTATGATGTCAGATACTGGCTTACAGATATGGATTATTCTACGGATTATATTAATTTCACTTATAAAGATGATTCATATCAGATTCCAAAGCATCTGAGAAGCTGCGAAACAAATTACTCTTGTGTTTCCGGAAGAAGTAAAAAGGTTCGTAATCCTGTAAAAGCTTTTGAATATAAAGAAGAAGATTTCATTTACAATTCAGATAAATCTGTTTTTACAAAAAAGAGTGAACCTTATCTTAAACGCCTTGCAGATAAAAATACTTTTGAAGCATTGATTGCAATGGTAAAAGAGGCAAATGCAAGACGTAAACCAGATCCTCCGGCACTTTTTCCTCCAAGTAATTTAGACTGGCACTGGGATTTAATTGATCTTCTTGAAAAGGATAATCAGCTTATAAAAGAAGTAAGGGCACGGCAGAAGGCTTTTGGACCCCGGGCAAAAGATTTAGAAAAATAGAAGTTGTAGAATAAAATCTGATTTTGTGTCATAATAAGAAGATTATAAAAGAAGTGTCATTTTCGGGCTTGACCCGAAAATCTATATCATGAGATTCCCGTGTCGAGCACGGGAATGACAATTTCTGGATTTTTTATTAAAAGGACACATACATGAGCTTTAAACCGGTTGATCCAAAAGTTGACTTCCCTAAGCAGGAAGAAGAAGTTTTAAAATTCTGGCAGGACAATAACATCTTCAAAAAGTCTGTAAGCCAGAGAGAAGGGGCAGAGGACTTTGTTTTCTATGATGGTCCTCCGTTTGCTACAGGTCTCCCTCACTTTGGACATTTCATTCCATCAACCATTAAAGATATTATTCCACGCTACCAGACAATGAAAGGAAAGCGTGTTGAACGCCGCTTCGGCTGGGACTGCCACGGTCTTCCAATCGAAAACTTAATCGAAAAAGAACTCAACATCAACTCTAAGCACGAAATTGAAGCTATGGGTATCGACAAATTCAACGATGCCTGCCGTGCTTCAGTTCTCCGCTACACAAGCGAGTGGCGCCAGACAATTACCCGTATGGGACGCTGGGTTGATTTTGATAACGACTACAAGACAATGAATCCTGAATATATGGAATCTATCTGGTGGGTTGCAAAATCTCTCTGGGATAAGGGCCTCATCTACGAAGGAAAATATATTCTTCCATACTGTCCACGTTGTTCTACTGTACTTTCTACACACGAGCTTGCTCAGGGCTATAAGGATGTTCAGGATCAGACTGTTACTGTTCGCTTTAAGATTACTAAAGCTCCAGACACAATCGACGACCCGGATATGGTAAACGGAAAAACTTACTTCCTCGCCTGGACAACAACTCCTTGGACTTTGCCTTCAAACCTCGGTCTTTGTATGGGTCCGGATATCGACTACGTAAAGATTCTCGATAAAGAAAGCGGAGACTACTATATCTTCGCTGAAGCTCGTCTTTCAGCATATTATAAAGACGAAGCTGCTTACGAAATCATCTACCGCCACAAGGGTAGTGAGTTCATTGGTGCTGAATACGAGCCTCTCTTCCCATATTTTGCTAACCTCAAAGATCCAAAGGTTTGCGAAGAAATGAGCGGACAGAAATGCGAAAAGGGTGCTTTCCGCATGTTCAACGCAGCATACGTTTCTACAGAAGACGGTACTGGTATCGTTCATATTGCTCCAGCCTTCGGTGAAGAAGATAACAAGGTATTCCGTGGTTCTGGCGTTCCAAACGTTGAACCAATCGATGCTGAATGTAAGTTTACAAAAGAAGTTCCTGACTATCAGGGCGTATTTGTAAAGGATGCAGATAAAGATATTATGAAGCGCCTTAAGGACGAGGGTAAGCTTGTAAAGCGTGATTCTATCGTTCACTCATATCCTCACTGCTGGCGCTGTGGTTCTCCTTTGATTTACCGCGGTATCGGTTCATGGTTCGTTAAGGTAGCTGATTACCACGACGTACTTCTCCGTGCAAACAGCAAAATCAACTGGCAGCCTAACCACATTAAGGAAGGCCGCTTTGGTAAGTGGCTTGCCGGTGCCCGCGACTGGGCTGTAAGCCGTAACCGCTACTGGGGTAACCCGATCCCAATCTGGCGTTGTGATGACCCAGACTGTAAGCATACTCTTTGTGTAGGAAGCCGCCAAGAGCTCAAAGACCTCAGCGGAACTTACCCAGAAGATCTTCATAAGCAGTATGTTGATAAAATCACCTTCACCTGTCCTAAGTGTAAGAAAGGTACAATGCGCCGTATCCCGGAAGTTTTTGACTGCTGGTTCGAATCTGGTTCTATGCCTTATGCCCAGGTACATTATCCATTTGAAAATAAAGAGAAGTTCGAAGCTAACTTCCCTGCAAACTTCATCTCTGAAGGTCTGGACCAGACTCGCGGATGGTTCTATACACTTACAGTTCTTGCAGCCCAGCTTTTCGACAAGCCGGCTTTTGAAAACTGTATTGTAAACGGAATCGTACTTGCAGAAGACGGACGCAAGATGTCTAAGTCTCTGCGTAACTACACAGACCCTGTTGAAGCAATCAACAAGTTTGGTGCAGATGCAATCCGTCTCTTCCTTATGCACTCAGCTGTAGTTAAGGCAGATGAAATCCGCTATTCAGATGCTGGTGTTCGTGACGTTCTTAAGTCTATCATCATTCCTTGGTGGAACTCTTACTCATTCTTTGTAACTTATGCAAATATCGATAAGGCTGCTCCTACAGGTCACCTTTTCGACAACAAGACTCCATCAAATCCTCTTGATGCATGGCTTTTGTCTATTACTCAGAACCTTATTGCAGAAGTTGGTGGTGCCATCGATTCTTATGATTTGTCTGGTGCTATCGACCCAATCGTAAAATTCATTGACCAGCTTAATAACTGGTATATCCGCCGCAGCCGCCGCCGCTTCTGGAAATCAGAAAACGACAGTGACAAGGCAGAAGCCTACGAAGCTCTTTATATCGCCCTTAAGACACTTGCTACAGTTGCGGCTCCATTTGTTCCATTCATTACAGAAGAAATGTATCAGAACCTCAAGACAAGCGAAGATAAAGAATCAGTTCACCTCTGCGACTATCCAACTCCTAACAAGGTATGGATCAACGAAGAACTTGAGTTCAAGATGGCAACTGTACAGAAAGCCGTTTCTATGGGACACAGCCTCCGTAACCAGTTCAACCTCAAGAACCGCCAGCCACTGGCAAGCGTTGCTCTTGTAACACGTAACCCAAGCGAAAAGACTGTATTGTCAGAAATGCAGGATACAATTGCAGAAGAATTGAACGTTAAGAAGGTAGAGTTCCACGACCGCGAAGACGAGCTTGTTGAATACAAGGCAAAGGCAAATTTCAAAGTTCTCGGTAAGGAACTTGGACCTCTTATGAAGCAGGCTGCAGGAATTATCGCAACTCTTACAAGCGAGCAGATTCAGTCTATTCTCGACGGAACAAAGCTCAGTATCGATGTTGCAGGAACTACTGTAGAACTCGACGAAGAAAAGGTTCTTGTAGAACGCTTCGAAAAGGATGACCTTAAGGTTCTCAACGACGGAACTCTTACAGTAGGTCTTGATTCTAAAATTACAGACGAACTCAAAAAAGAAGGTTACGTTCGCGACCTTATCCGCGGTATTCAGAACCAGCGTAAGGAAAACGGCTATAACGTAACTGATAGAATTAATCTTGAGCTTGGCGGAGATGCTGACCTGGAAGCTGCATTCAAGATGTTTGCAGACTTTATTTCCGGCGAAACACTTGCTGCAAAGACAAGCTGGGATGCAAATCTTACAGGTGCATACGAAGTTGAAGCTGACGATAAGAAATGGAGTTTCAAGGTTGAAAAAGCTTAATTTGAGATCCCGAAAGATTTTCGGGATGACAAGTATTTTGCTGGTTCTTCTTCTTGCAGGCTGTAAATCAGCTCCTGCAGGAAGACCTGTTGATGCTCTGGAATTAATTGATGACCAGAGTTCCTTCTACATTGCTGTTCCTAAGGCTGCAGATAATGTTCTTATAGAAAGAATAATTTCAGGCTTTTATAAGGATGCCTCAGAAGCAGATGCAAAAATGATTGCAGACCATGTAAATAAAATATACTGCGGTCTTAACCGTTCAAAACATGGAACTGAGGTTCAGGCTTCTGTAGAAGGCAATATTCCATCAAAACTTATTCCTAAAGTATTGAATGAAAAAAAAGGCTGGATTGTTTCAGATTATTCACCTTCAAACAGTGTAAATAAGTACAAAACCTACAGCGGTCAGATTGAAATGTCTTTCCCATCTTCAAAGATTGCCTGTGTGGGAAGAAATCTTGAAGGAATGCTGAATAAATATGATTCTCTTGCTGCTCTTCCTGCAGAAGATACTACAGCCCTTTATTCAGATCTTGACGAAGAACTTACTTCATATCTGAAGGGTGCAGAAAATGAAATCAGATTTTTTGCAAATAAACCACAATCTTTCCTTACAATCCTTACTGGTGCTCAACTGGATCTTAAATTAATTGATGTAAAAGGCAGTTTTACTACAGATCCAAAACATGAAAATCAATATCTTCTGGATTTGGATTTCCGTTTTAAGAACGGTACCTTCCTTAAGGCCGGCAGAACTCTTTTAGTTCTGGCTTTTGGTCTTACCAACTCACAGGAAGAAATTATCGGGGATAGTGAACTTTTAATTAATGATATCAGAATAGACAAACAGCAGTTATATAAATTGCTTTCTTTATAACAGGAGAAAAATATGGCAGATTCAAACAAAATTATTCTTAAGGCAGAAGATCTGGATGGATATCTTACATCAGAAGATATGGATGATTTGAAAAAGCTTGAAGTAATGTTCAAAGACACAATGAAAGCTTTTGAGCCAAAAGACGAAGCTAAGATTATCGAAGGTTATGATAAGCTTGGCCACGAAATGCAGAATATCTGTGCTAAACATCCTAATATAAAGGTATACTCTTTTGTAACAGAAGAGGGTGCTCACGCTGAATGTTCTCGTGTAATTTCAAAGCTCCGTGATGAGCGCACAGATCATCAGGAATTTATGTATTACAGCCAGAGAGCTTATGAAATGCTTTTCCGCATGGCTTATACAGACCAGCATTCAGATAAGAAGGGCCATATTGTTGTAAAGACTCCTGTAACATTCCCTGTTCAGAATTATGCAGTTCATAAGATTCCAGACATTGACCATAAAATTGAAAACACTGTTATGTGCGTAATGCTCCGCGGTGCTCTTCTCCCATCTATGATTATGTCTAAGGAAATCCAGGAATATTCAAGCCATGGATACAAAACTCCATTTGCACTTTTCAAAATCAGCCGCAATGATACAAAAAACGAAGCTGATATGGAATACATCATGGACCTCAATAAATCATTCTTCAACCTCGATCAGCTCGATGGAAAAGATTTGATTTTTGCAGACCCTATGAATGCTACCGGTGGTTCTCTTGTTACTGTTGTTAAGTATCTTCAGAGTCAGGGTGTAAAACCAAAATCAATTGCTTTCTTTAATACAATTTCAACTTTGAAAGGATCTATCCGCGTAACACGTGCCCTTGAAAACTGTACATGTTACACACTCTGGATGGATCCTGTAATGAATGAAAAAGCTTACATTATGCCAGGTCTTGGTGATGCAGGAGACCGCCTCAATGGCTGCGATACAAAAGACGCTCCTCGCAATATGATTCAGCTTATTGCAGATTATGGTCATAACATTTCCGGCTTGTATAAGTCTCAGCTTTATGAAATTGAAAAGATCGTTCTGGGCTAAAAGTGCTCTTCTTTCAGCAGTAATAGTATTGGCCTCCTGTGCATCAAATCCTACTGTTCCGGTACCGGGACAGAAGGAAGTACAGAAGCGTAATATTTATGTTGAATATTATAATCTTGGTGAATCATATTTTAAGCTAGAGAATTATTCTAAGGCGGCAGAGTATTATGAACTTGCATTAAACAAAAAAGACCAGTACTGGGCTGCCTATTATAAACTTGGTAAGTGCTATGTATATTCCTCTAACTGGAATAGCGCACTTCCGGTTTATAAAAATATCTTAAAAAGAGATCCTGAAAACTCTTCCATAAAAGCAAGCCTTGCATACATTTATTCTATGCAGGGAGATTTTACTAATTCAATCTCAATATACGAAGATCTTATTTTACAGCAGCCTGATAACCAGGAGTTTCTGGAAAATTATCTTGCAGTTTTAATTGCAGATAATAAAAAGTTTGAAAAAAAGAATGCAGCAAAGTTTACTGCAGTTTATGAAAACTTAAAAACTTTATATCCGGAAAATAAGAATCTGAAAACCTTTGAAGATAAATACAAGGAACTGATGAAAATAAAAGAGGAAGAGAGTAGTGAAACTTCAGAAGAAAATGCTGAATCCTCAGAAGCTTCTTCTACAGAATCTACTGATTAGCTTCCATCAGTTTACGATACTTTTCTGAATCTACACGGAAAGCAATTACTGGAGATGATTTATCAGAATGCTCAATAGATTGTTCTGCTTCCAGTAAGAGGCGTTCTCCCCCCACCATACGGATTGAGCGTGATGAAATACCAATTCGTGTATCACGGTTATTAACAAGATTTGAAATGTCATTGTAAAGCTTATCTGCCATCTT
>SFOB01000006.1 GCA_004554075.1 Treponema sp.
CGGTTTGTTGTTTTGCGGTAAAAACATTTTATCCGATTCAAACCTCTTTTTCTATCTTAGGCTATTTTAGCCAATCCACAACTTTTGATTATAACTCACGCGACATTCGTCGCTTAGTATTGTTCACAAAAAAATCGGAAGCGTTGCTTCTGAAAAAAATAAACAGTATCTCCTTTTAAGAAAAAAAAAGTAAAAAAGAAAATATTGTTTAAGAAATAATTTCGTGTAACATAGGTTCGTAGCCGACAGCGGGTCAAGCCCACTGGGCAGGATAAAGAAGGAAGAAATATGAAATTAAAAAACGCCTTGATAATCTTTTGTTTAAGTATTGTATTTATAGGATGTAAATCAAAAGAAATTGATGAATTGAAAAGAAAAAATGAATCAATAGAAAAAGATATTAAAAATCTTAGATCAGAAAATGTAAAATTATCTAATTCTATAAAAGTGCTAGAAAGAGAAAATAGTAAACTAAAGAATAAAGAAGATGAAAAAAATAACTTTAGTTCACCTGAATTTGTATATGATTTTAAAATAAATACAATTGTAGAATCAATTTTTAAAGATTTTCATTATGAATTTCCTGAAATAATAAATTTAGATAATGTAAAAAAATATACTTATGATATATCTAAATTTTCAAAAGACGAAAAACAGTTTTATGAAAATTATGTTGGTTGTTATTTACATAAAACTAAGCTAACAAAAGAGTACCTGTCATTTCATTTATCAGAATTTTATATAAAATACATAGAAAATGATATTGTGTTTTGGGGATTTTGCAAATCAAGTGATGGAATTCATTATAATGCTGAAGAAAAAAAATTCTATGATTATGATACTTTTTCAACTATGCCAATAGAAAATCTTTCAGAATATAGTTCGTCTTATTTTGATCAGAATAAATACGTAAAATTTACAGATTACGAAATTGTAGAAAATTGCCTAAAAGAAAAAAAACAGAAATTGAATCGAAAACCTTTGAGTAAAATCGAAGAAAATAAAATACGTGAAATTTTAATTGGATTTTATTCTTTCCTTGGTCAAAAAAGTTTTAACACATTATTAGATACATATTTCATTACGGATATTAATAGAGAAAAATATTTAGACACTTTTTTAAATTCTTATAGAAATTTGAAATATCAGAATGACCCATTTGAAATTTATATAAATACTTTCTTCAATGACAACATTGAAGATTACGATGAAGATACGATCTTTGTTGAGTTAAAATATGGTCATCCTATAAACTATGTTAGTTTCGCCATAAAAGAAATAAATAACCAATTAAAAATTCTGAAGTATAATGCTAGATATGATGAGGAATAGTTTATAAAATTCCTATAACAAAGGTTCGTAGCCGACAGGCAGTCAAGCTGCCTGCGGTACAACCAGTTGTTATGTGGACGCCCGCATTGGGGCGCTTATGGAGGAGAAAAATGAAAAAAGTTGGTTCAATAATTTTTATTTTCTTTATTCTTTTAAATTCAATATTTGCTGAAAGTAATATTGAAAAATTCTGGGCTTTGATGGATGAAAAAAATGATGAAGCAGTAGAAATCTTTTTAAGCAACTGGGAAAAGGAAAACAAAAAAGATGCGGAACTTTATGTAGCATATTTTAATTTCTATTTGGAAAAAGCTACACAGAATCAAATTTATTTTGAAACTGAACTGCCAACAAATTATGATAGTTATATGAAAGTTCAAAACGAAAATGGTGAAGAAGGTTATATGTATTTTATCACCGAATATGATGACGAGATGTCTGCCAAAGCTTTTGAATATATCGATAAGGGCCTTTCATATAATCCAAAAAGACTTGATATGTATTTTGGAAAAGCCCATTTATACTACTTAAGAAAAGAATATAAAAAGCAATGTGAATTATTAATAAATATATTTGCTTTGGATAAAAAAAATAAATCAAAGTGGTTATGGTCGAATAATACTCCAACAAAAGAAGTCGGTGTTGATCTTGAAACATCTATGCATGAATATATTGGAAAGTGGTTAAATGAAAAATCTACTGATTCAATCCAATATGCAAAAGAATTATCAGTTGAATTTATCAAGTATTACCCTAAGAATCCCATTGCATATAATGATGCCGCAATATGTTCAATTTATTCCAATGATTTAAAAGCAGCAAAAGAATATTTTAAATCAGGTTATGAACTTGATAAAACTGATATGATAATTCTTGCCAATCTTGCAAACGTTTCTAAAAATCTTGGAGAAACAGAGGAAGCTATAAAATATTATAAATTGCTGGAACAATCCACAGATGAGAAATATAGCAGTATGGCAAAACGTCAATTAGAATCTTTGCAATAAATAAAAATCACATAACAAAGGTTCGTAGCCGACAGCGGGTCAGGTCTGCTGCGGTACAACCAGTTGTTAGGTTGATGGCGCACTGCGCCACTTTCGTATTAAAAAAGGAGTTTTTTGTGAGTAAAATAAACAGAATTGAAACTGATGATTTTTGGGCGGATTCAACTATCATTGAAGCTGGTAATTTTGTATATACAAGTTACTGTATGAAAAATGAAGGAGAACCTATTGAAAATCAAATAAACGGGGCAATTGATGTCCTTGAAGAAAGGCTCAAAAAAGTCGGTTTAACTTTAGAATCAGTTGTACAGATGGATTGCCTTTTTGCAAACATAGCAGATTTGAATGCTTTGCCAGGAGTTTTAAAGAATCGCTTCAAAGGAAAATACCCTGCAAGAAAGGCTTACGAAACATAATTTATACGAGAAGGAATAAAGTTCCAGATTGATGCAGTTGCATTTAAGGAATAATCAGATGTCGGCGGGTCAAGCCTGCCAATTTTTGTGTTGACAAATATTCACTTTAGTTCATATAATTGTTTTATGTGGAAAGTTGATTCATCCGATGAATATGATGCCTGGTTTCTAACTTTGGACGAAGAAAGTAAGGAAGCTGTATTACAAAGAGTTCTTTTACTCCGACAGTATGGCCCACAACTTCCTCGCCCATATTCAGATACTCTTCATGGTTCTAAAAAATACACGAACCTGAAGGAATTAAGAAATCAGACAGAAAAACATGTTCTGAGAGTTGCCTATTACTTTGATAGAAAAAGACATGCATTTCTGCTTACCGGCGGAGATAAGAAAGGAAAAGATCAGAAGAAATTTTACAAAGATTTAATTGCTGAATCTGAAGTAATCATAGAGAAACATGAAAAGGAGTTGGAAAATGAAAGATGCAATCAAAATGATGGAAAGTAATATGTCTCCCGAAGCTGTAAGAAGAGCTCACATAAAAGCCGAGCAGGATATTATGTCTATCCGCCTTGCACAACTCCGTGAAGAAAAAAATATAAAACAATCCGAAATGGCAAATTTCACACAGTCGTCAGTTTCAAAAATAGAAAAAAGAAAAGATATGAAAATATCGACTTTAATAGATTATCTCGACAGTCTTGGAATGGGATTAGAAATAATTACATATCCGAAACTTGCTGTTTCAAAAAAACAAGAAAAAGTACTGTTAAAAGTGTAGCAAAACCTAACAAAGGTTCGTTGCCGACAGCGGGTCAAGCCCGCTGCGGTACAACCAGTTGTTATGTGGACGCCCGCACTGGGGCGCTGATATGAGGGAAAAATGAAACAAAAATTATTAAATTTTTTCTTAATCATCTTATCCCTTTTACTTATTGTAATAACAACCTCAAGAATTATTTTTATAAATCAGTTTACTACAGCATTTATATTAGATATTTTAAGAAATTATTTATTTGTTTTTATACTCTTTGGTTTTATTAAATATACATGGAAAAGTTTATTTTTAAGTTTAGTTACTTCATCCATTATTTTATGCATCTCCACTATTGAAATTCTATTACGGATAAAACATGGAGAAACTTTTATCCAGTTAAAAGTTCTGTTAATTTTTCTTATTTGTATTTGTGTATTGATATATTATTTTTTCATAAAGTTTTTCAAAGAATTCTGTATAGAACAAAATGCTCAAGCACTTGTCGCAAAAAATAAAATTAAATCTGCAATTTTAGTTTATTCAGTACTAATCAGAAAGAATAGAAATAGAACAGACCTTATTTATTCTAGAGGAACTCTTTTTGATAAAATAAACAAATATAAAAAAGCGAAAAAAGATTTCCTTAAATCTATAGAATCTGAAAATCCTGATCCTAGAGGTTTTATTGCATTAGGAATTTATAAATATGAAAATCATGAAAACGATAAAGCTATGGAATTATTGAGAAAGGGAATACAATTGAATCCTGACTTATATGAATATCTTCCACAACCCATGAAAGATATTATAAAATAATAAAACACATAACAAAGGTTCGTAGCCGACAGCGGGTCGAGCCCGCTGCGGTACAACCAGTTGTTATACGCACAGCCCACTGGGCTGGAAACAGAAGAATCTTAAGGCAAACGACTTTTGTTACTTATTTAAATCAACAAAAATTTAACGGGATAGTTCAAGGAAAGTTTTATGAAAAAAATAATCTTATTATCAGTTGTTTTTCTTCTTTTTATAACTGGTTGTAAAACAACTTACAATCTTCAGGATTCAAAAAATGCTCATGATCAGATTCTGGAAGCCATTCATTCTAAAAAGATTGTTTTTATTGGTGAAACTCATACCACGGTTTTTCCAATTCTTTATATGACTCAGAATATTGAAAAGTTTTACGAAGCTGGAGTCCGTTATTTATTTTTGGAAGAAGAAGGTGACGGATTTTCTTTTACAGACGGCAATTACGATAATTATAAAATTCATATAGTTCCTCAATGGTGTACTTATGGATGGAAATATGAATATCATTTGATGGAAAAAGAAATTGAGCGAATTAATCAGTTGCATCCAGAAGATCCAATTAATGTTATTTTTCCAGAAGAAGGTTGTGTTTGGCCAGAAGATATGAATGATGGAGTTGCTGTTCTAAATGCAAGAGATGAACAGGCTCATAAAACAATAATTGAAATTATGGATGCTGCAAAATCAGAAGATAAGGCAATTATTTTTTATGGTGATGGCCACGGAAGTAAGGTTCCAGATAATTATCTTTATGGTTCTGAAGAGCTTTGGTATTCAACAGGTTATTATTTGAACAAATACTATGGTGATCAATATGCAGCATTTGATATCTGGTATCTTAGAAATGATGATTATACAAAAGTAAAATATGACCGTGATTCAAATTATAAAGTTCTAGATGAAAAATACCTTTCAGAAAATCAATCATCTGCTTTTGATTATTTTTGTGTAACTGATCAGCGAATTTATGGAATTACATACCCTTATATTACAACTGATGAAAATATAAAAGCTGTTTACAATATTGTCCGCAATTATAATGATGATAAAACTGATCCTTTTTATGATTCTAATGTAGTTGAATTTGGATTTGCTGTCTCGTTTTTGAAGTACTATTTTGGTGATTTATTTCCGTTTAGTTTTGAAAAAAATAATTTAGAAGAAGCGTTGAATATTCTTGATGAAAAAGTTTTTCGTGGGGGAAAGACCCCTAGCTCATTTTGTGAAGATTTACCAGTATTTACAATGACAGAATGGGAAAGATATGCTGAATATATATTTTCTTACATGTGGCTGGAAGATTATCTTTTGAATGTTATTGATACTGACAAAATGAAAAAAAAGGCGGCTGGTTATGTAATTTACAATATGAATCATGCGGTCAAAATGAATCCTCACGACATCTGGCCAAAATACTGGCTTGCTTATTTTAAAACTGAAAAAGCAAAACTCAGCAACAAAAAGTCGGCTTTTAAAGCAGCTATTTCTGAGTGGGAAAACTTTTTTAATGAAGATGCAGCCTATACATGTCCCGCTTTACTTCAAGCCTACAGAAGAATTGCATATTGTTATTCAGAACTAGGCGATAAAGCCCAAGAGCAGTTGTATTTTGAAAAAGCAAAACAATTGGCTGGCATTTTTCCTTTTGACTCTATGAATGAATATTATTTCGGATATTGAGTTTATCGCAATCAATAAAAATTGATTAAAATAAGGGATTAAATATAACTTGCTGAAAAAATTAATCGAACTTTAGGGCAAAGCAAAGTAGCGGTAGTACGAAGTTCTACACCGCTAAAAAATACAAAAGTGGCAAATTGAATTTCGATAATAGATTTTTTTGAAATGTAGTAAATATGAAATTATGGATTCAATGAATCTGTAAAAATAGATATGGAGAAAATTGTTGTACGGTAGAAATATCGTATAACAAAGGTTCGTAGCCGACAGCGGGTCAAGCCCGCTGCGGTAAAACCAGTTGTTATGTGGACGCCCGCACTGGGGCGCTTTTGGAGAAGAAATATGAAGAAAATAGGTCTTGTAGGTGGAACTGGGCCGGAATCAACTTTGATGTATTACAAGGAATTGAACAGCCGAATTGATAAACTGACAAGCAATAAGCAGATGCCAGATATTGCCATTGAGAGCGTGAATTTTCGCAGAGCATGGGATTACGTTTCTAATCAGAAATATGATTCATTAGCTGATTATTTGTCTGAAAAAATTGAAAACCTAAAGGCAACTGGCGCGGAAGTAATCGCATTAACCGCTGCAACAATGCATATTGTCTATGAACAGATTGTTCAGAAAACAAATGTAAATCTGGTAAGTATTCCTAAATCAGTTTGTGAAGAAATCAAGAAAAAAGGTTATAAAAAAGTCGGTCTATTAGGCACAATCTTCACTATGGAACAAGATTATATGAAAAAAGATTTGATTGAATCAGGCATAGAAGTGTATGTCCCTGAAAAATCAGACCGAGAACTTGTTGCGAAACGAATCTATGAAGAGCTGGAAGTAGGAACAGTCAAGGAATCAACTCTAAAAGAATTCATTGTCATAATAGAAAAAATGAAAAAAGAACAAGGAATTGAAGCTCTGATTCTAGGTTGCACGGAACTTCCTCTTCTTTTGAATAAAAATAACTGTCCCGTAGATTGTCTTGACTGTATAGAAATTCATCTTCAAAAGTTGATTGAATTGGCAGAAATCTAAGGTAAAACTGCATTCTGAAAATTCCTTAGATTTAGATACTTAAGTTGACATATATAAGATTTTTAATATCTTTAAATGATTTTTTTTATCAGCAAGTCAAGCTTGCTGATAAGTAGAATGAAATATATATTTGTATTTTAAGATTGACAATATTTGTATATACAAATTATAATATACACAGAGTTAGAAAATGACATTTGAGTGGGATGAAGAAAAAGAAAGGCATAACATTCAAGCTCACGATGGAATCACTTTTTCATATGCAGCCAGGGTCTTTCTGGACTCAAAACGCATTGAAAAAATTGATGAAAACCATTCTGACAATGAAGAACGTTATAATGTAATTGGGCTTGTAGAAAGAGTCTTATTTGTAGTTTACACAGAACGTGGAGATGACAACATAAGAATAATTTCTGCACGTAGAGCAACGCCTAAAGAGGAGAAAGAATACTATGAAAACTATGACATTAGATGATTTATTGAAAAATCCACTTACAGAAAACGATAAAAAAATCATAGCAAATGCTCGTCCAATTGCTACAGAAGATTGCCCAGAACAAACAGATGAGCAGTTAAAACAATTCAAACCCTGGTACGAAGTGCATCCAAAAGGAAACGATATTTATAAAGTTTCTGTAAAGAAAACTGCAGTAAGTCTCAGAATAGATAATGATGTTCTTGCTGCATTAAAAGCAACAGGAAAAGGCTATCAATCAAGAATAAATAATATTTTACGAAAAGCAGTTTTTGGATAAAAATCACATAACAAAAGTTCGTAGTCGACAGCGGGTCGAGCCCGCTGCGGAACAATCAATTGTTCCGAGCCTTTATTTCGATGAGCCTAAAAAATGCTTTCGCATTTTTTTTAACGCCTCTTCAATTGTAGGCAGGTACAACCAGTTGTTATACGGACGCCCGCACTGGGGTGCTTAGGAGTAAATATGAATAATATTAAAAAAGTTTGTTTCATCTGTTTTTTATTTCTTGTTTTTAATTTATCTGCAGCCGCAGATGAATTTGAATTAAATAATGTAAAAGATGAATATATCGGTACATATATTCCAGTTGATTTAGAGTTACGACTTTATCAATCAAAAAAATTCTATGAATCATTACTTGCCTCAAGAAAATATGGAACAACAAGACCTCATGACGTTTTATATTTAAAAAAGAACAAATGTTACAGTGATCTAGGATTTCATGACGGCTATGCAATACAATCTAAAGATTTTAGAGATTATAAATTCATTACAGGGAAAGGCGGCATTTTTTGTATCGATAATAAAGGTTTTCTTTATCGTAAAATATGTAATGCTGAACATGGCTCTTCTGAATACGCTGAATATGTAATGAAAATCATATTGGCAAATTCTATAGATTCTGCAAAAATTAAATTTGACGGAAATAATCTATATATTGCTGATAAAAAATATGAAGTAATTTTGGATGGAATGTTCTTTGATACATCCAATGCAGCAATATGGCTATTTAGCGATGAAGCTTATGTATTAGAAAGAAATGGTATTAATGGTGAATTATATACAAGTAAAATGGATGAAGATGATTTTGCACGAACAAAAAATGTATTGATTGCCAAATTTCCTGGAATGTTTAAGATTAATGCTAATGAGGTATCCGATTATTCTAAAGTTTCAAAAGATCAATTACGTCTCTTTAGAAATTTAATATATGCCCGTAACGGATATACCTTCAAAAGTGCAGATTTACGAGAATATTACAGTTCTTGTTCATGGTATAAGCAGAATCCAAATTTTAATGAATCAGCCATGCGTAAGGATGAAAAAGACTTCATTGCATTAATGCAAAAATATGAAGCAAAATAAAATTATCGTATAACAAAGTTTCGTAACCGACAGCGGGTCGAGCCCGTTGCGGAACAATCAATTGTTCCGAGCCATTATTTCGATGAGCCTAAAAAATGCTTTCGCATTTTTCTTAACGGCTCTTCGATTGTAGGCAGGTACAACCAGTTGTTATGATGACAGGCCACTGGCCTGCTTTTTAGGAGGAAAAAATGAAAATTTGTTTTTGGATTGTTTTTTCTGTAACTGTTGTTCTTTTTGTTCTGGAAATGATTAATGTCATTCCTGTCTTAAAAAAGGGAGCATCTCAAGAAGAAAAGATAAAACGCTATCCTAAGACACTTATATTAAATTCATTGATGATTCTTTCAGCCGGTATTTTGATGGGACTAAGTTTTAAAGAAAAGGCAATTTCTGGAACTGGAATGGCATTTATCTTTATCGGTCTACTAAGTTTATTTTTTTCTATATTGAACATAGTAAAAGTAAAAAAGACAAATCAAGAAAACCAAGTTATAATAAAATAGAAAATATCAGTCTAACAAAGGTTCGTAGCTGACAGGCGGGTCGGAGCCTGCTATAGGAGAAAAAAATGAATAAAAAAGTAATCTTAATGTTTTTGATTTGCTTCATAGCTTTTTGCAATTGTTTCGCAAAGATTAAAGGAAGCAGATTTAAAATTACAGAATCTGAAAAAGAATTTGATGTTATATATTATCTTACAGAAGACATAAAAGTTATAGATAACAATCAAAACGAAGATGTAAATGTAACTCAAACTTTTTCAATTACTCGAAACAAAATAAATGCTGAAGTCAGATACTCTTTATTTACAGATATAGGCGAAGACGACAGCGATTTACAAATGCAATTTGCCATGCTGGTATTTATGTGTATTAATAACATTGCAGGTTTCGAAGTGCCAGGAAATTCTATCAGTTCTTTCAACAATGACGATGTAAAAAAAGAATTCAATGGAGACTTTGGCTGTACAGCATTTTTGCAAGATCCTAAATCAGATTATGCAAAAGGATATAAATACATGATGGTTGAATTCTTTTGTAAAGAAAAGCAGGGCGTAGTCATGCGAACTTTTCTCTTTAATGATTTAGGTTTTATAGGCATTAACGAAAACGGCCAGCTTTCTCCTGACAGCATATGGTTTGCGAATTATCACACATTTGCTTTCATGGAAAAAGATAAAAATGGAAATTTCATCCATGATTAGAAAAAAGTTATTTGATTTCGTAGCCAACAGCGGATCAAGCTTGCTGATAAATGATCAGGAGGAAAAATGAAAAAGAAAAATTGTTTCATCATATGTCTTTTCTTTTTGACATTTTCACTCTGCGCAAATGAAATCATATATAAAGTCCAAACCCCTAGAATTCATAATAAAGAAGTTGAAAAAATCCAGACAAGTTTATTCAAAATCAATTTGCTTCCTGAAAATGAAGTAGATGGATGGTACGGTCCTGTAACTGAGAAAGCAGTAAAAGAATTACAGAAAATTATTGGTATAAAAGAAACTGGAGAAGTTAATTCTGAATTATATAATTTCCTTACAAACGAAAATTTTTCTGAAATTGTCAAAATTGATAAAATTGAAAATTGTGAAACCTTTGAAAAAATATTAGATGGATCCGGCTACATCTTTGAAGTCTATTATGATAATACAGAAATCAAGAAAATCATAAAACAATATTGGGTAGCCTACGCTCCAGATTACGAAAGAGAAGAACAATACTCCGAAACAATATATTATTTATATAATCAGTATGTGCAGAAATGGATCCAGGATTCAGATGCAAAATGGAATTTTAATCTTGGAGAAAAAGAAGGAAAAGCATTACAGAAAACTGTATTAACTCTTAGAGAAAAGTAAAAAAAAGGATAAAAAATATGGAAAGAAAGTATTTTATCGACAATCTCAGGATTCTTTGTATTCTGCTGCTTTTCCCATTTCATGTGGGAATGTTTTACAATGATTTTGGCGAACGGTTTTACGTTCATATTGCAGACTGTCTTCCAGCCTCATTATTGAATATCAGCACATACCCCTGGTGGATGCCGCTTTTATTTGTTTTAGCTGGAGCTTCAACTTTTTATGCTTTTGGAAAGCGGACAGCAAAACAATACATTATTGAACGGGTTCTAAAGCTTTATATTCCCCTTACAGCAGCACTCATTTTTGTAATTCCTGTTCAGCCTTATCTGGCAGATATTTATTTCAATAATTATTCCGGCAACTATTTTGAACATTTTAAGGAATTTTTTGTTTTTACAGATTTTACCGGTTATGATGGTCATTTTACTCCCGCTCAAACCTGGTTTATTCTGTATCTTTTCCTGATTTCTCTTATTACCCTGCCACTATTAAAATTGGCCTATAATAAAAACTTTGATTTAAAGATTTCCCGATTTATTATTCTTAAACTCCTTTTTATTGGGGTAATACCTTTTATTGTTAAACCAATTGGTAATCTGGGTGGAAAAAGCATTGCAGAATTTATGGCCTGGTTTTTAATAGGTTTCTTTCTTTTCTCAAACGAAAGCTTCCAGGAAAAAGCTGCTTCCTGGTCTATTGTAACATTTCCAGTCTTTGCAATTCTTTTAATTGCAAGATGCGTAATGTATAAAATGCAGTTCTTTCCACCTTATTGGGATGTATTAACATATATTTTTACCTGGAGTGGAATACTTTCATTATTTGGTCTTGGAAAAAAGTTTTTAAACTTTAACAGCGCTTTTACAAAGTATTTTTCACAAGCGTCATATTCTCTTTATATTCTTCATCAATCTGTAATAGTAATTTTGGGATTCTTTGCTGCAAAATATGTAAGGATTCCTTATATTCTTCAGTACTTATTAATAGTTTTGATTTCCTTTGTGATTACAGTTGGACTTTATGAAATCTTCCGAAGAAACAGGGTAACAGGTTTTCTTTTGGGAATAAAAAAAGGAGAAAAGTAAACAATTGCAGATTTATACAGCCGCACTGGTCGGCACAGGACGCATCGGGTTTTCACTTGGTTTTGATAAAAAACGTGAACAGCCTGCTTCTCATACAATGGCACTGCTTGGCAACAAGCGTATAAAGCTGATTGCAGCCGCAGATACGAATGAAGAAAATCTAACTGAATGGGGACATTACGTAAAAGGCGCAAAAACCTTCTCTTCAAGCGCTGAGATGTACAATGCTATCACTACTCCTGACATACTTACTATTGCTGTAAACGAAGACTCCCACATGCAGGAGTGCCTGGCAGCTATTGCGGCAAAACCTCGTCTTATCATTCTTGAAAAACCAGTTGCATTAAACAGTGCGCAGGCCCTTGAGATTGCACAGGCGGCCGAAAAAGCAGGAATTCCTGTTATGGTCAATCATGAACGCCGTTTTGCGGAGGACTATAAAAAAGCAAAAGAGTATATAAAGGAAATCGGAAAACTGCAGACTATCCGCGGAGAACTTTATTCCGGACTTCGCATTTATGGCAAAGAATATGAAAAAGACGGCTCCTACAGTCTGCTCCATGACGGAACACATCTGGTAGATATAATCAGCTGGCTTTTAGATGAAAAACTTTCCAAGCCTCTTGTCACCGGAATTTATAAAGACGAAAAAGACGAAGTCCGCAACTTCAGCGCACATTTTAAAACCGAATCCTGCGCCGAGGTGACAATCAGCATGAGTGGCCGCAGCCGCTTCTTCAGCTTTGGACTTGATATTCTGGGAACTGAAGGAAGAATCTGCCTTGGTAACGGCTACGCAAAATTCTACAAACGCAAGGAATCAAAACTTTACTCGGGTTTTTATTCGCTCTCAAAAGATAAGAGCATTCGTATTCCAAAAAAGACAGGTTACTTTTCAAATATGATTCAGAATGCAGTTGATTTTCTGGATGAAACAAAGCCCCTGCAAAGCCCCCTCTCCACAGCAATTGAAGATCTGAAAGTGCTCGAAGAAATCAAAAGTTTTTTACAAATTTGAAATTAAACTGATATAATCAAAGAAGTGATTATTTTGAATAACTAATTGGGAGAAAAAAATGTTAAACAACAAAAAAATTATTTCAGGTCTCTTCACTTTTATTCTTGCAGTAACTTTGCTGTTTGGTGAAACAATGGGTGCAATTCCATCAGACTTTTCAAAATTTAATGTTTTATCTTATAGATCTGATGCTGCGGGCAGAGAATTATTATGTCCGGTAAAAGGAGAAATAATAAAAGAACAAAAATCAGGAGATAAAACAACCATTCTTCTCTCTTGTACTCATACTTACTACTGGCAAGGGAAAGAAGAAACCTGCAATTATGAACTGATAATTTATAACATCAAAAATTATATCAAATCTTCAGAAGTAAAATATGGAGATAAAATCGGAATCATTGATACTGACACAGTTTTATTAGGCCGCTGCAAAAAAGCAGATCCCTATTTGATTCTTGGATCTGCTTTTCCGGCATTAATTTATAAAAAGAATTATTATTATCAGCCAGGCTGGTTAAACCAAACAACAGATACACTTTTTTACAGACAGGTATCATCCTTTGAAGATTGTGTAAATGATTACTATTCACGATGGCAATCAGAAACAGAGGTAGATGAAAATAAAAAAATATATAATTCATTATTTAATTCTCCTGAATTAGACAGCATAAGTTTCAAATTTAAATTGGATGAGTATCCGGAAGATGTAAAAGAGAAAGGCAGTTTAGGATTTATTTCTATGTCTTACTTTGGAAAAAATATCTGGGAAACCTATACTCTAGTTGATTCTAAATGTGAATACACTCCAATTTTATGCTGGCAATATGAATTCAAATCTTATTTGCAATCAGAATATAAATTAGGAACAGATTTATACATCTACGGAACTTTCCTGGCTCTGGACCATACGCAAAAAAGAATTATCTTTAATGTCAGAGATTTCTTAATCCAATCTGAAGAAGAAAAATACGAAGAAAGACTTAAGGATATTAAGAGTATAAAATAGAGGTGTAACAAAACTTCATGGCCGAAAGGCACACTAGCCTATCCTTTTTGGAGGGAAAATGAAAAAAGTAGTTTTTATATTTCTATTATTTTTTGCAGCCTCTTTTTGTTTTTCAAAAGAATTTATAAAAAAATATTCTTATTCAGAGACCTGGTATGCTTCCAGTACTGCCGGAGGAAAATCAATTTATGAATTAAAAATAACATCTTCCCCGGATAATAAAACTGATGAAATACAGGCCGAGCTATTTCATACGATGACACCATTTCCACAAATCATATGGGAAGACATTACTCTAAAACGAACAAAAAACAAAAAGTATGAATTTTCATTTTCAGATGCCTGGAATAACAAGGCCTTTGGCTGGATAAAGTTTGATTCAGAAGGACTTGAACTTTATCTGGATTGTAATGATTTTGATGAAATCGGCAAAAACTTTGCACGCCTCTATGGCGACACAGTAAAACTCCATGAAACAACCAATGACAAAGATTTTCTGAAAAAAGAATTATACGATTCAATTCAATAAAAAAATGCTCCATCGTTTTTTTCTCATAAACATAGAATTATTTGATAATGCTGCGATTCGAATTTATAATGGAAGTAAAGAGGAAAAAAATGAAGAAAAAAGTATTGCTGCTTATCTTAATGCTCGCAGGTGTATTTGCATTTGCGGAAAATGAAGAATCGGATAAAGAAGAATTTCTTTATGTTGTTACTACTGATGAATTGGGATATTTCTTTCAATCATATAACTGGCTGCAAAGATGGGAAGCCGGAGAAGTAAAAGTTTCAGACAAGGACTTTTCCGGCCTGTATGAGAATCAAATTGGTCAGGAAACCTTTACATCAATGCTTTTTGAAAACTTTTTCAGAAATACAAATAATAAAGACATTCAAAAGCAGGTAAAAAAATATATTCAAAAAAATAAACTAAGTGATAAGCCATTCGAAAAAGCTTTATTAAAAAAATATGCATCTACTCCAAAAGAATATGAACAGGACGGAAAGAAACTGATTCAGTATTCATATAAGGAAGAAGAATTCGATGAAAATATAAATCTTTTTGATTTTACAGAAGTTCATCCGTTTGATGATGAATTTGGAGCCCTGCTATTTAATGGCATCGACTGGCATCTTTTAACCTGGCATTCAATGGAAACCAATGAACCAACAGATGACAAAATGATTCTTTTAATGGCGGGCGGCGGAACTAATTCCATTACCATTCAATTTGAAGAAATAGATAATGCAAAAATCTCAACAATAGAAGATTTAAAGAATCTGCCAAAAGTTAAAAATGTTGCAAACAAATATAAAGATGACTTTACATTTATTGAAGTAGATAAAGTTGGTGTTTTAGAAAATTGCGGAGTTGATAATTACTGCATTGGTTACGGAATTGGTAACGATCAATTTATTTCAGAAATTGCTGCAGGTGATTTTATAACATGCATGTATAATAAAAAAACTGATAAGGCATATCTGATATACACCTATATGAATTTCTCTCAAATAAATATAAATTACGAAATAAGAAATAGATTATATAATTATCTTCTATTTTTCACCTTATTCTGCTTTTGCGATTAACACCCAATACCCCCACGAATACGGAGGAACATATGGAATTTTTCATTTTTATACTTCCTGTTTTAGCAGTAATCTGGTTAGTGGTTTCTATAGTCAAATTCTGCAAAACAAAAAAAGAAAATGCAGAAGAAAGAAAATCCTGGAAAAAACAGATTATAATTTCTGCATCAATTATTGTTGCATGGATTGTAATTCTTGTAGGATTCTGCTGCCTTATTATGTATTCAATTATGGTAAACGGAATGTAATATGAAAAAAAATACTATTGTCCTTTTTCTTGCCATTTCCATATTAGGAATGGCTGCTATATTGTTTTCCGGAATAAAGTTTAGCATAACCCACAAAAAATCCGGAATGATATCTGTAATAGCAGGCAGTAATGAAATCTCTAATCTTTCAATTAAATTAGAGGATTACCTTCCCTTTGATAAAAACTCAAAATGCAATTATAGGAAATCTGATTTTCAAATTACCAAAAACATTCCTGTTCTTGACGGAGCAAGTGCCTTGTATCCAGTTTTTTCTGCAATTGCATCCGCAACATATCCGGAAGAATCGGTTTGCTTTGAGGGCGGAAAATTTACTAAAGAAAGCAAAGTCCAGATGAGAAATACAAGAGGTGCCTACAAGGCTCTTGTTGAGGGTTCTTCTGATATAATTCTTTGTGCAGCTCCTTCAAAAGAACAGCTGCAATATGCAAAAGAAAAAAATATAGAACTGGAGTTTGTTCCCATTGGTTTCGAAGCCTTTGTATTTATTGAAAATATAAATAATCCGGTCAACGACTTATCAGTTGCTCAGATAAAAGGAATATATTCCGGCCGGATTAAAAACTGGAAAGATGTTGGCGGCCCCGATGCTTTAATTGCAGCATGGCAAAGAAAAGAAGGAAGCGGCAGCCAGACTGCATTTTTGAATTTTATGACTGGAGAAAAAACGCAAAAAAATCCAATTGGCATTTTCTTTGGAAGTCCAATCGGCTATTCCTTCCGCTATTATGTAGAAGGCATAACCCGCAATGAAAATGTGAAAATAATTTCCTTAAATGGTATTGCACCAACAAAGGAAAACATACAAAATGAAAAATATCCACTGGCCTCAAACTTTTATGCAGTTTACAGAAAAGCCAACAGGAATCCAAATGTTGAAAAATTAATAGAATGGATTCTTTCCCCAGAAGGCCAGAAAATTATCAGCGAAAATGGTTATGTGCCATTAAAAAAATAAATGATGTGTTTTTTTTGCAAAGGAGCTTAAATAAAAGTGAAAAAAAGTATTTCAGTATTTTTGTTTCTTTTACTTTCCTTAAATTTATATTCTCAGGATCTGACAAAAATCAATATTGAAGAATATAAACTTGATTCAAAAATAACATCTACCCTGACAGCAAAAATACAAGACACAGTACCATTTCAAATTTATCAGGAAAATAATCTTATATATGTTTTAGGCTGGTCTAAAGATGGCAAGCTTGCTTTTATTGAAAACCGCGGCATAGACGGCAGAGGTGGAAATGATCTGCATTTTACAATTCAAGACATGGTAGAAGATGTAAATGTGTATTACAAAAAAATCAAATGGTATGATAATGATAATTACGGCGAAAATCCGGAACTTGCGCAGACATTTGAAGAATGTATAAAGAATAATTCCCAGGAATTTAACAGCCAATTAAAAAAATATAAAATCATTTTTGCACCAGTAAAAGTTGAGTTCTTACCTGCAGCAGATAAAAATGGAAATAAAATTGATTTCAAAATAATCAATAGTAAAGAATATATTGGCGAGTTTGGTTTAGCTCACATGGATTACGAAATCATTGCAATCAAAAATAATAAATATAAACTGCTTAGTAAAATTGAAAATAAATTATGTGATTATGTAATGCCGACAGCCTATATTAAAAGTCCATATGAAGATAGAATAGCATTAGTAGTAGCAAATGCAGAATATGTATTCGAAGGAAGAGAAGTATTTGTAAAATTCTATGGTTGTAATCTAAACACTGGATTTACAAATGAAATAAAATAGTTTTGTATATAAGGAAAAAAGTTTGGAAGAATCAAATAATAAAAATCAAATCTCTTCGAAAAGCAGATTAACAATGGATTCTCATTGCCTGCGGTAAGGCAAAAGACTCAGATGATTTGATTGTGATTAAATGGTAAGATTGGAATCACAGGAGGAAAAATGATAATTGGAAGAATTCTATGTGCTCTTGCAGTGGTTTTCATAATTTTATTTTTTGTATTTATTATAGTTTCAATTGTACGACTTATAAAAAAGAAATCTGCAAAAAAATATTTCTTAATTTCATTTGCATGTTTATTTGCTTGTTTTATTTCCTTTTATCTTGGAATTACAATTCCAGAGCAGGCATATCAAGATGACTGTGATGTAGTAAGACTTCAGCACCTCAGCTACTATGGAAACTTAATTGAAGAATATAAAGATAAAGTTGGAAAATATCCATTTGAAGGCGAAGAACAACAGGTTTATGCTTTTATATACAATAAAAATCAAAAAGAATATTGTGTTGATACAAATCCCTATTCACATATTCAAAAAACACCTGCAGAATTCTTTTCGGAATTGGAAAGTGGATTAGGCCACAAAATCGACCAGCTGTTTGATCCTCAATATGTTCCAAGTGGAAGACCAGTTTTTTATATCTACATGATTGACGGAAATCAATATTTCTTTGCCGTACACCTTTCTAAAAAATATCCATTTTCAAAAAAGGTTGCTTCCAAATATTATAAAACAGAAATTTCAAATATTCCCGATGAAGAATACCAGTTTTACAAAATTCAAGAATTGGAAAAAAGTGAAGATTATAAAAAAGCTACAAATAAAAACTTTGGCGGATATTTTGAATTAAGAAAGAATCAACATATTCGAGAGTATCAATAAAAATATAAAAAAAGTTAGGTTGGGCTCACGGTGGGCCAACAAGGAGTTAAAAATTGGAAACTGAAAAAAAGAAAACAGATTATTGACAGGTAGTATTTTCTGCTACGGGTGTTGACGTTTGTCAGGTTGAAGGTGCTCTGCGCCACTTATCGTTGATAAGTAAAATCAGCCGGCAAGCTTTCATATAAAATCTAAGGAGGATTTTATGTTTTGTAAAAATTGTGGAAAAGAAATAGCAGATGGTACAAAGTTCTGCTCTTTTTGTGGTGCTTCTCAGGAAGATTCTGAAATAAAAAAGGCAGAAACTCCAGCTCCAAAAAATTCAAATGTTTCTAAAAAGAGCCGTACAGTTGCAGCTTTGCTGGCTTTCCTTTTAGGTGGAATTGGAGTACATAGATTTTATGTTGGTAAAACCGGAACTGGTATTCTTCAGATTATATTAACTTTCTGTTTTGGTATTGGATATATCTGGGCATTAATTGATTTAATAATTATTCTTTGCGGAAACTTTAAGGATAAAGAAGGCCTCCTTATATCAGACTGGGATCCAAAGTATTAATAAAAGAAATATAGCTTTACAACCCTGGCGGCTCACCCCGCTGGGGTACCGGGAGAAAAAAGTGGAATACGTTGTCAAAGGAAAAATAACTTTAGAAGATTACAAAGCTTTTAATTATGCTGCTCTTATTCATAAAAAGAGTTATTTTATTATACTGTTGATTCTTTTGTTCATGGTTTTCTCGAGCGCAATTTCGGGAATAATTGAAAATCCAAGTATTGGAACTGTAATTGCTCAGTTCTTGCCTATTATAATCATCTTTTCTATCTATTTGCTTGTATTCAAATTTTTTCGAAATTATCAATTTAAAAGCGATAGAACATTAAACGATGACATTACCCTTACTTTGTCGGAGAATGGTATCAATTACGCTTCTCACAGGGGCTCTTTTAATTACACAGTAGAAGATTTCAGAAAAGTTATTATTACTAATAAATTAATTGCAATCTATGTATCTTATAGAAAAGCAATCTTGATTCCAAAACATTTCTTTACTTCAAAAGAAGAAGAACATGAAATTGAAAATTTTATAAAAGAAAAATATTCGAAAAAATTATAATTAATAAACTTTAGAAGAAAGGAAAGTATATGACAAAAAAGAATTTAATCATTTTGATTGTATTCTCTGTATTGGCCCTTGCATCTTGCAAAAAAGAGAAAAATGTCAATGCGGCAGCTTCCGGTGAAAAGGCTGAAAACGAAAAGCCTTTGACAGAAACTGTTATTGCTGAAGTTGTGAAAGAAGAGCAGGAAGTTCAGCCAGCTGAAGAGGAAGCTGAACCTGAGTTAGTAATCACCCCTGGAATAAACGGCCAGCCAGATGAGGCTGATATTGCTGATGGCCATAAGGTAGATATCCAAAAGTGGTTTGGGAAACAAACTTCTTCAGATGGAACATATACTATCCGTGTTAATAGTGAATACTATTATACCTATGACAGATATTGTATACCGGTTGAAGGCGAACGCAGTGATTTGAACCTTATCATGCTGAAAGAAGAAAGCAACCTTTACAATCCAAATGATATGGGAGTAAAAAATAAAGAGCGCTGTAATGCCGGCTGTGAGTTTGTACCTCTTGCAAGAAGTAAGGAGCCTGTTACATTTAATGATCAAACCTCTTACTGGTTCAAAGTAACAGAAACAGAATGGATTCCAGGAACAGTTGTTTGTATTCAGCCAGGAGCCTTTAAAAAAATTCCGGAAGAAGATTTTGAAATTGGAATGGATTATGAAAAGATTCCGGATGGAGCCTGGTTCATTGTAAAAACTGATGATGGTTCATCTTTAAGACTTCGTGATTCTTCAAATATAAAAACAGGAAACATTATTACAAGCCTTCCACAAGGCACCTGGATATATGCTGATACTCAGACCTGTAAAACAGATACAATAGACGGGATAGATTCCCGATGGTATAAACTTGCATATCCTGAAAAAGGTTATGTATTCGGCGGCTATCTCGAAAAGCAGGACGGTGTTTACGGATTGAAGTTCGCGCAATTTGACCTGTCGTCTTACCGACATGACAGCAGCAATGATTATACTTACAAAGTATATTCTGCTCCTACTACTAAATCAGAACTCCTTGGTGAATATGAAATCCAGCCAGGCGATTATGGTTATGAAGCATGGATTGAAACAAGCCAGATGGAAACTGTTGATGGAGTTAGAGGAATCTGGCTCTATGTAAAAGAACCTGTCAAAGGTTTTATTTTCGGTCGTAATTTTATTTATAAATAAAAAAACAGGCTTCCAACGCGATGCGAAGGAAGCCTGAAATCTGGAGTAAACCGAAAGGAGATTTTTTCTATTGATTCATGTTAACGTACACTAAAGAGCAGGTCGCCGTAGCTTGGGAATGGCCAGAGCTCTTTAGGAGTAATGGTTTCAAGCTCGTCGGCTACTGCACGAAGTTCGTTCATTGCAGCGAATACATGCTCGCGATAGAAGAAGGCAGTCTTGCTTGAATCTCCTGCATCTGAAGTTTTCTTAGCTTCAATTACTTCGTTTTCAAGTTTGTCTGTCTTGCTGTAGATGCTGCTTGTGAGAGCAGAAACTTTCTTAAGCATAGAGCTTTCGTAAGTTGTGTCGCACTCAGCGCATGCAGCCTTCTTCAAGCCGATTGTTTCAGCCAGTTTGTTTGCATATTTGCTTGCGGCTGGGAGAATATCTTTCTTTGCCATTTCGAGCATTGTTTCTGCTTCGATGTTGATAATCTTTGAGTAGTTTTCGTTGTGAATCTCGAAGCGGCTTGTAAGTTCAACCTTTGAGTAAACACCAAACTTTTCAAATACCTTAACGTTCTTTTCGTCGAGGATGTGTGGAAGAGCTTCTGGTGTAGACTTGAGGTTGTAAAGTCCGCGCTTCTCAGCTTCTTTAACCCAAGAATCATCATAACCGTTTCCGTTGAAAATGATTCTCTTGTGTTCTTTGATTGTCTTCAAAATCAAATCGTGAAGATCGCTCTTGAAGTTAGCAGATTTTTCGAGGATATCTGCGAACTGTGAGAGTTCTTCTGCTACAACAGTGTTCAAGAATACGTTTGCACATGCAATTGATTCATTTGAACCAAGCATACGGAACTCAAACTTGTTACCAGTGAAAGCAAATGGTGAAGTACGGTTACGGTCTGTTGTATCCTTATTAAAATCAGGAAGAACAGTAACACCAATCTGCATTTTTTCTTTTTCGTGCTTTCCGTATGGAACGCCCTTTTCGATGCTGTCGAGAATTGCAGACAATTCATCACCAAGGAAGATAGAGATGATTGCTGGAGGCGCCTCGTTAGCTCCAAGACGGTGGTCGTTACCAGCCGATGCTACAGAGATACGGAGAAGATCCTGATATTCGTCAACTGCCTTAATTATTGCGCAGAGGAAGAGAAGGAACTGAGCGTTCTGATCTGGTGTTGCACCAGGGTCAAGAAGGTTCTTTCCTGTATTTGTAGAAATAGACCAGTTGTTATGTTTACCGCTTCCGTTTACACCGGCAAATGGTTTTTCGTGAAGAAGACAAACCATTCCGTGTTTAGCAGCAGTTTTTCTCATCAATTCCATTGTAAGCTGGTTATGGTCGCAGGCAAGGTTTGTTGTAGAGAAGATTGGAGCCAGTTCATGCTGAGCTGGAGCAACTTCGTTATGTTCTGTCTTAGCAAGAATACCAAGCTTCCAGAGTTCTTTGTTCAAGTCTTTCATGAATGCCTGAACACGAGGTTTGATCATACCAAAGTAGTGATCTTCGAGCTCCTGTCCTTTTGGAGCCTTTGCACCGTAAAGTGTACGGCCTGTATAAATCAAGTCTTCGCGTTTGTCGTAAACTGATTTATCTACGAGGAAGTATTCCTGTTCTGGTCCAACTGTAGTTTTTACGCTTGTAACTGCTTCGTTTCCTTCGAACAAATGAAGAACGCGAACAGCCTGTTTGCTGATTGCCTGCATAGAGCGAAGGAGCGGAGTCTTTTTATCAAGAGCTTCACCTGTATATGAACAGAAAGCTGTTGGAATACAAAGTGTTCCATCTTTGATGAATGCGTAAGATGTTGGATCCCAAGCTGTGTAACCGCGTGCTTCGAATGTAGCGCGGATTCCTCCACTTGGGAAAGAAGAAGCATCAGGCTCACCCTGAACAAGCTCTTTTCCGCTGAACTCCATGATAACTTTTCCGCCATCAACCGGAGTAATAAAGCTGTCGTGTTTTTCAGCAGTGATTCCTGTAAGAGGCTGGAACCAGTGTGTATAATGTGTTGCACCTTTTTCAACAGCCCAGTCTTTCATTGCGTTAGCAACAACAGTGGCAACAGAAGCATCAAGCTTTTCGCCGCCTTCAATAGTCTTCATCAGCTGTTTGTAAGTTTCCTTAGGCAGCCGAGCTTTCATAACAGTTTCGTTAAAAACGTTTTCGCCAAAAATTGGGGTTACTTCGTCCATTTTTTATTCTCCTTGATATCGGGGTGTGTTAAAACAAAAAAGTCGCAAAGCCATTCGGAGCGTCCTCCAAAAACATTTGCGACTTCTTTGTCATAATATCCAAAATTTGCCGGGCCGCACCGTTGATGTCTTACGGGCGGAAATTCCGGCGTTAAACAAAAAAGGTCGCAGAAACACCGTTTCCGCGACCTCTTTGTCGTTTGATGTATTTGTTATACAACTCATAAAAAAAAATGTCAAGAATCTAGCAAATATAATATTTTGTTATTTTTAACAGAATTTTCTACGTTTCTCTTGATAGTAACAAAAACTTGTGTTACTATTGACAGTAACAAGAGCAGACGACCTCGTGCACACCCGGCTGCTTTATAAACAAATTAATGAGGTAAATTAAAATGGAAAAAAGAGTATTAAACGAAACAGAAAAAAAAGGCATCAGCCTTCAGGATCTGCTCCTTACAGCAGTACTTCTTGCAGCCGGAGCTGTTCTTAAGTTCTTTGTTGGAACTTTCATCAACTTCTTTGGAATGAAGCCAAACTTCATCATCGCAATGTACTGTATGGCAATTGTTCTTATCAGACCAAAGGTTTACTACAGCCTGATTATCGGTATTATCGCAGGTGCTATCTGCCAGTTCTTCCCGGGAACTCCTTACCTGAACTTTGCTTCAGAAGCAGCCGGCGCCCTTGCAATGGGTCTTTTGATTCTTATTCCTGCTAAATCAAAGGGAATGAAGATTGGTCTTGCAGCAATTACTACTTTCGTCAGTACAGTAATTTCTGGCGGCCTTTATGTTGTACTTCTTTTCGTATTCATCAAGTCTGATCCATCAGCTCTTGCAGCTTATGTTCCTATCGTTTTGGGAACTGCTACTTTGAATGCAATCATTGTTGGTGCCCTCTATGTACCACTTATGAAAGCACTGAAAAAGGAAATTGTTGAAAGTGCTAAAAATGAAGAGTAACTAAAACACCAGATCTGTTACTCCCGTGAAAAATGTCTGCCGCCAACGGGATGATGTTGTCGTCAGTCATTTTTCACTCCGTAACAGATCTGGTGTCGTACTCCTATAAAACACTTTCAATAATTCCATTTATTAACCAGGAAAAGGAAATGATCGAAATACAGGAACTGACATTTAAGTACAACGGAGCTAAGAAAAACGCTCTGGACAAAATATCGCTTGAAATTGAAAAAGGCGGATTTGTGGGAATTATCGGCGAATCTGGTGCGGGAAAGACAACACTTTGTAACTGCATCAATGGGCTGATTCCCCACCACTACACCGGAGATTTTTACGGCAGCGTAAAAGTTGATGGAACCGACACCTTTGATATTGATGCGGGAAAACTTGCGCTTAAGGTTGGCTCTGTATTTCAGGATATTGAAAGTCAGATTACAGGCTACTTTGTTGAAGACGAGATTCTTTTTGGTCTTGAAAACTTTGGAATTGCCGCTGACGAAATTGAAAGCCGCATAACTTCTGCGCTGGAGACTATGGGAATCAGCGAGCTTCGTCACAAGGAGATTTCTTCTCTCAGCGGCGGCCAGAAACAGAAGGTTTTGATTGCGGCTATTCTTGCCCTTGAGCCGGATATTTTAGTTTTAGATGAACCTACCGGCGAACTTGATCCTGCTTCTTCTGTTCAGATTTTTGAAATGCTTAAAAAGCTCAACGAAGAAAAGGGAATCACAATTATTGTTGCAGAACAGAAAATCATGCTGCTCTGCGAATTTGTTAAAAAACTTATTGTTCTTGAACACGGTACCTGTGTTCACTACGGCGAAATCAGATCTACCCTCACACACCAGAAAGAAATGGAAGAGGCTGGAATCAACTGTCCTCGCGTTCTTACCCTTACCGGAAAAATGGTAGACCAGGGTCTGGCTCCTACCGGAATGAAAGTTGAAGACAGAATCTGTCTGAATGCTGAGGAGGCTGCGGAGTTTGTCAAAAAAGTGATTAATCTAGATTGCCCGATCAAGTCGGGCAATGACAAGGCCTCCGATGTGTCATTGTCCGGCTCACCTAATGTGTCATTGTCCGGCTCGACCGGACAATCTAAACAGGGCGAAGATGTAGTTCTCGAGTTCTCTCACGTAGGCTTCTCTTACAACGAAACTGCAAACGTCCGCGACCTGAATGTAAAGGTTCGTAAGGGCGATTTTATTTCTATCATCGGTTCGAATGGAGCGGGAAAATCAACTTTCTCTAAGCTAACAAACGGACTTCTTAAACCAAGTATCGGCGACGTTTTTGTTGTCGGCAAAAATACAAAAGAGCAGAAGGTCAGCGCCCTTGCAAAACACATAGGCTTCCTTTTCCAGAATCCTGACCGCCAGATCTGCTGTTCAACTGTTCGCGAAGAAATTGCCTTCAGCCTCCGCAACAACGGAATTGCTGAAGATGAAATAAAAGCTCGTGTAGAAAAAACACTGAACGAGTTCGGCTTTGACGGCGACACAGAGCCTTTTAATATGAGCCGTGGTCAGCGCCAGAGACTCTGTCTTGCCTGCCTTATCGCACTTAATCCGGAAATCCTGATTCTTGATGAACCAACAACCGGACTCGACTACCGCGAGTGTATGGAAGTTATGGAAAAAATCCGTACCCTCAATGAAAACGGCACAACAGTAATTATGGTCTGCCACGATATGGAAGTTGTTCTCGACTTTGCAAAAACAATCATCGTAATGAACCGTGGCGAGATTTTGGGGCAGGGAGCAACACGCGAGGTTCTCAGTAACAAAGAACTTTTGCAGCGTGCCCGACTTTTGCCACCGCAGATTGCCCAGGTTGCAATGCTGCTTGGACCAGCTTTTGACGGCGTATTCACAGACGACGAAATGATTTCGAAGATAAAGGAGATGTGAAATGAAAGGCTTTTTAGACTATTTACCAGGAAGCTCAGTGCTTCACAGAATGCATCCCCTTGTAAAAATATTTGTTTCGGTTTTGATTTGTGCAGCTTCCTTCTGCTCATCAAATCCTTTTTACTTAATTGGAGTAATTGTATTTAATGTTTTGATGGCTGCAGCTGGAAACGGCAAAATTAAAAACGGAAACGGACTTTTAAAGAGAACTCTTGGTATTCTCAAGGGACTTATCAAAATGTCTATCTTCCTTTTTATACTTCAGGTACTTGTTATCCGTCAGGGAGATCCAATCCTAACGCTCGGTAGTTTCTCTATTACAGGCCTCGCAATCCAGAAAGGGCTTCTGCTCGTTCTTCGCCTTATGGGAGCTACCCTGCCACTTTCAATTTTGATTTCTGTTACAAACCTTAATGATCTTTCCAACACAATGGTAAAGTATCTGCACATTCCTTACAAATATGCTTTTACTTTTACAAGTGCCATCCGTTTTATTCCAATCTTCTCAATTGAAATGAGCGGCATTATCGAATCCCAGCAAGCACGCGGTGTGGACTTTGAAGTAAAGAATCCTTTCAAAAAGTTCGGAATGATTCTGCCACTCTGCTTCCCACTTTTGATTTCTTCTGTACGAAAGATTGAATCAACTGCAACTGCTGCAGAGCTCCGCGGCTTTTATCAGCGTACTAGAGCCTGCTGTACAAAATCATACAAAGTACATTTCCGCGACTTTGTTTTCCTGCTGCTCGGAGCCGCCCTTCTTGCCGGTGGAATTATTTTATAAGAAAAGATAGTATTAATTTATGAGTGAAAAAACAGATTTGGAAGAAGCCCGCGAATTTTTCGGCGGCGATTTTTACGCAACAAAATCAACCGGAATTATAATTGACGAAGTTGGCGACCACTATGCCCGCTGCTCAATGGAAATAACCAGAAATCATCAGAACGCTTACGGCGGAGTAATGGGCGGTGCAACCTTCACCCTGGCAGACTACACCTTTGCTGTTGCCTCAAACTTCCGCCAGCCCCAGACAGTTTCTGTCACCAGCCAGATAAACTTCATAGGAATGGCAAAAGGCACAAAGCTGATTTCCGAATCCCACCTGATTAAAGACGGCCGCTCGACCTGCCTTTACAGCATAGAAATAAAAGACGACCTCGAAAACAAGGTCGCCTTTGTAACCATCAGCGGAATGAAACTGAAAGCCTAACTATTTTTCACAGATTCGCGCAGGGCCGAAGGGGCCGCCGCCAGGCCTTCAAGACTTGTCTCTCTTAAACAGGCTGGAATCAGTTTGCCGATTCTGCCCATGGTTTCAAAAACTTCATCAACTGGAATTGCAGACTTTATTCCTGCCATCGCCATCTGACTTGAGATAATGGCGTTTACCGCGCCGGATACATTTCTTTTTATACAGGGAACTTCTACAAGACCCGCAACCGGGTCGCAGGTAAGGCCCAGCATATTTTTCATTGCCAGTGCTGCAGCATTTGCAATCTGTTCGTTAGTGCCATTTTCAAGATAAGTCAGGGCTCCGGCCGCCATTGAACTTGCACTACCGATTTCTGCCTGACAGCCTCCTTCTGCGCCGGAAATACTTGCAGTCTCTGCAATTACCTGACCGATTCCAGCCGCAACAAAGAGGGCTTCCACTACCCGCGCCTTGTCTGCATTTTTTTCTTCAAGATAAGTAAGAAGCACTGCAGGAATTACTCCGCAGGAACCGGCAGTAGGTGCCGCAACAATTCTTCCCATGCAGGCATTTGATTCTGCCATCTTTACGGCCTTTTCCATAACCATTGCGAGGAAAGTGCCTATGAGACGGTTTTCATTTTTTCTGAAAGTCTCGAGCTTAGCGCCGTCTCCACCGCTGAGCCCGCTTTGTGAACGTAAATCAGGATTATATTTTTTGTCCGCTTCAATCATGGCATCCAGCATCTTTTCCATGCGGGAAAAACTTTCTGCTTCTGTTACCTTACGTTCCTGAACATCATCGTCCATAATCACCTTCCACAAGGGAAGATTTTTTGACTGAGAAGCTTCCATGATTTCTGACATTTTTGAGAAAGACATTTTAATTCTCCAGGCAGCTGTAATAAGTTACTTTTTCAACGCCTTCTAATTTTGTAAGCCAGTGCAGAGACTCCTGAGGAATCTCACTGTCCAGCTCAAGGACCATAACCGCATCTCCGCCCCGCTTAGCACGATAGAGCTGCATGGCCGCAATGTTTACCGACTTATGTGCAAGCATGCTTGTAACCTCGCTGACGTGTCCCGGCTGGTCTTTGTTGTGAACAATAAGTGTAGGATTCTCTCCTGAAAAATTTGTTCTCAACCCGTCTATACTTGCAATGTTTATAATCGATCCGCCGACTGATTCTCCGATTACCTGTAACTTACGCCCCTTAGTTCCGGTAAGATTCATGAGAACCGAGTTAGGATGATAATCACTTAAATCTGCACGACCAAACTTTATTTCTATGCCCTGCTCTTTTGCAAGCTGAAGACTTTCGGGAATGAGAGGATTATCTTCTTTCATTCCCAAAAGCCCGGCTACGAGAGCAAAGTTTGTACCATGTCCTTTTCCGGTAGCAAGAAAACTTCCGTGCAGTAAGATTTCCGCAGCCTTAAGTTTTTCTCCCAGCAGCTTACGACTGGCATAGCCGATTTTGACCGCGCCCGCCGTATGCGAAGAAGAAGGACCTACCATTACCGGCCCGATAATTTCAAAAATATTCATAGGCCTAAAGAACTGTATAATCTAAGAATGCTGGTTTTCTTGCTTCGTTCAAAAGCTCTTTTACCACATTTGGTTTTACGGCATAGAGTTTTGAAGTAGCATCATAAAAATCAAATTTCATAATCCAAAGCTCACCGCAATCATTGAGTTCAACGAGTCGTAATTTACCGCCTCGCTTTGGCGAATAATAGACTCCCTGATTTACTACAATCATCTCCTTGCAGATTATTCCGAATCCGTAAAGCTTCTGCAGATTTCTTGTATCAAAATCAAGCTGCTTTCCAAAATCAGCATGAAGATTTATATGAACCGGAACCTCGCTTATTCCGCCGGAAAACATCTGGGCATCTGCTGGAATAAGACGAAACTTCTTAGGATCAAAATATGAAAGCAAGGGTACAATCTCAAGATCATTTACTTTTTCTGTTGTCATAACCTACTCCTCCAGGTTGCCGGTGGTTTCGATATACTTCGCTTCGCGAAGCACTCAACCACCGGACAGTTTTTGTTTTTACTTCTGCTCAACCTTCATGCCGGTGTAGTTTGGATAACCGATTACGTCGTTGTAATAGCCTGTAAGCTCCGGCGGAATAAGGTTTGTATTGTTGTTTGTAAAGAGCGGAACAATTACTGTATCTTCGCTGACAGCAATCTTTTCTGCAGCAAGCAGCATGTCCTGACGCTTCTTTGCATCCAGTTCAAGATCTGACTTTGCAATCAAATCATCATACTTTTTGTTGTTCCAGTTGATGTCGTTCAGACTGTTTCCTGTTACGTACATCATAAGCCAGGTTGTAGGATCGTTGTAATCTGCATACCACTGCATACGAATCATCTGATCTTTCTTCTGGCGGCGCTGTGCAACATAAACTTCATTTTCAAGAGCCTGAAGTTCTACCTCAACTCCAAGGAGCTTCCACTGCTGTTGAAGAACCTGGGCAACATCACCTTCATAACCCATTGAAGGGTAAGTGTATGTAATTTTTGGAAGGCCCTTTCCATCAGGATATCCGGCTTCGGCAAGCAGCTTCTTTGCTTCTTCAATATTCTCATCAAGAAGGTCTCCCTGAAGTTCTCCCCACTGAGTTCCATCAACCTTAGAGTGATAGAAGCGGCCAACGAAAGTTGTTGAAGGGACACAAGACATTCCGACTACAGTTGCAATATCCTTTCTCTTAAGGGCAAGGGCAAAAGCCTTGCGAACCTTAGGATTGTCAAATGGTGCAATGTTAGGGTTCATCATGATGTAGTTAGTCTGAGGAACCTCTGTGATTTTCAAATCAGGCTTACCCTGGTAGCGTTCTGCAATCGAAGATGGAGCGCCAGTCAGAATTGTAAGCTCACCTGTCTGATAAGCGGCTGCCTTTGCCTGGTTATCATCCATAAAGCGCATCTTGATTGAAAGGAGGTTTACGCTGTCGGCATCGTAGTAGTAAGGATTCTTCTTGTAGAGAATGTATTCCCCAGGCTTACGCTCTGCCATATACCATGGACCGTTTCCAAGGTTCTTTGCAGGATCCATATCCCAAAGCTTATCTTCATCTTTTGCATACTTGCAGTTTGAAGGCATAAAGGTTGGAACGTTTGCAAACATATCAAGGAAGTATGCACATGGTTTAGCAAGTGTTACTTTAAGTACCTTTGGATCTGTTGCATCAATTGCAACATCCTCAAGGCTGCCCTTTCCGCTAAAGGCTTCTGTTGCTCCCTTGATTGGGAAGAGGAAGTCTACATACCAGGCTCCGTTTTCCGGCTCCAGGGCACGGATCATTGTGTTCTTGTAATCCATAGAAGTTACAGGAGATCCGTCTGACCACTTTGCTGTATCGCGGATCCAGAAAGTGTAAGTCAGCAGGTCTGAGCTGATTTCCCACTTTTCTGCAGTAGCGGCTGTAAACAGTCCGTCTGGTGTATATGTTACAAGAGGGTCCAGTGTATATGTCTGATGAGAGAAATATACATAAGCTGCGGCACCTGCAGGGTCATATTCGCCAGTCTCCGACTGATTGGCTACGACAATTTCAAGAATCTCGCCTTTTTCATTTGTTTTTACTCGGCTTGAAGATTTTCCTCCACAAGAAAGGAGTCCAAACATCATTGCAGTTCCCATAAGTGCTGCAGCCCACTTCTTAACGTTGCGATTCATAATCATAGTGAACCTCCATTTATTTATTTTTCAGGTGCATACAAAAAGCATGCTACCTTATGGTTACCAATTGAATAGGTTTCCGGCTTTTCCTGATTACACCTTTCTGTGCAGTGTGGACAGCGTGGTGCAAAAGGGCAGCCCTTTGGCGGATTAATCGGAGACGGAACTTCGCCTTCCAGCAGAATTCGCTTTTTTGTTTTTGCCAGCTCCGGATCTGGAACCGGCGAAGCAGAAATCAGAGCCTTTGTGTAAGGATGAAGCGGTGTCTTATAGACTTCATCGCTGGTTCCGAATTCCACCATATTTCCAAGATACATAACTCCAATCTTGTGACTGATGTGATGTACCATTTCCAGGTCATGCGCAATGAAGAGGTAAGAAAAACCTCTTTCGTGCTGAAGTTTTTCCAGCAGGTTGATTACCTGAGCCTGGATTGAAACGTCCAGGGCAGAAATCGGTTCGTCGCAGACAATGAACTCCGGGTTGAGGGCCAGGGCTCTTGCAATTCCGATTCGCTGACGCTGACCGCCGGAAAACTCAAATGGATAGCGGCGGATGTGGTCTGGTTTCAAACCTACTGTCTGAATCAAATCCTGAACGATTGCCTTGCGCTCCTTTGGAGTTCCCATGTTGTGAATAACCATTGCCTCTTCTATAATTTCACCAACTGTCATTCTCGGGTTCAAAGAAGCATAAGGATCCTGGAAGATCATCTGCATTCTCTTTCTATAAGGATTCATCTGCTTGTTTGAAAACTTTGTGATATCAACTCCATCAAAAATAATCTTTCCGCTGGTTGAATCATGAATCTTCAAAATAGTTCGTCCCATGCTGGACTTTCCGCAGCCAGACTCTCCTACGATTCCAAGTGTTTCTCCTCTCTCAAGTGTGAAGGAAACATTTTCTACTGCGTGAACCTTCTTGCCCTTTGCGGCATCGAAGTATTTTGTAAGCCCCTGTACTTCAAGAATAGGTCTGGCCTTCTCTGTTGTCTTTATTTCACTCATGAGCATTTCCTCCAATCACTTCTTCGTATCTATCTGCACAGTGCAGCCAGCATTTACACTTATGGGTTTTGCTGAACTCAGTTGAAAGCGGTGAATACTTTGTACAGATTTCCATCGCTTCGCTGCAGCGCGGTGCAAAAGGACACTCGTTGCCAAGCTTAATCAAATCAGGTGGTGTTCCCGGAATCGGCTTGAGCGGCTCCTTGTTATCAACATTTGAATTGGCAATTGAGTTCAAAAGTCCTTTTGTATACGGATGCTTTGCCTCATAGAAGATTTCCTTTACAGTTCCCTCTTCCATGATGTTGCCGCCGTACATAATGGAGATTCTGTCGCATAGGCTAGCGACAACTCCAAGGTCGTGGGTAATAAGGATTACTCCTGTTCCGGCCTTTTGTGTAAGCTCCTTAATCAGTTCCAGAATCTGTGCCTGAACTGTTACGTCCAGGGCTGTTGTCGGTTCATCGCAAATCAAAAGCTTTGGATTATTTGCCAGGGCAATTGCAATTATGATTCGCTGTCGCATACCGCCGGAAAACTCAAATGGATACTGCTTCAATCGCATCTCAGGGCTTGGGATTCCAACCATCTTCATCAGCTCAATTGCACGAGCCCTTGCTTCCTTCTTTGTGCACTTTGTGTGATACAAAATGCCTTCTGTTATCTGCTTTTCAATTGTTACAATCGGGTTCAAGTAACTCATTGGATCCTGGAAAATCATTGAGATTTCATTTCCACGGATTTCCTGCAGCATCTTTTCGTACTGCTTCTTTTCTGCCTTTGTGTTGTAGTGGTTAGGGCTTAGGTCCTTTCCATCAAAAGTCATTGAACCCGAAGTTACCTTTCCGTTTCCAGCCAGGAGGCCCATGAGCGAAAGCATACCCTGCGACTTTCCCGAACCAGACTCTCCTACGATTCCAAGAATCTCACCGGCTTCTACATGGTAATCTACTCCGCGCACGGCCTTTACTGTTCCGCCGTCTGTCTTAAACTCTGTTGTCAGTCCCTTTATTTCCAGTAAACTCATATTTCTAACTCCTCGCGGGCAGCAGCGCCCACCCCACGCCTTAGCGCTTTCTCTTTGGATCCAGTGCTCTCTCCAGACCTTCACCTACAAAGTTGAAGGAGATGATTGTAAGACAGATTGCAACAAGCGGATAAATTGTCTGCATAGGGTAAACCATAATCAGTTCACTTGCCGCATCGCACAAGGTTCCCCAGCTTGCCTTTGGCGCTGAGATTCCAACTCCTATGAATGAGAGCCAGGCTTCTGTGAAGATTGCCTGTGGAACCATAAGGGTAATGTTTACGATGATTGGTCCCATTGCATTTACCAGAAGGTGCTTTACAAGAATACGCTTAGGACTTGCTCCAAGAACAAAGGCCGCCATCGTAAACTCCTGCTCCCTCAAACTCTTTACCTGAGAGCGTACAATTCGCGCCGTACCAATCCAGCAGGTAATCGAAATACCCAGAATGATTGAACTGACTCCCGCGCCCAGCCAGAGCATAATCAAAACTATGTAAAGCATTGACGGTACAGAATAGATGATGTCGACAAAGCGCATCATAACCATATCTGTTTTTCCGCCGACGTAACCTGCAATTCCTCCATAAAGAGTTCCCAGAATCAGGTTGACGATTGCGGCTACAATTCCAACTCCAAGACTTATGCGGGCACCGTAAAGGATACGCACAAAAATGTCGCGTCCCATCTTGTCGGTTCCAAAAAGATGCTGGGCAGTTGGTGCCGCATTTCGCAGGGCAATGTTCTGGTCTTCATAAGAAAAAGGTGAAAAGACCGGACCAAGAATTGCCATAAGAACTACGATTACCAGAACAATCAGGCCAAAGACTGCACGCTTGTTCTTTGTGAACTCAGCCTTTACAGACTGGAAGAAGGTCTTGCTTTCAATCGCAATAAACTCATCATTCTTTTCTTCCTTGCTGAGTTTGCGGAATAACTGCTGCTTCTGCATTTCCTTATATTCACTTGATGTCTGTTCCATACTGTCCTCCTAAAGTGACTTTCTTGTTCTCGGGTCAACAACCGCACAAAGTAAGTCTGCAATCAGGTTGCACATGATAATCAGCGCACCCATAAAAATCGTAATTCCCATAACCACTGTGTAGTCGTGGTTCATGATTGCATTTGTAAACTCACGGCCAAGTCCTGGAATCGTAAAAATCTTTTCGATTGTTACGGAACCGGTAAGCAGGAATGCAATCATTGGTCCTATGTAAGTAATTACCGGCAGCATGGCATTTTTCAAAACATGGCGGAAAAGGATTGTGCTCTTGCTGATTCCCTTTGCCTTTGCCATGGTTATATAATCCTGTCTGATAACCTCTTCGTAAGAACTCTGGGTAAGTCGGGCAACCGCACTGATTGGCCAGAGTCCCTGAGCAACCGCCGGCAGTATGTAGTGCAGCGGTGTACTCAAACCGATGATTGGCAGGGCCTTAAAAATTACGCCGAACAGAATCATCAGAAGAAGGGCTACAAGAAAGTTTGGAATACTAACTCCAAGTGTAAGTCCTGTAAGCCAGGCTCCCTTTGCTACCGGGCTCTTTGATCTCGCCATCATGATGCCCGAAAAGATTCCAACCACCAGAACAAGAACTGTAGTAACAAGACCAAGCTTCACAGTCGGAATCATTGACTGCCTGATGATGGATGTTACAGAAGTTCCAGTCTTCTTATAGGAAGTTCCCAGATCTCCATGCAGCATATTGTTTATATAAATGAAAAGCTGAGTAACAACCGGTTTATCAAGACCGTACTGTGCTTCCATTTTGGCGAGAACATCGCCGGAAATATTTTTTGATTGAAGAGGACTTCCAGGCATAACCTTTGTCAGCGTAAAAGTGATTACAATCAGGATGAACAAGGTAAGAAGGCCAAGCCCTAACCTTTTTAGAATGTACTTAATCATCTATCCTCCTTAGCGCTCGTAAACTGTAGACAAAAAAAATGGCAAAGATGTTTTTTTACGACATCTTTGCCATCAAGGAAAATGAAAACTGCTTACGAACCCTGTTTCATTTTTGATAGTGCCACTTATAAAGGAATCAAGAGCTATGGTCAATAAGTTTTTTTGCAATTTGTGAGTGGAACAAAAAATTAAAGTTGCATTTGTAAATTTTACAATTTTCCGTAAATTAAATTGACACTGATAATTAAGAGAACATAAAGTAAGCCCAAATCTGGAACAGACCCGTACGGTCATAAGCTTGCGGCAGTTCCATAAAAGTGAGGTGAAATTATGAAAATTGTTGTAATTCAGGAAACGGTAAAGATGCCGAACCTTACGGCAGCAGAAGTTACAGAGCACTGGAATCAGTTGAAGAAGATTCCTAATGTGGAACTCAAAATTGTAATTCCTGAAAAATACCTTATGCCGGAAGAATATCATGATATCATTGGTGATGCAGATGCTGTTCTCGGCCTCTGGGTCAGCGATAAAGTAATTAACGAAGAATGGTTGAGTCATCATCCAAATCTTAAATATATTGCAACTCTGGGCCACGGCTTTGGTGAGTTTGATGTAGAAATGACCCGCCGTAAGAAAATCACAATTACAAACACCATTTACGGTGCGCAAACAATTGCTGAATACGGTTGGGCCCTTCTGATGGAGGTCTGCCACCATGTAAATGTTCATTCAGATATGATTAAGAAAACTGACTGGACTAAGCTTGATGAAAGAGGAATGCCTGTGGAACGCGCAATGTACGGAAATGTTGTTACTCCTCAGATTGAGCTTTACGGAAAGACCTGCGGTATTTTCGGACTTGGTGCAATCGGCCTTGCTTTTGCTAAGATGGCTTCGGGCTTTGGTATGCGTGTAATTTCCTACAGCCGTCACAAGAAGGTTGGAGCAATTTACAGTTTTGTTGAACAGGTTGATTTTGACACCCTCCTTCGTGAGTCTGATGTAATTTCGATCCATGCCCCATTTACGGCAGAGACTGCAGATACCTTCGACAAAGAAGCCTTCTCAAAAATGAAGGATGGAGCAATTCTGATTAACACAGCCCGTGGTGGTCTGATTGATGAGACTGCAATGATGGAAGCTCTGAATAGCGGAAAGCTTTTTGCTGCAGGACTTGATGTTCTTAGAGATGAGCCGCCTGTTTCAGATAATCCCCTCTTCCACACAGACAAGACTTCGATTACCGGCCACATTGCCTGGCTCACAAAAGAGAGCCGTCTGCGTGCTGTAGACATGGCAATTGAGAACTTTATTCATTACCTGAATGCAATTCCGACTAGTGTAATCAATTAAAAAAATCGGGCGCCCTTCGACTCCGCTCAGTGACCGCCCGATAATGACAGTTGTCACCCCGAACTTGTTTCGGGGTCTTTTTTTATACAATCGCTTAAACCACCGCCTTCTTCATCCATCTGCCGCTCTTAATACGCCAGACATTCGAAACGCAGCGGGCAAACCAGTCAATAATCATGGCAATCCAGACACAGAGAACGCCCGGAATAATAAAGCCCGCTAGTCGGTTCAGGTAAGTCAGTAAATATGCAAAGCCGATTCTGAATACCCACATAATCAAAATTGATGCAGTCATCAGATATTTTACATCGCCACTGGCACGCAGAACCGACTGCAGTGTCCAGGCACAAGGCCACATCAAAACGCAGCTTGCGCTATGGAAGTACATAAGCATGCGGGCAAGCCTGTCTCCTTCTGCAGAAAGATGATACCAGCTGGCAATTGTCGGCGTCAGAAGCACAATAAAGATATTTTCAATCCAGAGCATAATGTAAGCCCATTTCAAAAGCTTCTTCGTATAATCTTTTGCAGCTCCATAATCCCCTGCTCCTACACACTGCCCCACAATCGTTGTAATTGCAAGACCGGTCGCCGAAGCGGGAATCGTGGCCAGAAGCTCAATCGTGCTGGCAGTGGCATTTGCCGCAATGCTGGCAGTTCCAAAGCTTGCGATAAGTGCCTGAGTAAAAAGCTTACCAATCTGGAACATGGCGCTGTCTATTCCACTAGGTATTCCCAGGGAAAGAATTTTTTTCTGAATATTCCAGTTCCAGCCAAGACGAAGGTATTTATCTATGTGTAAATCTTTTTTCTGATTTCGCAGCATAAAGACGACTACAACCCCCGCCACAGCACGGGAAATCAGAGTTGCATAACCAACACCCGCAATCCCCATTCCAAAGCCGAAAACAAAAATCGCATTTCCTATGATGTTCAGAATATTCATGATGGCCGAAACCGTCATACTCAAGTTCGAGTTTCCCATTGAACGGAAGAGAGCCGTTGAACCGTAGTAAACAGAAATAAAGGGAAAGGATAAAGCCGTAATGTAAAAATAAATTACCGCCTGATCCATAACCGCTTTTTCTACTGAACCATAAATCAGCTGAAGAAGCTGGCGGTTGAAGGCAAGGCACAAGGCTGTAATCACAAGGGCAACCGCAAAGCAGATTAAAATCAACTGGTTGGAAACCGTGTTAGCCGTATCTTTCCGTTTTGCTCCGATTGCCTGAGATGCCACAACAGCACCACCGGTAGCCAGAGCCGTAAACACGTAAATCAAAAGATTCGAAATTGTATTTACCAGCGATACCCCGGAAACGGCAGTCTCGCCCGCTCCGGAAACCATAATCATATCTGCCATTCCGACAGATACCGCAAGAATCTGTTCGATTATCAAAGGCATTACAAGTTTTATGAGGAACTTCCTGTCAAATTGAATTGCCTGATGAACTGCTTTTTCCATCTTGTGCCTCCTGTCTTAATCTTTAAGCTTGCGGCAATAATAAAGATACATAAGGATTTGTTTCAATATTTTTGTTTGATTTTTGTAAAGCTTACAAAAGACCCGGCAGAATTTTTGTAAAAAATTTCTAGGATTCTAAAATCACATCTGCTAGATTAGGGGCAAGAAAACAAAAACACCGGTCGCCAGCTAAAGCAGTCGGCCCAGAAAAGGAGACAAAAATGGATTACAAGACACTTTTAAAAGATTCAATTAAAGCCATGCCGGAAAGTAAAAGAGCCGCACGTCAGCCGGTTTCAAGTTACACTACTCCAGATATTTACCGTTTGAACTATAACGAAAGTCCATACGGTCCAAGCCCAAAAGCAATCGAAGCAATGATGGAAGCTGCAAAACGTCCTAACATTTATCCGGACTGGTTTTCTGTAGATCTGAAAACTACCTTTGCCCAGCTGCACGGACTTCCAGATATGATGCACGTCTGCACAGCAACAGGTTCATCTTCCCTCATCAATATTCTTGGTGAAGTATTTTTGAATCCGGGAGAAGAAGTTGTTCTTGGAAATCCAAGTTACGAAGCCTTCCGCGATACAACTTATATTGCAGGAGCAGTTCCAGTTATGGTTCCTCTTGATGAAGATATGAATTACGACCTGGATGCAATGCTCAAAGCCATCACTCCAAAAACAAAGATGATGGTAATCTGCAATCCGAATAACCCGACCGGAACTTTTGTTGATTCTGCAAAACTCGAAGAGTTTATCAAAAAAGTTCCTGAGTCAGTTCTTGTGGTAGTTGATGAAGCTTATCTGGAATTTGTAAGAAATCCTGTTACCTATTCCATGATTAAAATGATCCGCGAAGGTTATGAAAAACCTCTCATCGTTTTGAAAACCTTCTCTAAGGCATACGGAATGGCAGGTCTTCGTATCGGAGTTGCTGCAGGAAAGCCTGAGCTGATTTCCCTTCTTGCAAAATCCGGAGCAGCCTGGAACATCAACTTCCTTGGCCAGAGAATGGCAACAGAAGCTCTTAAGGATCAGGAATACATTGCCCAGGTTGGCGAACTGAATGCCATTGAACGCAGAAAAGTTACAGAAGGTCTTGAAGCACTTGGCTGCAAGGTTTACAAGAGCCAGACAAACTTTATCTTGTTTAAGGCACCTGGAATTGAAAACACAGAAATCTGCGCTAAGCTTGCAGAAGAAAAAATATTAATCGGCTGTCCTATCGGAATGAATCGTGTGAGTCTGGGGACATCAGAGATGAATGATAAATTCCTTTTTGTAATGGAATCTATTCTAGCAAAAAAATGCGAAAAGAAACTTGCCTAAAACTCCTCTTTTAGGCATAATGTTCGCATTGAGTGCAATGACGTGCAGAAGCATTTGTCATTGCACTCTTTTTTTTTACCCGGAGGAAAGTTATGTACACAGTAAATGAAATTATGAATCTCTCGCTTTTTAAGAAATTTAAAATCCTCACCGGAAAAGAATATCTGACAAATACAGTCACAACTACAGTAATCCTCGAGTTTGAAAGCAGCCGCATAAATTACGCCGGCTACTGTTACGGTTACTTTGTTTTAATCTCATACTTTTTTGCCTCAATCAGTCCAGAGCTGGTAAACGGCTCAATCAAGAATCTGATTCAAAAAAGAGTTTCCGGAATTGCAATTAAGCTTTTGCCGGATGAACACATTCCCCTGGACATTATTCAGTGCGCTGAAGAAAATCATGTGCCTATTCTGACCTTTTATGATGAGTTCATGGAAGACCTGATTATCAACATAAATGAATCTATGAAGACCCGCGCCCAATATATCATTCACGAAGAAAAGCTGAACATGATTCTGAATGAGAAAAAAGACAAGGACGAGGTTTCAAGAATTGCCCGCGAAATCAATCCGGATTTTAAGGACAAGATTATCAGTGCAGTTTTAATTCCTCGAAAAGAATCTTCCAACCTCAAGGTTCACACCTTTTTTGACAGTCTCATGTATCACCGTTCAAAGATGGAAGCAGCAACTCCCTGGTCTTTCATCAAGTCTGACCACAACATTGTTTTAATCTGCAGCTTTAATGAGGATGAGGTAAAGTCTATTTTTAAGTTCCGCTACATTCAGGATATCCTCGTGCAGAACGGCTTTACCACAGAGGACTTTTTTATAGGTTATGATGAAGAGCTGATGTCTCTGCACCACTTAAAAAAGTCTGTAAAAAATTCCTACGCCGCAGCCGAGGTTGCAAAAATCAAAAAGAGCGATTCACTCTCCTACAAGTTTATCGGTGTTTACAAATACGCCTACAATCTGCTTCTGGATGATATCATGTGCAGCGAAATAAAAAACAGAATCAACATTCTGCAGAAGTACGACAAACAGCACGATGCAAATCTCATTAAAACGCTGAACTCTTTTGTAAAAAACAATGGAGACTATTCAGCCACAAGCGAAGACTGCTTTCAGCACACAAACACAATCCGTTACCGAATCAAAAAGATTTTCGAACTGCTCGATTTAGATGAAAATGAAGGCGCAGAAGAAATCAGACTCCTGGTAAGATGCTATCATCTGCTTAAGGGACGCGCGGTGTGATATTCTGAAGAAAACCGCCAAAATTGCATATAATTTCGCTAAATTTGCGATTTTATATGCATGATTTTATGATTTTCTGGCGTCTGACGCTTGAAACTTGGTCTTTTTACGGATAAATCAGGCCGATTACGCGATTTTATCCGTATATTCATGCAGATTTCCTTGAAATTACCTGTTTTTGGAAGGTTTTGTGCATATAAAATCGTAATTTTCTCAGTTTTATATGCATTTTCCCCGACTTTCCGACAATCTCATACAATACCGGGGCTCACAGTGACCTAAAAGAATCGTAATGTCCGCTGTATTTCTTCCGTAAATTACCGGCCGCTGGGGAAAAATTATTTTCCAAAAACTTTTTTAATTCTCTCAACAGCTTCAATAGTGCGTTCGCGGCTGCCAAAGCCTGTAAGTCTCAAGTAGCCCTCGCCCATTTTACCAAAGCCGCTTCCTGGAGTTCCAACTACGTTGCACTTTTCCAAAAGCTCATCGAAGAAGGACCAGCTTGTAAAGCCTTCAGGAATCTGCAGCCATACGTATGGAGAATACTGGCCTCCAAAGGCTTTAAAGCCAGCCGCTCTTACGCCTTCAAAAATGATTCTTGCATTCTCGCGGTAGAAGGAAAGATTTTCCTGAATCTGCTTCTGGCCAGCCTCTGAATAAACTGCCTCAGCTGCGCGCTGAGTAACGTATGAGACACCGTTGAACTTTGTCGACTGGCGGCGGAACCAGAGAGCGTTGAGCTCTGTACCATCAAAAACAAGGTCATGAGGAACAACTGTGTAGCCGCAGCGAACGCCTGTAAAGCCCGCAGTCTTTGAGAAAGAACGCAGCTCAATTGCACAAGTCTTTGCGCCTTCAATCTCATAAATTGATTTTGGATATTTGTCATCAGTTATAAATGCTTCGTAAGCTGAATCAAAAAGAATCAGGCTGTGGTGAGCATTTGCGTAATCAACCCATTTTTTAAGATATTCTTTTGGAGCCACAGTTCCGGTCGGGTTGTTTGGGAAGCAGAGATAAATGATGTCTGGAACAGGATCACCGGCTGCCGGAATAGTTGGCAAAAACTCTGTCTCAGCGCTGCAAGGCAGAATGATGATTTTATCTTTGCGGCCGTTCATGATATTTGTATCGATGTAAACCGGGTAAACAGGATCGCAGATTGCAACAGTGTTGTCGGTTGCAAAAATGTCACCGATGTTTCCGCAGTCAGATTTTGCGCCGTCAGAAAGGAAAATCTCATCAAGCTGCAAATCAATTCCACGCTTCTTGTAATCAAACTCAAGAATCTTTTCGCGAACAAAGTCGTAGCCCTGCTCAGGCGGATAACCGCGGAAAGTTTTTTCGTCAGCCATTTCATCAACTGCCTTATGCATTGCCTCAATTACTGCAGGGCAGAGAGGCTTGGTAACATCACCAATCGAAAGTTTGATAACATCTGCTTCCGGATGAGCCGCAATAAACTCGCGGGTCTTTTTGTTTACAGTTGAAAAGAGGTAGCTGGCCTCCAGGTCCAAAAAGTTTTTATTGATTTTCATAATTCCTCCAGATTTCCGTCATCCCGAACTTGTTTCGGGATCTCATTACAGAGATGCTGAAACAAGTTCAGCATGACATCACTATTTGTATTTGTCCGGATTGACCGGACAATCTAGATTCCCACTTCACCTGTAAATACAGTCTCCGCTGGCCCGGTCATAAATACACTGTCGTTCTCATCACCGCTCCACTCAATCACCAGGTCGCCGCCCAGCAGGTGCACAGTGATTTTCTCGCCCGCGTCAACAAGACCATTCAGAATTGCAGCCACTACTGTGGCACAGGTGCCAGTACCGCAGGCAAGAGTCTCGCCAGTTCCGCGTTCCCAAACCCGCATCCAGATTGTGCGGCAGTCTTCTACGTAAGCAAACTCGGTGTTTGTACGCTCCGGGAAGAACTCATTGTTTTCAAAAAGAGGACCAACCTCGCACACTGGAAAATCAGCTGGCTTTTTATCTATAAACACAACCGCATGAGGATTTCCCATAGACACGCAGGTTGCCTTATATTCGACGCCGCCGATAGTAAGGGGATGCTGGATAACACGTTCGTCACTCTTGAGAACCACAGGAATCTTCGACGCAGCAAGAATCGGCTTTCCCATATCAACCGAAAGCTTAGCAACCTTGTCGCCTCGCTCTCCTTCAACCACAGTCAAAACCTTAACGGCCCCCATAGACTCAACAGTAAACTCGCGGCCCTTAGTGTAGCCTGCATCATAAACAAGCTTACCCACACAGCGCACACCGTTACCGCACATCTGGCTCCGGCTTCCGTCGGCATTGTACATAACCATCTCAAAATCAGCTTTGCTGCCTTTTTTGATAAGAATAATTCCGTCGCCACCGATTCCAAAATGACGGTCAGACAACTTTATAGCTGCCTGTCGCTCTCCTTCAGCCCCGCCCGGAAAATCTTCCTTTGTACAGTCAAAATAAACATAGTCGTTTCCGCAGCCATGCATTTTTGTAAACTTCATGCAACCTCCTGCCCCGTCTGTAAACCGGAGCAAAAAAAAAGAGGTCGTAGACATAAGCCCACACACACGTATCCACGTACTCATGTATGGAGATTCATATCTACGACCTCTTTGTCGTTAATTCAGTTTTACTCACTTTATAGATAAGTGTCAATAGTAGTACTTTTTAATACTACTATTTCATCCAAAACTATTGACCACAATTTAAAAACTCGTTATAACTAATAAGAACAAAGACGTTCATTCGATTTGAGGAATTATTGTCCCCAAATGGAATGAACGTCTTTTTTTTTGTTCATGCTGACAGCAGTCAAGCTGCTGCAGTATAACACAATCATATAAGGATGCATTCGCACCTTATAAATCAGCTTCAGGCCGACAATCTTTGATTGCAGCCTAAACCATAGAGGAAGTCAATTTATGCAAACTGCATATCTTATTCTGGCAGACGGTACAGTATTCGAAGGAAAATCAATAGGTGCAACCGGTATGACAATCGGCGAAACAGTCTTTACCACAGGAATGACCGGCTACATCGAAACACTCACAGACCCAAGCTACTACGGCCAGATAGTTACACAGACATTCCCCCTCATAGGAAATTACGGCGTAATGCCACCAGACTTCGAAAGCGCAAAATCCTGGGTGCGGGGCTATGTAGTCCGCGAGCTCTGCGACCAGCCTTCAAACTTCCGCTGCGAAGGAGACCTGAACAGCTTCCTTAAAGAACAGGGCATCATCGGAATCTGCGGCATCGACACCCGCGCCCTCACAAAGCGCCTCCGCGAAGCCGGCGTAATGAACGGCATGATCGTAAGCGGCAAAAACGCAGAAAACCTCCGCCCCGAGGAGCTCCTCCCAAAAATCAAAGACTACCAGATCACAAACGCCGTGCAGATGGTACAAACAAATAAGGAGGGGGAAGCATCCCCCTCGCTCCAGCCTGCTGCGCAGTCTTCCGCTACCCTCTCTGCGGGGGTCAACCCCCGCAACGCCCCCGTACATCACGTCGTACTCTTCGACTTTGGTGCCAAGCTCAACATTCAGCGCGAACTCGAAAAACGCGGCTGCAAGGTCAGCGTAGTTCCATATAACACCACCGCCGAAGAAGTAATCAAACTCTCTCCAGACGGAATCATGCTCAGTAATGGTCCTGGAGACCCTGCAGAAAATGTCGGCGTTATCGAAGAAATCCATAAACTCTGCGACTACGGCAAAATCCCAATCTTTGGAATCTGCCTCGGCCATCAGATGCTGGCCCTGGCCCGCGGAGCAAAAACAAGCAAACTCAAATACGGCCACCGCGGCGGCAATCACCCCTGTAAAGACACAGAAACAAACCGCGTATATATCACCAGCCAGAACCACGGCTACGCTGTAGAAAATACATCACTTCCGTCATACGCAAAAATGTCTTTTTTCAACGTAAACGACGGAACCGTTGAAGGCATCAACTACACAGACATTCCGGCCTTCAGTGTTCAGTTCCATCCGGAAGCCTGCGGCGGCCCACACGACACAAACTTTTTATTTGACCGCTTTATGCAGTTAATCTACTCAAACTCGTAAGCTACTTCAGTCTTAAACTGACCTACATCTGACCCCAGCTGATTTACATTCTGGTTCAGAGCTTCAACACAGTTGTCGAGCTGCTGTCCGTTAGAAACTACGTTGCGGACGTTAGCAGAAATTGACACAATACTGTCTCCTACTGCATCTACAGAACTGTGTAATGCATTCATTTCTTCAAGAACGTGAATACTACTGTCAGACATTTTCTGCGAAGCATTTTTAACTTCTTCAGTATTCTTGTCCATATCAGAAAGCATTTCTATAACATTGCTTGATTCCTGGTTCTGTTTTTCAAGAGTATTACGGATAGAACGGACAATACCATCTGTAACAAGAATCTGTTCCGAAACATCATTAAAGGATTTACTTGATTCCTGCGAAGCATTTACAATCTCATCAACACTCTCTTTGATAGTCTTAAGCATTTCACCGATAGTCTTTGACTGGCCGGAAGAAGTTTCAGAAAGCTTGCGGATTTCGTCTGCAACAACCGCAAAACCTTTACCTGCATCACCCGCATGAGCCGCCTCAATAGCAGCGTTCATGGCAAGAAGGTTTGTCTGGCTTGCAATATTTGCAATAGCCTGGTTGGCAGCCTGAAGCATCTTAGACTGGTCTTCAATCTGAGCAATTCGTTCGTTTACCTTCTTCTGCTTAGACATACCTTCCTTTGCCTGATTATCAAGCATGCTGAAAGAGGAAGCCATTTCTTCCATGGATTTACTAACTGCTTCAATACTTTCTACAAGCTGACCAATAGCCGCAGAAGATTTACTGATGCTTTCGGTATGGCTGTCGATCATATTCTTTACTCCGGAAATACTATCTACAACTTCCTGTACAACCAGGGCAGTTTCGTTATATCCAACAGACTGAGTAATAATCTGGTCCTTCAGGTTATCAAGATTCTCACGGATATTTGACATAGACTCCGAAACAGCGCCTACACTATCGCGCACATTGTCAGAAACAACATCGAGATTTGCACTTGAAGATTTGATATTGCCCATCATTGTCTGAAGTTTATTTGCAAACTCATTAAAGCTGCCTACAACTGTTTTGATTTCGTTAGTAGAACTCTTGATGTTTACACGGCGGGTCAAATCTGCATCCCCTGCAGAAATCTCAGAAAGAGCCTTTGCCGTAGAACGGATAGGCCGAACAATTCCCCGAAGAATCAGAATAAGAACAACAAATATTACAGCAAACAAAACGAAGAAGGAAAATACAATAATCTGAACTGATTTATTTACAAAAGAATCTACAGATGCTGTTGAACGACCGTAAATAAAATACCAGTGAGTTCCTTCAATTGGAGTTGATTTATAATAATATGGAACACCATCTCTTAAAGTTCTGAAAATTTCATCACTGCCTGACAGGAATTTATCTGCAATATTTTTGTAAGCTCCATTTTCGATTGTTGCAATATTATCATCTGCTGTATATTTTTCGTGAGTTGCAAAATTACCTTTCTCTGTAAGAATAAACATTGTTTCATCTTCATACTGACATTTTTCTTTAAGCGAGGCCTGGATTTTTGCAAGCGGGAAGTCAACCGAAACTACTCCAAGAGATTTTTTGTTTTCATCAAAAACCTTTTTTGAGATACTTACAACCGAAGCACCGGTCATATCGTCAACATAAACATCTGTAAAAACAAAGTTCTCAGGATCTTCAAGAGCACCAAGATACCATGGACGGGTATGTGGATCCCAACCTTCATCCGGCTCCCACAAAGTTCCGTCATAATAAACTTCATTGATTAAACCATAAAATCCAGTGGAATCAACATAAGACTTTGTAAAGTTTATAAAGATTCTGAGATTCTCTTCGTAGCTTTCTTTAGCGCCATCAGCAAACATATCTGTCAGGGCTTCAAGAAGGTTACGAGGCTTTTGCATGGCACCCATAACATATTCAGAAGCAGCATCACTGGAAGAAATAAGTTCATGCTGGGTTTGTCTGGAAGCATAAAATTTCAGCCTGTTAGCTGAAATAAACATCATTAAAAGGAACAGTACTACAGTCGGTACTGTAATAGTAAAAAGAGACCTTTTTAGCAGTGTCATTTTTTTCTCTCTCCATCTTAAAACAACAACTTGTTTCTATATATAATAATTATATTCTTATATATTAAATGTTTCAACTTCTAAATAAGCTTTCTACAGGCTCAAACACTGTGGGGCTACTTCACATAAAGTTTCATTTGCGCTATATTATTTTTAGTCAATGGCGACACTATCTTTAGGGATGGTGTCGCCTTTTTTTATTTTAGGAGCAAAACTCTTATGCCTTTGAATCCAAGTATCCACAAAGTAATGGTAATCGGCTCTGGCCCAATCATCATCGGACAGGCGGCAGAATTTGACTACGCTGGAAACCAGGCCTGTAAAGCACTTAAATCACTTGGTCTTGAGGTTTGCCTCGTAAACTCAAACCCTGCAACGCTGATGACAGACCATTACATGGCAGACGAAATCTACCTTGAACCACTTACACTGAAAACCCTCGAACGAATAATAGAAAAAGAAAAACCAGACAGCCTGCTTTCAACCCTTGGTGGCCAGACAGGTCTTACCCTCAGTATGGAGCTGGCAAAATCAGGCTTCCTTGAGAGCCACGGAGTTCAGCTTTTGGGTGCCCGCCCTGCAACTATCGACAAAGCCGAAGACCGCCAGATGTTCAAGGATACAATGGAAGCAATCGGCGAGCCCTGCATTCCAAGCAAGGTAGTTACAACTTACGAGGATGCCGCAGACTTCGTTCATAACGTAATCGGCTTCCCTGCAATTATCCGCCCGGCCTTTACTCTTGGTGGAACCGGTGGCGGAATCGTAAACAACGAACGCGAGCTGGACGAAATTGCCCACAACGGACTTCACCGCTCACCTATCCATCAGATTCTTGTAGAAAAATGTATTTCCGGCTGGAAGGAAGTTGAATTCGAAGTAATGCGCGACAGCACCGGAAACGTAATCACCGTATGTTCAATGGAAAACTTTGACCCGGTTGGAGTTCACACCGGAGACTCAATCGTAATTGCGCCAACCGTTACTCTTGCAGATAAAGAATATCAGATGCTGCGTTCTGCAGCCCTCAACATAATTTCAGCCCTCGAAATTGAAGGCGGCTGTAACTGTCAGTTCGCTTTGAATCCGGACAGCTTTGAATATGCGGTTATCGAAGTAAATCCTCGTGTATCACGTTCATCAGCTCTGGCTTCAAAAGCAACAGGCTACCCTATCGCAAAGGTTGCAGCCCTTATCGCCGTTGGCTTTACTCTGGATGAAATTCCAAACTTCGTAACAAAGAAAACAAAGGCTTGCTTTGAGCCGGTTCTCGACTACGTAGTTGTAAAAATGCCGAAGTTTCCTTTCGACAAATTTGTATATGCAGCCCGCAAGCTTGGTACCCAGATGAAGGCAACCGGCGAAGTTATGGCTATCGGCCAGAACTTTGAAGAAGCAATTTTGAAGGCAGCCCGCGGAGCAGAAATCGGCGTAAAGGATTTGAATCTGCCGGCCTTCGAAAAAGAAAGCGATGCAAAAATCCGCGAACGGGTTGGCCAGTGCACAGACCAGAGAATCTTTGCAATCTACCAGGCACTTAAGCGCGGCCTTATGACTGTTGAAGAAATTCACAATATTACAAAGATTGATGAATGGTTCCTGGATAAACTTGTAAAAATTTGTGAACTCGAAAATGCCGGGGGCGTTGCGGGGGCATCCCCCGCTGGAAGGGGTAGCGAGCAACGCAGTGCGAGCGAGGGGGAGACTTCCCCCTCAAATGGCCTTTTATTCCCACCACGCTCCTTCAAAATGGTAGACACCTGTGCCGGCGAGTTCGACGCAGAAACTCCATACTTTTATTCGACCACCGGCGGCGACAACGAGGCCGAAGCCTTCCTCAAAGAACGCCACTCTTCAAGCAAAGGCACAATCGTGGTCCTCGGCTCAGGCCCAATCCGAATCGGTCAGGGAATCGAGTTCGACTACTCTTCGGTTCAGTGTATCCGCGCCCTTAAAAAGCTTGGCTACGAGGTTGCAATAATCAACAACAACCCGGAGACCGTCAGCACAGACTTTGACACCGCAGACCGCCTCTACTTTGAACCGCTCACTCCAGCAGACGTAATGAACGTACTGGCTGTAGAAAAACCGCTTGGCGTTGTAGTTGCCTTTGGCGGCGGTACAGCAATCAAGCTTGCAAAATTCCTGGACTCACAGGGAGTAAAGATTTTCGGAACATCAGCTGATGCCATTGACCTGGCCGAAGACCGCGAACGCTTCGAAGAACTTTGCGAAAATCTAAAAGTAAACCGCCCGCGTGGCCTCACAGTTTTCACTGAGGTTGAAGCTCTGGAATCTGCAGAGAAAATCGGATACCCGGTACTTATGCGCCCAAGCTACGTACTTGGCGGACAGAACATGATCATTGCCCGCAACAGTGCAGACGTAAAAGAATATATGGCAATTATTCTGAGACAGGGAATTGAAAACCCGGTTCTCATCGACAAATACATGGAAGGAACAGAGCTCGAGATTGACTGTATCTGTGACGGCGAAGATGTTCTTATTCCTGGAATCATGCAGCACATCGAACGAACCGGTATTCACTCCGGCGACTCAATTGCAGTTTACCCGGCCTGGAGCTTTACACCGGAAATGGAAAAAGAAGTTGTAGATAAATCTACCGCCATGGCTCTTGCCCTGGGTACAAAAGGAATCGTAAATATTCAGTGGCTCTTCTATAATGGTCAGCTTAATATTATTGAAGCAAACCCACGTTCCAGCCGAACCGTTCCTTATTTGAGTAAGGTCAGCGGCGTTCCAATGGTCGAGCTCGCAACCCGCGCAATGCTTGGAGAAAAGGTTCGCGACCTTGGTTACGGAACAGGCCTCTACCGCAAGCCAGACTACTTTGCAGTAAAGGCTCCAGTCTTCAGCTTTGAAAAACTGATGGACGTAGATACCCACCTTGGACCAGAAATGAAATCAACCGGTGAAGTTCTTGGAATTGCAGCCAGTCTGGAAGAAGCTCTCTACAAGGGCATGGTTGCAGCCGGCTGGAAGATGCTGAAACAAGTTCAGCATGACGAGATCCCCGGTGTTTTATTCTCGGTTCGCAACAGCGATTTGCCAGAGCTTCCAGATTTGGCCCGTAAGTTTTATAACCTCGGCTTTAAACTTTATGCCACAAGCGGAAATGCCTCAACAATCGAACGCAGCGGCATGGAAGTAACTCACGTCGCAAAGGTTCACGAAGATTACAACAACAACGTAATGACCCTGCTGGAAAGCGGCAAGGTTGTCTATGTAATTTCAACCTCTGCAAAGGGCCGCGACCCTGTAGCCGAAAGCGTAAAGCTCCGCCGCCTTGCCGTAGAACGCGACATAGACTGTCTTACTTCCATTGATACAGCAAACGCACTTGCAGACTGTCTTGCAAGCAGCCACACACTAGATAACACAAGCTTAGTTGATATTAATACTTTGAATATATAAAAAGATTGCCGGGGCAAGCCCGGCAATGACACTCGTTAAGGAGAATACTATGAGTAAATTTATTTTTGTAACTGGAGGCGGTCGTTCGCTTCGCGAACTTAGCGAGTTTGCGCAAGCGCAAACTCGAACACTTTCGGAGGTCTATAATGTCTAAATTTATATTTGTTACCGGAGGCGTAGTCTCTGGGCTTGGAAAAGGAATTACCGCAGCCTCACTTGGACGTCTTTTAAAATGCCGCGGACTCAAGATTGCCAGCCAGAAGCTTGACCCATATATGAACGTAGACCCTGGAACAATGAGCCCTTTCCAGCACGGAGAAGTTTTTGTAACAGAAGATGGAGCTGAAACTGACCTGGACCTTGGTCACTACGAACGCTTTATCGATGAGAATCTTACAAAGTACTCTAATATGACCAGTGGCCGCGTTTACTGGAACGTTCTCAACAAGGAACGCCAGGGTGAATATCTTGGTCAGACTGTTCAGATTATTCCTCACGTAACAAACGAAATCAAAGACTTTATTTTAAAGAATGCAGAAGTAAGCGGTGCAGACGTTAGCATCGTTGAAGTTGGTGGTACAATCGGTGATATCGAAAGCCAGCCTTTCCTCGAAGCAATCCGTCAGCTTGCTATTGAAGTTGGCCGCCGCAACTGTCTTTTTATTCATGTTTGTCTGGTGCCTTACATCAGCGGTTCAGACGAGTTTAAGTCTAAGCCAACCCAGCACTCTGTTAAGGAGCTCATGGCTGTTGGTATCCACCCGGATATTATCGTTGCCCGCTGCGACGAAGAAATCCCTGTAGATATCCGTAAAAAGATCAGCCTCTTCTGTAACGTAGGCGAAGACTGTGTAATCAACAATACAACCTGTAAGAGCCTTTATGAAGTACCTCTCATGCTCCACGCCCAGAATATGGATGACGTAGTTTGCCGCGACCTGGGCCTTGACTGCGCCGGCGGAAATCAGCACTACCCTGAGCTTGCTGCCTGGTCAAAAATGGTAGAAACGATCCATGCCCGCAAGGGTGAGATTCAGGTTGCCCTTGTTGGAAAATACGTAAAGCTCCACGACTCATATTTGAGTATCGTAGAATCTCTTAACCACGCAAGCTTTGTTGTTGGTAAAAACGTAAAAATCAAATGGGTAGATTCAGACAGCGTAACTGATGAAACAGCCCCAGAAGTATTTAAAGACTGTGCCGGAATCATTCTCCCGGGCGGATTCGGTCACCGTGGTGTAGAAGGAATGGTTTGCTCATGCCGCTATGCCCGCACCCACAAGCTGCCATACTTTGGAATCTGTCTTGGTATGCAGATTGCAGTAATTGAGTTTGCCCGCAGTGTACTTGGTTATGCAGATGCAAACAGCCGCGAGTTCGACGAAATGTGCGAACACCCTGTAATCGACCTGATGAAAAATCAGGAAGGCGTAATTAAGGGTGGTACAATGCGTCTTGGAAGTTACCCATGTAAAGTAAAAGCTGGAACAATTCTTGAAAAGGCCTATGGCTCTTTGAACATCGCAGAACGTCACCGCCACCGCTACGAGTTCAACAACGACTTCCGCAAGCAGATGCAGGAAGCAGGTCTCGTAATCAGCGGAACCAGTCCTGACGACACCCTTGTAGAAGCCGTAGAAGTTGAAGGCCAGTTCCATGTAGGTGTTCAGTTCCATCCGGAATTCAAGAGCCGCCCTAACAATGCGGGCCCACTCTTTGTTGAGTTCTTGCGGGCATGCGACAGATAATTTATACTTATAATTAAAGAGGTAAATATGTATACACAAAGCGAAGTTTTAGAATTTATTGAAGAAGAGGATGTAAAGTTCATTCGCCTTGCTTTTTTTGATTTGAAAGGAAAACAGAAAAATATTTCCATCATGCCAGGAGAACTGGGACGTGCCTTTGAAGGTGGCATTCCTTTTGATGCCTCTGCCGTAGAAGGCTTTGAAGGGCCGCAGAAATCTGAGCTCTATCTTAAGCCGGATCCTGCTACACTCGCAATTATTCCATGGCGTCCTGCAACAGGAAAGGTTGTCCGTATGTTCTGTAATATCCTCACACCAGATGGAAAGCCTTACCTCAAAGACAGCCGCACAATTCTGCAGAATGCCTGCCAGCATCTTAAAGATGAATGCGGCATAGAAATGATGGTTGGAACCGAAGTTGAGTTTTACCTCTTCAAGCTCGACGAAAAAGGTCAGCCAACTACAGAGACCTTCGACAAGGCCGGCTACATGGACATTGCTCCAGAAGATCACGGAGAAAATATCCGCCGCGAAATCTGCTTTACTCTTGAACAGATGGGAATGTCTCCAGAAGCAAGCCACCACGAGGAAGGTCCTGGTCAGAACGAAATTGATTTCCATTATTCAGATGCCCTTACTGCTGCAGATAATGTTGCAACCTTCAAATGGATTGTAAATACTAAGGCAGCAGCTAATGGTCTTTACGCAGACTTCTCTCCAAAGCCGATTTCAAATCAGGCAGGTAACGGAATGCATATTAATATTTCATACCGTCCTCTTGCAGGAAATTCTGGAAAAGATACCGAAAATCTTCTTCCAAATATCCTCGGTGGAATCCTCAAGCACATTGAAGAAATCACTTACTTTTTGAATCCTGCAGACAATTCTTATAACCGTCTTGGTGCAAGCAAGGCTCCGGAATATATTTCCTGGGGTAAAGAAAACCGCTCTACCCTTATCCGCGTTCCTTCAAGTACAAACACAAAGCGTCTTGAGCTTCGTTCTCCAGACCCTCTCTGCAATACATACCTTGTACTCACACTTCTTATTGAAGCTGCAATTGAAGGAATCAAAAACAAGATTGAACCTCCTGCAGAAACTGTAGAAAATCTTTTTGATGACCAGATTGCAAAGAAAGCTGCTCTTAAGGCTCTGCCAAAATCTCTTGGCGAAGCAAAACGACTTGCAGAAAACAGCGAGTTTGTAAAAAAAGTTTTAGGAAATGTACTCTAAGGAAGCGGAACATAGATGGAAGCAGAATCGCATAGCGTACTTTTAGTTTCGCGCGACAGTAAAATAGTTTCTCAAATCTCAGCCTTTCTTGTGCCGCCGCTCTTTGAACTCACTACAACCAGCGACTTTAACGAAGCCCGCCGCCTCGCAACAGAACGAACTTTCAATATAATTATTGCGGACTCCGGAGACGGCTACGATACAGACTTTGCCATCAACATTGCAGATTCTTATTCAACTATTTTGTTACTAGTGCCTAACGAGCATTTTGATGAAATCTCTTACCGGGTAGAAGGCTACGGAATCCTCACAATCACAAAGCCTTTTGAGCCATTCTATTTTTACAACATGGTTAAGATTGCAATTGCCGTACAGTACAAGGTACAGGTACTTTCAAGCCAGACAACAAAGCTTAAAGTAAAGATGGAAGAAATCAAACTGGTAAACCGTGCAAAAATGCTTTTAATGTCCAACATGAACATGAGCGAACAGGAAGCCCACCGCTACATAGAAAAAGAAGCCATGGACCGCGGCATGAAGCGCACCGCAATTTCCGAAGAAATCATAAAAACATACGGATAGGAGGGGAAGGCCTTCCCCTCGCTCCAGCCCGCTTCGCGGTCTTACGCTACCCCTTCTCCTAGGGGATACCCCTAAAACCCCTTTTACACCGGATACTCTCCCGAAAAACATCCCTTACAGAAACCATCAGCTTCAGGCTTACAGCTGCGAAGCGCTTCAATCATTCCTTCAAGGCTGATAAAGGCAAGTGAGTCTGCTCCAATTTCCTGGCGGATTTCTTCCAGTTCGTGGGTAGAGGAAATCAATTCATTTTTACTTGGTGTATCAATTCCAAGATAACATGGGAACTTTACCGGTGGCGAACTAACACGGAAGTGAACTTCCTTGGCACCGGCGCGTCGCAGAATCTGAACCAGACGACGGCTTGTAGTTCCTCGAACAATGGAATCATCAATTACAATTACACGCTTACCTTCCAGGTCGCTGCGAATAGCATTGAGTTTTACAAAAACCATGTTCTCGCGTTCCTTCTGGGTTGGTGCAATAAAGGTTCGGCCAATATATTTATTTTTAATTATTCCCATTCCGTATGGAACTCCGCTCGCACGTGCATAGCCCTGAGCTGCACCAAGTCCTGAATCTGGAACACCAATTACAATATCAGCATCCACAGGAGATTCTTTTGCCAGAACTTCTCCCATTTTATAGCGGGCTTCCTGAACGGCAATTCCATCAATAACACTATCCGGGCGGGCAAAGTATACATACTCAAAAATACAGGTTTGCTTGGAAGGACAATCAGCACATTTATCGTTAGTTAATATACTCTTAGTCCCTTCTTTGTTGATTACAAAAATCTCGCCAGGGGCAATGTCGCGTTCAAATTGTCCATTTACAGAATCAATTGCGCAAGACTCAGAAGCAAGTACATAGCCGTCTCCTACACGTCCAAGACAAAGCGGACGAATGCCATTCGGGTCTCTTACTCCAATCAAAAGGTTTTCAGTCATAATGCAAAGAGCAAAAGAACCTTTGATTTCTTTTACGGCCTGAACTACTGCAGTTACAAACAAATCATCATTCTGTTGAACTTGTTTCAGCATCTCTTCTCGGGTGTGACCAAGCTTTCCGCCGTTTTCTACAAACTTTCTTACAATCAGTTTAAGAATTACTTCTGTATCACTTGAGCTGGAAAAAGTGCTTCCACCGTCTTCCAGGCTCTGGCGCAACTCTTCATAATTTACAAGCTGACCGTTGTGAGCAAGAGCAATAGAGCCCATCTTAAAGGAGTTCATAAAAGGCTGGGCATTTTCAATAGTACGTCCACCAGCAGTTGCATAGCGAACATGACCAACAGCAATGCTTCCTTCAAGGGCTTCAAAATGACCCTGCTTAAAAACATCGCTTACAAGGCCCATGTCCTTATGCAGTTTGATTTTACTTCCGTCACTTACTGCAATTCCTGCACTCTCCTGGCCACGGTGCTGAAGGCTGGTCAAAGCAAAATAAGAAAGGGCAGCCGCATTCTCTGCCCCATAAATTCCAACAACACCACATTCATCATGTAAGCCCATGTTTCACCTCAAATAAAAAAACGCCGTAGACATAGTCCTGCCAGAGCAGAAATATATCTACGGCGTCTTTGCCATATTTATCTATATTATCGTTAAATATGGGCTTTATGTCAATTCACTATGCATTCATGATAATGCGGTTACGTCCGCCAGTCTTTGCCTCGTACATAGCGTGGTCTACGCGGTCAAAAATAATCTGGGCAGTATCGCCTTTCTTCACCTCTGTAAGACCAATACTGCAGGTAATCTTGATTTCTTTTTCAAACTCAGCTTCTTCAACCTTTTTGCGCAGGCCCTCTGCAACTGGCATAAGATCATTACTATTCATACCATAGCAGACGCATACAAATTCTTCTCCACCCCAACGGCCAATGGCAAACTTATAAGGCTCAATAAAATCCTTTACAACCTTTACAAAAGCCTTAAGAACAAAGTCTCCAACCGAGTGGCCGTACTTATCATTTACTTTTTTGAAAAAGTCTATATCCAGCATCATAAAGGAAACCGGTTGCCTATTTGCGTTAAAAGATTCAATGGCATTAGAGATTTCAGTTTCAATGCGACCATGGTTGTAAATATCTGTAAGCGGATCTTTAGAAGCCAGCTCTTCGTAGCGCTTGAGGGTATCAAAAAGCTTCATATGATTTTCATGGATATTCTGAACCATGAATACAAAACGGAAGTCTTCTTCGTTAGTTGTAGCAGCGCGGCTGAAAATAAGCTTAACCCAGATAAACTGGCCTTCCAGGTTTTTCATCTGGCAGTCAAAGGAAGTAGCACGGCCCGATTCAAGGTTTTTCTTAAGCCAGTCCGGATCAGTTCTTTCAAGGAAGAGTTTCTGATCATCCGGCCAGATCATATTAACAATCATCTGCCGCCAGTCTGTATACTTTACGTCATAATTCTGCGGAGAATCAGAAAGTTCAGTTACATTTATGCTGTAAGAAACATTCTTAATCAAATCAACATACATAGAAAAGAGGAAGGTGTTCTGCATTGTATCCAGTTTTCTGTCTGTTGAAGCATCACGCAGATATTCGCTGTTATCAAGCTCATCAAGAATAAAAATATATTTTTTGCAGGAATCGTCTATAGGATAAATTGTAATCTGAACCTGGTGGATTTTTTCTTCAATATTGAGATTTATACGGTCAACATATTTTCCCTTGAACTGTCCGATCATAGGAATAAAAACATGGTAGTCGTCCACAATTTTTTTAGGTTTGTCCTGCAGGTGGAACCAGAGCTTTTCAACCAGAGTCTTATAGCTGCCCTGGCCTTCTAAAATCTTTTCAAAAATCCCCTGCTTTTTTACGGTAGAATAGGAGTCATTTTCGGCATCAGCAATAATAATTGCATCAACCTTCTCAAACAACAGATCCGAAACCTTTTCTTTTGTATAAACACTCATTTTCTGATTTCCTTTATTTCTATTCTATCTATTATTACACTAGGTGGATAAGTTTGCAATGTTTTTTTTGCTTATTGAATTTTATGCGTATTTCTGCTAAATTATAAAAACATTTCGGGCCATTAGCTCAGTGGTTAGAGCAGAGGACTCATAATCCTTTGGTCCTTGGTTCAAGTCCAAGATGGCCCAATAGTTTCGTAACGAAGTGAGAAACTATATGTAAATCACTTCCTTTAAGCCAAACGGAGCGAATGCGACGTATGGCCCAATTTCTATAGGATTCTGTGTAAAACAGAATCCTTTTTTTATGTCTCAATAAAACCTCACCGGCATAGCTAAACAATGAAAGAATCTAAAGTATGTCACAAAAACTATACATTTTTTGTGACATTATATCTGAAAAATCTACTTGGGAGGTTTACTTGGGAGGTTTGCAAACCTACTTGGGAGGTTTACTTGGGATATTTCAGATTAGCTAGGGATATTTACTAGGGATATTTCAACGGAGCTAGGGATATTTCTATCTGACGATAATTTACAGGGACATTTACAAGGACATTTTTTTACAGTATCGTTTACAGTATCGTTTACAGTATCGTTTACAGTATCGTTTACAGTGTCTTTTACAGTGTCTTTTACAGTGTCTTTTACAGTGTCGCCCGACACAAACAAAAACCCGGTCGTTTATGACCGGGTTTCATTATTACTCAACTGTTACCGACTTAGCAAGGTTTCTTGGTTTGTCAGGGTCAAAGCCGCGCTGAACTGCGCAGTAGTAAGCAAAGAGCTGGGCCGGAATTACAGTCAGAATTGATGCGAGAGTGTCTGAGCACTCTGGAATCTTGAATACTTCATCTGTTTTACCTTCAAAAGCCTTTTCATCCTGAGTAATAACAAGCACTGTTGCGCCACGGCTCTTTACTTCTACCATGTTTGAACCGATTTTATCGTACAAGGCAGGCTGACTGGCAATTGCAACAACCAGAGTCTGAGGGTCAATCAGAGCAATAGGACCATGCTTAAGTTCTCCGGCAGCAAAAGCTTCGGAATGCATGTAGCTTACCTCTTTCAGCTTAAGGGCACTTTCGAGGGATGTAGCTGAATCAAACTGACGGCCAATATAGAAAATCTTATCTTTATTAAACTGCTGAGAAGCAAACTTCTGAATAACTTCCTTTCCATCAAGAATCTGCTGAATCTTTGCAGGAATACCTTCGAGTTCAGTCAAAAGTTTTGTTGCCTCTTCATCACTCAAAGTACCGCGGAGCTTACCAGCCTTAATGGCAAGCAGGTAAAGACACAAAAGCTGAGTTGTATAAGCCTTAGTAGATGCAACTGCAATCTCAGGACCAGCAAGAGTGTAAATAACATCATCTGCTTCGCGGCTTACAGTTGAACCAACACAGTTTGTGATTGCAACAACCTTAAGGCCGTTTTCCTTGGCAAGGCGAAGGGCGCTTAAAGTATCTGCAGTTTCACCTGATTGAGAAATTACAATAAAGATATCTTTTTTGTCCAGAATAGGGTCACGGTAGCGGAACTCAGATGCAACATCAACATCAACCTTCATGCGGGCAATCTTTTCAAAAGCATATTTAGCAACAACGCCGGCATGGTAAGCAGTACCACAGGCAGTGATTACAACGCGGTCAGCAGTCTTCCATGCATCATCCATTTTGTTTTCCTCAAAGAAAACATCAACCGGCTTTCCAGCAGCATCCTTTACAATACGAGGGCGCATAGTGTCTGTAAGGCCCTTAGGCTGTTCGTGGATTTCCTTAATCATAAAGTGCTCGTAGCCGCCCTTAGTAGCAGCATCCATATCCCATTCAACATGGCTAGGTTCCTTTATGATTTTCTCACCTTCAAAGTTGAAGAGGTCAACATGGTCGTTATACAAAACAGCAAGCTCGCGCTCACCAAGATAGTAAACATCGCGTGTGTGCTCAAGAATAGCAGGAACATCAGAAGCAATATAGTTTTCGCCCTTACCAAGACCAACGATAAGAGGACTTTCCTTGCGGGCAGCAATAATACGGTCCGGATAGTTCTTGCAGATTACGCCGAGGGCATAAGAACCTTCGAGCGCATGAAGAGTCTCAATTACAGCCTTAAAGATGTCTCCAGTTGCCTTATACTTCTGGTCGAGAAGATGAACAACAACTTCAGTATCTGTCTGAGACTTAAAGACAACACCCTGAGCCTGCAGCTTAGCCTTAAGCTCAGCATAGTTTTCGATGATACCGTTATGAACGATAGAGATTGTGCCGTCCATATTTGTGTGAGGATGGCTGTTCAAATCACTAGGCTCGCCGTGAGTAGCCCAGCGTGTATGGCCGATTCCAAGGCTGCCCTTAATAAAATCATCTGTTTTAAGAGCAAGCTTGTTTTCATAGTCAGTATATTCTTTGCCCTTGAGCCCTTCCGGAATCACCTCGCCGGTAATTCTTTCAGAAAGATTTTTGAGCATACCCTTTACTTTCTGAACAACAATTTCATCCCCAGTATAAACCGCAATTCCCGCAGAATCGTATCCACGATATTCCAGTTTTTTAAGCGCCCGGATCAAAACCGAAGTCGCATTTTTATTTCCAACGTAGCCGACAATGCCGCACATAAAAAATCTCCTGTATTTCTTACTTCTTTCTATATTACAAGAAAGGCAACGTTTTCGCAATCGGGAAGGGAGAAGGATATGATGGATTAAATAAAGAGGGCAGCCCGAAGGCAGCCCTCTTTATTTTTTTTATCTTGTACTTGTACCTTTATTCTTATATCGGAATAAGAATGCTGGTGTACCATCATCTGTTGTTGTTGTATCCATTATAACTGTTTCGCCAGGATACAATGGATAATTCTCTTTAAGAGGTACCCAGCAACATTCACCAACAAACCAGGTAGTTGGTCCATGTGCTACAGCATCACTAGGAACATCACCAATAATAAAGCCATGATAAGTTGCTGCTGTTATATCCCAGGTTACCCAATACCAGTTTCCTGTCATATTATCATTTCCTTGATTTGCAGTATGACTTCCAGCCATCATCTTAAAGTCTGAACTCTTACCCCATGAAAGTGGGAATGGGTCTAACGTATTTGAACCATAAGCCGAATCACCACCAATAACCCAAACCTTTAAATCCTTGAATGTAAGCCCTGTAATATCAGCAGAAGTACTTCCTTTTCCATCGCCAGAATAAGTTCCAATATGGAATTTTAATACAGTTCTCGCTGCATATTCATAAGCAGTTTCAGTCTTTCCATTTGCTGTCGCAGTAGCTGCAATCGCAATTTTCATACCAAAGGCGTGATCATATGTATCTACCTTGTAACTATCATTTCCAGATGCCAACGGAATTTTACTATTAGCTGTATAATTAGTATTTATTGTTGCAGGAATGGTTGCATCTGGTGTTTTTGTTGTAAATTTACCTCTGGTATTTACGGTTGTAACCTTAGTATTATTCGAACCATTAATCAATAATGGTGTAGAACCATATTTTATGGTTGCTCCAGGTGTCTGACAGTCAATTCTAATCTGAGCAGACTGTGCTTTTGTCATATCTGCAACAGCAGCCTTTGTATTTTCTGCAATGTTTTCAGGAGTTGTTGTTGAACCGCCTATACCTGTTAATTCATATGATGGCTTATACATTCGGATAACAGGGGCTTCAACACCTGCTGCGGTTACAGTTTCACTTTTAATTGCATTTTTATTCTGTACTTTATCTGTAACGCAGTTAGCAGGAATAGAAAGAGTATACTTTGCGCCTTTTACCGGAAGCTTATATGATTTTCCAAGAGTTATCGTAAGATCTTTTCCATTGGTACTAACATTACTTGAAACTACAGGTACAGTAACTATATGTCTATGGATTGTCTCCGATGTAAATGCAGAAACTAAGTCCGTGTCTGTGTCATTCTTGTCAAAGTTGAGAATATACTTTGTTGTAGTATCATTAACAAGACTTGTTCCATTCCTTGTTGCACCATTTACACCTTTCTCATAAGCGGCTGCAATTATTGCATTTGATTTAAGCTCATTATATTCATCAACACTAAGAACCGCTGGAATATGATATTTTTCAGCATCAGTAGAATCATTAAATTGTGTAAATGTTATTTCTCCACCAACTTTTGTAATATCACGGTCAAATGTAACGGTTAGTACAGCACTCTCACCTTCTCCGGTAAGTGAGATTCCATCAGTTTCAACCTGTGGTTTTCCAGTTAAAATCTCTATCGAGCGATTATTTTTGAAACGTTTGCTGTTATCTTCGGCAGGTAGAGAGATAGCAACTTCCTTACCCTGTACCTTTACCTTAGAAAAACTAAATGCAGTAACATCCAGGTATCCATCAGTCTTATCACCTTCTGTAATAGGGAACTCGAATGTAAATACATTTCCTTCTGCATATCCATTAGCTTTTGCAGTATCAGTATTGCATTCTATTATTTCAACATCCTGAGTATCTGAATTTGGTTTTGAATCTGATTCTCCCTGTTTTGTATGCTTTACATTTAAGGTAACTTTTGCTTCCTTTTCAATCTGTACAGTTTTACCAAATTCAATTCTACCCTTAATAACTTGAGTGTTTGTATTTTTTGAATAAGCTCCACTTACAGTTTCTGCAGTAATGCGGATAAGCAGCTGACCTTTATCAATAATAAAGGATTTAGCAGCATCGTTAATATCTGCCTCACTTGTAACATTACCAGCTTTATCTGTCTGACGTACCTTTACGGTATATTGGCCATCATTTGAAAGAGGCACTTTTCCTGAATATGTAATCCAGCTTCCTTCCTCAATACTATATTCCATACTTTCGATATTTGTTTCGCCATTATTAGTCAAATAAAAGCTGGTTCCATCAGAATCAAATATTACATCGTCTGGCTCCCATTCTGTTCCGCTTTCTGTAACAAATTTTGGAGCTTTAGGAGCTGTTGTATCAATATGTATTCCATCAAAACTATATGACAGATTATTACCCCAGCCTTCAAAAGAATTGCCTGCCATATCTGTTACAACTGCTCCATCCTCTTTTTCAAGTTTAATTACTTCAAGAGAGTCAGCATTATGTCCTGCCGCTACATTATATGTAAACAAAACATACTTTGAACCGCTTTCTTCTGCATTGGAAGTTTCTGCACTATTATGATTGAATTTCAATTTCATTTTAGAAGAATTTGTAATATTTACTGCTTCATCAAATTCAAGCATAAGAAGAATAGAAGCATCTTTCTTATACCATCCATCAGATGTTACCTTACTTATAGTTTTGATTGCAGGAGCTTTTCTGTCTATTATAATAGAACGATTTCCTTTGAGATTTGGGATAGCTGCAAATTTAGTTGCATTATTTGAATCCTCTGGATTGTAAATAGCATCCGTTACATCAGTATCAATATCTTTCCATACAGCACCATTAAGATCAATTGAAGAAACTGAAAGGCATTTGTCGCTGATATCTGCGGTATCTTTTTCTGATGATTCTGCAGAAACTGTGCCTACAGTATACTCAAAAACGTGTATTGCATGACCATTTCCATAATCATCACCGTAGTCTGCTTTATAAGTTGCAGTACCACCATTATTCAAGTTAAGTTTTGGAGTACCTTCAACTTTCGTATTTTTTGTAAACTCCAGAGTTATATAAATCTTTTTGCCTGCATTATAAGAACCATCATCATTAAGACAGCCAATTCTTGCAAGACCTACGGCAGAAGTTTCAATTCTTACCGCTTCCTGAATAGTTTTAGAGTTTCCTGCATAATCCGTAAGAGAGGCTGTAATTGTTCCTCCAGCTCTTGGTGCAGTAATTTCTACCTTCCATTTTCCATCTGCACCGAGTTCCAGAAATTGCTTTTGTTTCACCTCCAATTTCAATTGTTGTAAAACTTAAAGTTGGAGCAATTGTATCTCCACTGAGTGTCAGAGATTTTACAGAATAACTGTTTCCATCATAAGCACGGAAAACAAATTCCTGAGAGGTTAATGGTTTTAAATTTCCTTTTTTATCTTTTCCACCAACACCAAACTTTGTAAAAAGATTAAATGTAGAATCAAAATCATAAGTCTTGGCATTTGCCGGTACATTAAATCTATAAATAATGTTTCCATCATCATCTTCCTTAGTTTCACCAGCACCAGCACGGTCCCAGTCCGGATCTGTTCCTGTAAGATATTTTATCTTATTTGCAGGATTATCTCGTAATGCCGGATTAAGCCAGACCATTGTAAAGTTTTCAATTTTTCCATCATCTGATACAGAACCTTTTAATTGTATATTTCCATTTACATTTTGAATTGCAGAAGATCCGTTTTCAGGTGATTCAATTTTAATTTTTGGCGCACTTACGTCAGAAGCATGGAAGTATTTTGTAACTTCATCTGTCTTTCCATAAATGTCTGTTACTTTTAAAACAAGCTTATATTTTCCATTCTCTGTTGGAGCAACAACACTCCATGCAGAGTACTTTGCTTTGTCCTGAGGTAAAGCATGTGTTTTAGGATTTTCATATAGTTTTGCATCTTCTGCTTCCGTTTCAGAATAAGTATATAGCTCATAAGCATTACCATTCTTCTTATAAAGAGTAGAAACAAAAGACTTTATTCCATCATCATCCTGAATGCTTCCTGAAATATTTGATCCAGGATAACATTCGTAAGCGCCTGTATCTTTTTCTGTATCATCGCCTGCAGCAACAGTAATCCATGGAGTATCTGCTTCCGGATACCATAAGAAATAACCAAGAACCTTTCGCTGCCATGCATTTGAAGTACTTATACTAGTACTTATAACACGAATTATATGAAGTCCTGTATCAAGACCTTTAGCCTTACCTGCTTCTGAAGTTGCCCACTCTTCTGGATTCACAGTCAACGACCATTCACGTAAATCCTCTCCGCTTACATTTTTAGCAAAATATAGATCTGGAGCAGTAGAATCTCCTATCTGAGCCTCTGGAAGATTTAATACTTCATCAAGAGACTCCACTGCAGTTGTAGAATTTGCAGTAGATTTTGTTCCTTCAATAATTCCATTGTCAAATTCAATTCTCAAAGCTTTAAATGCAAGAGCCTGATCCTGGCGACCAAAGATTTCTACAGTGCCGTTTAAGAGTCTGCCTATAACGTTTCCATCTTTTAACTTATAAATATTTGCTTCTACATCATTATGCAAATCAGTATAAGAAGAAAAATACTCTGGCTTATAAACTGTAACATTTGGGCTTTCTGTATCTACAATGAGAGAACGGTCTATTCTGGATTCTTTTCCAGAATTACCCATTTCATCTTTTGCAACTGCTAAAAGATTATAGGTAGCACCTGTTTTATCTGCAGCCTTTTCGTCTGTATCTACATCAATAGACCAGGTCCAGGTAGTATCATTTAATTTACAATAATTATTTGAATCCTCTGGTACTGTCTTCCAGTCACCAGTCTTAGAAGTTTTTTTCTGCTGGTACTGTCTTCCAGTCACCAGTCTTAGAAGTTTTTTTCTGCCAGTTTTCACCCGGAACAACCTGATAGTGAATATCCGCATCATCAAAATCTATTGTGATTAAAGTTACAGCCTCGTTATCTGAAGCAGTTCCCCGTAGAACAAAAGTCTGTGCAACAGAATCATTGTCCTGATGAGAAGTAATTTCGATGTGAGGAGGCAACATATCAACGCCAGGTCCAAGACCAATTTCGCATGAAAGAATGCTGCCAGCAAACAATGCTGCAAAAAGAGAAGCAGCAGAATATTTACAAAGCTTTTTAATAAAATCTATATACATTTTTTTCATCTTCTGTTCTCCTTTTTTTAATTACCCCATCGACGCATATAAGTACAACGGGTAAATTCACCTGGCTGCAGCACACCCCAGGAACGAGACCAATCATAACCAGAATTATCTGCCATATAACCAGAGAAAGATGCCTTAACAAGAATTTCAAAGCTGACCCAGTAGTAATTATCATCTCCAATATTATATGCCCGTTTTAAGAAAGGCGAACCTACCTGAGAATCTCGTAATGGGAATGGCGAAATTGAAGGTTCTCCAGCAAAGCCTGTCGTGCCTCGGATTGATAAGTCTTTATAACCATCGTTATTTTTATTTATAGCCGTCCTATTATTATTCCTACGGATAGGTTTAATAACATGCAAAACAGTTCGGAAAATACCTTCTTTTTCTATTGCTGATGTATCAGAGTTTACTTCTGCTTTTGCAACAATATACTGTTTCATAGAAGTCTTATTGTTAGTTGCAGTAAAATCATTTCCACCAAGGAATATAGCTTTCTGAGTAGCAGAAGTAAACTCAGGGCTCTCATTAATTGTTACTGTCGTTGATGTATAATATGACATACAATTATTTATGCCACCATCAGTAAGGTCTTTGTCCTCATAAGTATTTGTAGCAGAATCTTCTGTTACAGAACCGGTACCTATTGCTGCTTTATTATATTTTACCGTAGCACCACGGCTTTCGCAGTCTACACGAACGCGAACATAACCAGTAGGTAGAGGATTATTGCCATCTATAGTTGTTTGAGTAATAGCTGCATCTGTACCTGATGGCTGTTTCATTCCAAGTCCATAACTATAGCGGTCTACACGAACCCAAGGTTTTGCAACACCTGCAGACCAGAAGGAATCTTTTTCTTCATCCTGAATTAATACAAGAGGTGTTTCTGTATCTGATACTGAAGTTCTTCCCCGACCCCAGGTACCTGTATATTTGTCATAACCACCTACTTCTTTATCTCCATTATATAAGGTGTACTGTTGTCCAGTCCCAGTAGTCTCCTGAACTGCATCGGCTTTTCTAATTGTACCATTTGCTTCAGCTCCAAATGAGTTACCAGTTTCATCCATGAAACAGCCTTTTTCAATTACAAGCTCCCACTCACGTCCAAGAGGCAATGCATCATCTCCTAAAAGACCATCCGGGAAGGTAATTGTAACCGTTCTGTTTTCATTGCTTAATACGACATTAGAAGATGTTACATCACAATATCGTTCATGATAGTGGACAGCCTCAAGTACATAGCGCAGATAGTCAGTTGTAATTGTTGTATCTCCTTCAACAACCTCTACCTGATTAGTTCTTGAACTATTAGAATCATTCTTTTTGCTTTTAAAAGTTTTTCCAAACTTTGATTTTGATGAATCTGAGCCATTCCAGATATCTACATCAAAGTCCAGAACATATTTTGTAGATACATCCGGATTTCCATTTGCATCAATACCCTGTGTAGACTTTTTGTATGGACCTACATACTGTCCTG
>SFOB01000288.1 GCA_004554075.1 Treponema sp.
TCATATTTCCGTTTACATTTACAGACATACCCGTAACCGCAGACGGAGCAGGCATAAGTTCTTTTACACCGGGTAAATCAGAACAGAGTTCATATGCTTGAGCACACAACTCAAGTATATCCTTCTCAACCTTTGCAACTTTAGCCTGATTAAACAAAGCTTGAGCCTTAGTAATGGATTGCGAGATTTCTTGTTCTATTGTGGCATCAGAATATCCTGAAAAGAGCTTTTGTATGCTTGTATATTGGCTACGTGCCTCACAAAACCTCTTTTCCTTTATTGCATCACGCATTTTTGCGACTTCTTTGCCGACACGTTGCTCAAACTCAGCAAGCCTATCCTTCAAAGCTTGTACCTTGGAGCTGTTCGGCCAATAGCGAGTCGCATCGGAAAGGTGTGCTTTAGCAACGGTGAAATCAAGGGCATCAATAGAGTGTTCTGCCTGCTCACATAATGCTAACGCTCTATCAATGTTTTCAAACTTAAAGCCACACTTACAAACTTTTATATTGGCATCATTTGTAGTTCCGCACTTAGGACACTTGATTTCAAGTTCTAATCCACAGTTACTACAAACTTTTCGACCATCAGAAACATCATTAATACAACCACATCGGCAGACCTTAATATTTGCATTGTGGGTTTCTGATCCAGAAGCATTGTAAGAAATCTTTTCAATTTTGCAGAAAGCTGTAAGTACTTCTTCAGAAAGTTTACGATCTCTAAATATTTGTGTAAGTTGACCAATAAACTCATCAGCCTGCTCTGCACTCAATTCACCGGAAATATCTGCAATACTCTTGGCGTCATCGAGGATAGCCTTACGCTTTGTGTATTCTAGATATTTGTCATAAACATCTTTACTGCTTTCATCCTTAAAAGCTAATTCGCATTGACCACAGAGTTTTGAACCAGTACCGCTTACGCTATCGTTCTTATAAAACTCAGTTTTTTTCTTTTCCGCAGCTCTCTGTCGTAATGTTTCACAAGGTAATCTGTTGGCATTTTTAACCGTAGTATTTACATAAAGAAAATCATAAAGATTATCAACATTAAAAGATGATAACATCTGCTTCATTCCATCAAATGATGAAGCATTTTGCGGTTTTGTTTTGTAATACTTGTCATATGTTGCTTGATAATCTTTTGAGCCACCACTTGCATCCCATTTAATGCCAAGTTTTGCTGCTCTCTTTTTTACGACATCAATGGATATTTTCAGTTTTTTAGAAAGTTTGTCGCCTTCATCGGCAGTAATATTTCCTTTTCTACCAATGGTTTTAAGGAGCTTGTCAACAGGGCCATAAACTATTGTGCAAGCATCCGCCGCCAACTGTTTCCTAATATTAGCCGCACCAATCATATCTTTTTTTATTTGTGGGATGTTTTGATGCCAAGCTCTGTATTGCGCACCCATCTTAAAATCATTAAAGTGCGTAGACCAATACTTTGCTCGTTCATCTATTTTATCCGCTATTTTCTGTTCATCTTCAACTGGTGGATCGAACTCCAGTTCAAGAATGACATACCAGTTGTCTGCCATAATAAACCTCCCTAATTAGAGTACACTTAGACCAGTAGAACCTTCACCAATGGCTTGTGCAATCTTGGAAAACGAGCCGCCGAGATCTGACAAATCAGTTATTGATGCAAATTCATCGGTAGAAGCGATTTTTTTCAAAAATGCGTGGTCAGCAGAACCAAAGCCTAACGCCATAACTTCAATACCCGCTTTGTGACATTTCTTTGCGGCGTTTATTGCAGTAGATGTATTGTTCCAGCAACCATCTGTCAAAACAACAATATATTTAATGTCGCTTTCTTTCTTCATAAATCCACCATTCAATACTCCATAAGCAGAGGTGAAAGGTTCAGCATCGTTACAAATACCAACATCAATGCTTTCCAATCTTGAAATGGTGTTGTGAACTGCCTTAAAGTCGTCTGTCGGTTGAAGAATTACTTTTGTGGTGTCAGCAAAAGCGATTATTCCAATGCGGGTATAGTCGCTATCCATTTGCTTAACAAAGTCATCCATTGCGTTCATCGCTTTTCTTGTCGGTTCGCCACTCATACTTCCTGACAAATCAATAGCCAACATTACATCAACAGACGGCATATCTCCACCGGTCATAATACATTTCTTCAAAATCAATATGGTATTCCTCATAAAGAGAGGCAAAGTGTTCTGTGGTAGATATCATTTCCTTTGTAGGGATATAAAT
>SFOB01000289.1 GCA_004554075.1 Treponema sp.
TGTCTGAACGACTTAAAAATAAAAGATAGTGATTTTTCAAAGTCCATAGGCATAAGCAATTCCGCATTTGCACAATGGAAAAAAAGGGGAACAATACCTGCTCCGTTAATGCTGCAAAGAATTTCAAACAGTCTGAATGTGTCTGTTCACTGGCTTCTATTTGGAACTCTTGAAAATAATCTGGATTTGAAATGTCTTTCTGATTTTGATTTGACTCCAGAATCCATAGTCTCAAGGATTGAAAATGCACTTGAACTGAAAACGCAGAATTTTAGCAAAAAGTATGATACAGCGTTCTTTGAGACGATAAGCGATATTGTAAGCATACAGGAACTTTGCAACTGGAAGAAACGAAGGCTGAGTCTTGACTATATAAAGCTTTTGAAAATTGCAAGAAGGCTGGCAGTTTCATACGAATGGCTGTTGACTGGAAACACGTTGAGCATGGAGCAGAATTGCTGTAATCATTTTGATGATTTACAGACAAGAGACAGAAGGCTTGCAGTTGAAATCATTAATTCATTGTATTTTGCCGAGCAATATCGTTTTATGCAAATTGACAATAACAGGAGGAAATAACAATGTCCTATTATGATGACGATAGTGTGTTGGGGAAAATCATCTGCTTTTTTGTTTTTCTTATTTTATTTGCTTTGCTTCTATTTGTAATTGCATACGGTCTTAATCTTGGCGACAAGAAAAGCGAAGCAAAGTCCATTGAGTGCACTGTGAACTATGTCAGTCTTGTAAAATACAGCAACAGTTCAACTTTGTGCAGATATGTCTATCTTACAATGCCGAACGGAAAGGAGATAGAGATTGAGGACAAGGCTCTCTATGATGTAGCTAAAAATCACATAGGCCAGAAGATAAAAATTGAAGTGAGCCAGACCTATTTTTTAAGAAAAGATGGAAAGAAGCATATTGTTCGGAATCATCTTGTCAGGCCTGTGAAAGTTCTTGAAGTTGAGGGCGAGTATCAGGAGTATGAGGAAAAAATACAAAATGTAGAACGAAAAACAGAAGTTCCAATTTATTTTCACTATTTCCCCCTTATCCGCTGATTTTTAGGGCTGCCCATGAAATCCCATTCAATAAAAGATATTTTCTCCAATTGTCCGACTAAAGAGCGTTATGAGGAAGACCTATACAAGGTAAGAAAAGTTCCGTACAAGAAGGACGATATGTGGCGGCTCTCAAAGCTGCTTGCGGCAAAACCGACACGTGTCGGTCGTGATGACGGCGGAAGATTCTCAGGTGGCGGACGCGGCGGAGCATTGTTTTTAAATTCTGTAAATCAGCGAGACCAACGCGTGATGTTCAAGGTCTCTCACAGCTCCTCAATGCAGGCTCATGATAAATATTTTTCAACCTATATGCCGCAGGAAAACAAGAATGAAGTTCTGGACAAGCCAAGACTTTTCGGCACGGAAAACTCAGAGTACGAGTCTGCGAAAGTTCCTGAGCATTTCAAATTCATAATCTCGCCTGAAAATCAGAATGTGAACCTGAAAGTTCTTGCCTCCGAATTTATCAGGCGCGTTGAGACCATGACAGGCTATAAACTTTTGTGGCAGGGGGCAGTCCATACAGACACGGCGCACCGTCATGCGCACATCTGCATAAATGGCAGAGACAGTAATGGAAAGCGTGTCTATTTTCAGCCTGAAATGATTAAGCGGACTATGAGGGAGACTTTGTCGTACATCGCTACGCAGATGGTCGGGGAAAGAACAGAGCAGGAAATTCTTTCAGCACAGAAGAATCTTGTTGTTGCAAGACGCTGGACGAAGCTAGACGAAGAGCTTGAAAAATATCCCGGCAAAATAAGCCCTCATCTTCTAAGCCCTGATATGCAGAACCGTCTTTCTTTTCTTTCGGAGATGAATCTTGCTGTCAGAAAAGCCGGATTCTATGAGCTTAAAGATGACTGGAAGGAAGTCCTTGTCGCGACTGGAAGATACAACACATTCTTTGACGAGTACCAGAAGTCAGGCGGAAAACTTGAGCTTTACTCAGGCGGCGGAATCAGCGGAACTGTCGAGAATGTAATCTCGTTTGACAAGGATGAAAGCTGGAACGATGCTCTTGTCATAAGAAGCGGAGAATCCCTTGTCTATGTTCCTGTTTGGCAGCTGAAGAAAGATGACCTTTTGGGAAAGTCAGTTGAGATAAAAGACGGAACAAGAAGCCTGTCGCGTCAGGTTACAGACTCAAGTATCCG
>SFOB01000290.1 GCA_004554075.1 Treponema sp.
AGACGTTCCATATATCCGTATGCCTCTGTGTTGGCAACCATATATGTGACATTATGAAAAAAGAAGTTGGTCAGTAATTTCTTAATCTTTCCGCTGAATCCTGTAGAATACATGAAACCGTTCATGTACAGTTCTTTCGCCTGCGGAGCTTCCATGTCACCGAATATTATCACCTTTCCACTTGGATTGATTTTTTTATACAAAAACACGGCTGTCATGTGTTTTGCACTGCTACCGTTAATAAACAGGACGTCAATCTTACGGGCGTTTCTGACAATGGTTTTCATCATTGCCATCGCTTCGTTCTTTGTTTCTACATGAAGCAGGGTTGCGCCGCGGTGTTGTTGTGGAATCTCTGTGTTCCCGAGATTGTTGATATAATAGTATGTAAGCTCTCCTCCTGTCTCTTTTGCTATATAGTATGGAACTAGGAATATATCCTTTGATAAAAACATCTCCTGAAATAACTCGGAGAAAGCCACAATGTGTTTTTTTCGCATAGCCGTAAACTGTCTTTTATTCTTTTTGTTGCAATATTGCATGTTGTCTATGGTATGATTCTGTCTATATTGAGTAGTTAAGACTTGCCAGTGTTTCCTTAATGACAGAAGCCCTCATTTCCCAATCTCCCAGTTCTAAAGCTGTCTTTCTGTTTCTGTCAACAAGAGTTTGATATTCGTCAATATTAGCAAGGATGTCTTTCACTTGTTCTGAGAAGTTCTCTTTGTCCAGATCCACTACAGGGTTGTATCCTATGAGTTCAACAAGTTCTTGTGGTGCTTTCCCGATTATTATGATACGTGATAACATACACTCCCAGTAACGTTGGGTGAGCGTTTCTATACCTTGTGCAATTTCCGGTTGATTCATACTACGAGGTATGCACAGTGTTATCTTCGAGTCTGCGAGAGCGTCAATGAGAAGTTCACGTGTTTTCAATACTTCTTTTTCTCCCCTGCTGCTTAATAAGTTTATGCTTTTAGCCAGAAATCTAGTATCCACATAATCGCAACATCTACCATATTCCAGATAATCATGCTTTCTGTCCCTTAATTCTTTGCCTGCCTTGTATATGTCTGTTTCGATAGCTTCTGGCAAATGATATATGTTTATCCCCGGACATAGTGTGCGCATTATTTCAGCTGTCTGTGATGAAGTGAAGAAAGCGGTCTTCACTTTATGACGTTTCAGCCACTCAGACACTGTATCATGATAACATGGCCAGCAATCCCAAATAAGTGGTATTATTTCATATAACAGATAGTCGGGAAAAGTGTCAAACTTAATGTTCGCAGCTTCCACAAAGCGTAGCCTCGCACAACATCTGTTTTGAAACAGTGTGGGCAAGTTAAGGTGATACGACAGGCTGTGATAAAGTTTCTCGTAAGGACGCTCGGCAACCGTCTTTCCCCCAATTGCCCGCCATGCGTTATACACTGCTAACTTAAAATTACTGTTATTCTTGTATATATAAGGCTTGACAGCCTTCACTGTTTTTATTTGCATAATACTATCTGCTATTTTCTCGCAGTTTATATTATTGTGTTTTTGTACGAAATATTTCGATGTGGATTATATCTGTCACTGCATTATCCAGTAACGAAACACAGATTTTATATATATTTTCTCCAAGTCAGGAATTAAGGAGCAAAAGACAATCCTGAATTCCTAAATTCTTGATAATAAAAAGAATGCCGCTTGAGGTTTTTATATGACAACACATACAACAGAAACAATAACAACTTTTCTGTTAGCTAACTGCCGACCGTGATAAATAACGGCAACGGGGACAACACTTGAGTAACAGAGGGTGTACAATGTATAACGTATCTCTCCCGACAGAATGTTTTTTCCATGTTTATCGCCTTGAAGAGGATGGAGGCCTTTTGCAAGAAGGTGGTGTCAGACTTACGGTTTAGGCGTTAAGAGCTTGCTCTTATAAGACAAAAGCGGAAACATGACAGCAGGCTCTGCCTCCATCCTCTTCAAGGGGTAGATGTCGGTTTTTGTCAATCGTAATGACACAGATGAACACGAATTGTTACTATCTGCGAAATCAGCAAAATCTGCGTGAGATAATCTTTCACGCGGATGACGCAGATAACACAGATTATTTAGATGAAAATCAGCGAGATAATTCTGTTGTCGTCTAAGAGAGATGCACTGAAAACCATAAGAACATAGGTAATCTCCCGTTGTCACTGTTTTATGTCACTTC
>SFOB01000291.1 GCA_004554075.1 Treponema sp.
GGCATTCTTGCCTGCGTCATCATTATCAAGATAACAGTGAATGGCCTTATATTTTTCCAAAAGAGGAATGAGTATTTTGATCTCACCAACTCCGTTGAGTACAAAGTAGTCAAATGTGCCATTGATGGAAATGCCGTTGTCTTGAATTTCTGCTTGCATCGTAAGAAAAGAAAGCAAATCAAAGAATCCCTCAAAAACGCAGCATTGCTGTTGAGATGATCCGTCTGCATAAATTACAGAGATACTCTTCTTTCCAATACAACGCTTGCAGAATACATTGCGTGCTTCCATACCATTAGCTACATTCTTGAATGCGATGGCATAGTATCTTCTGCCCCGAAAAGTATAGTGAACCTCTTTACAGAATTGTTGAGCGATTCTATAACTGATACGTCTCTTGAAAATATAATCGGTTAGAGCTGGATGAGTCAGAGGTACAACCATTTCCACAAATGTCTCTTGGTTTAAGTTATCAGAAAATTCCTTTCTTTTTCCTTCTAACCATTGACGTTTGTTTTCCTCTTCTCTTAGCACAGCGTTATAATCTTTACTGTATAGCAGTTTCTTTTCTTCAATTTGCCTTTGAAGAAATGAAAGAACTTGATGTTCAGACCATGCAGGATGCAGACGTTCAACAAGGTTGATGAGATTACCGCCAATGCCGCTTCCAAAATCATACCATAGATTTTCTTTGATATTAACAGCAAATGAAGGGCTATTTTCTGGGCGGAGTGGGGAGCAATAGAAAATACTCTTGCCTTTTCTGACACCATCCCCATAATCATTCTCTTTCATCCATTGATAAATACTTACAGATTTAATTTCTTCAATAGTCATGTTACATTGAGTATAAGTAATTGTACACGTGATTGCAGGTGTATGCGCGCGCGTATGTAATATATATACCTGTTAAACTTAAACCTAAACTTTCTTGCTTTCTTCAGTGCTTGGATTCACAAAACCCTCTGATTTATAAATATATGCATCATCTTGCTTCACAATAATACCTTTGCCTGAAAGAAGTTTAAGTAAGTCCTTGATTCCATTTGTTCCACGCTTATAACCTGCGTCCTCATATGCACGTGAGACCATTTCAACCAAATCACTGTATCGTGTAGGAGTGTTGTTCTTGAAAGCCTTGCTCAATATCTCCTGATGGACTTCGTTATCCAGGCTCACAAGAGACTTCTCCCTGCGTTTTACAACAGTCACAGAAATGCCATTGTCAAGTACAGGTAACTTGTTGTCATCAATATGGAATGCAAAGGTGCTGAACTCTTTATCTCTCATGTGCATAGGTCTAACCTCACTGATACTGTTATTTTGTAGGTTCTTACTGATAATCAGTACTGTTTCTGCCTTATTTTCAAGTTCAGTACCTATGTGTCCACGTGGATTGTTATCGTTCTTGTTTAAGTGGAGTACAGTATGGATATGAAGGTCATACACACTTGTCCATGCCATGAGAACGGTCATCACATCCGTGGCTTCTTTACCATTGTTTATGTCATACATCAGATCTCTGAGTCCGTCGATGATTACAAGACCGACCTCTTGGTGCTTTCTCAAAGCATAATCAATGAGAGCGATACGAAGTTTCGGCGTGTATTCACGCAACCCCCAAAACAGAAGGCGTGGGTCATCCTTCTTGACAGAAAGCCCTGACAGTTTATAGATTCGCTCCAGAACATTATGGCAATGATATTTGCTCTGTTCCGTATCGAAATAGAGAATCTTCCGTTTCCCCTCAGGAAGGCACGCCCGGTAGTTAAGCACTGTAGTATTTGTAACTGCAGCTGCTACCATTGCAGAAATGTTGAATGTCTTTTTACTTTTAGCCTTACCTGTTGAAGCACTGAAATTTCCAAACGTGGCAATGGTACAGTCTCCAACGAAGAGAATTTTGGGAGGTATTGTAACCTTGTCTGTTGCTTTGATTTCACCTTTTGATAGATAGGACTCCAACTCTTCATCACTGAAATCGTCCTTCTCTAACATTGAAACTTCCAGTGACTTATGTTCAAGATTCGATTTCTGAACTAATTGCACTGGTTTATCTTCTCTTTTTTCCATCTTGATTTTGCTTTTTTTTATTTGTCTCAATGTCCTTTACGGATATTGCACACCTGTCAAGCAACTCCACCAAACGAGAGTCTGGAAGGTTGGTACCATCAATGCTGTTCTTCTTTGACCGCTTTGCTGCCCTGAGCCGTGTT
>SFOB01000292.1 GCA_004554075.1 Treponema sp.
AAGCATTAGGCATTTTCTTAACATTGCACTTTTAAATGACGATTTCAATATTGTTTATAATGCATTAAGTGATGAGACTCGTGATTTATTGGACATTAACTCCACTAAAGATGTCGAGAATATTGTCTCTGATGTAAAAGAAAGAATAAACTTCGAACCCGTAAAATCAATTTCGCAATGATAACAAAGAAACGAGAATCCTTAGAAAATTTCATTAAGAAGCAGATAATAGGACCTGGTGGTTGCAACTACCAATATTTTGTAAAGCGTGAAGGTGAAAGCGATGAGCTGGAACCTGGATTTTCGTATGGTGAAGTCCTCAATACAACTCCAGGAACCATATATAGTTCTGCAATATTATTCCCTCAGAAAGCCATAGAGGACATTCGTACAATTATTGAGAATCCTCAAACCGGTGATGATGACTCTAATGAGAATGATGAAGACATCCAAAACGAGTTGGAAGAAGAACTTGCAGAGGAACGAAATGTTGATCATTCTGAAGATATTGATGCTTTAGGTCGTAGATTCCCTAACAAATTTGGAATATCTTGTTGCTTAGATGAAAATCAGATAAACAATAATCTTAAAATCACTGTATCTGGTCGTTACTATAAAGAAGTCAAATCTTCAACACTCCTTAGAATTAAAATAGAGGATGTAGAAGGATTTCAAGCTTTCATTGAAGATGAAAAGTTTAAGCAGCTAATGGGTAAATTAGTTGCCATAGATGGAGATGCTTTAAAAATTGTTATGGGCATCAAAGAGAAAGAATTAAAAGATAAAAAAGATAGTCTTCGCGAAATAAACAAGCATTTCTGCAAGCTTGTTGCAACCAACGACGACAACTCTTTATGCGACATCTATAACGAAGCATCATTCAAGCCTGAATATCGTTTCCTTAGCGCCTATAAGGAGCGTTTATTTGCTAAACTAAACAATTTTGATACAGATAATAATTATACCTGCGCTGGAAGAGAAGAAGAAATTAAGAATCGAATTTCCAAGGTTGAGAAATATGAAACATTTATTTCTTACATAGAGGATGTTATCTCTGTTTTTGACTCGCAAGGGTTCGGCTACTGGGAAGCTGTTAACTTTGAGAAGTCCATCAATCTTACAGGTATCGATCTTACATCCAAAAGAGTGTTTAGAGCTGATGAGTACCCTTCATTGAAGGATGTAGTTAAAGTTGAAGTCTGCAATGACATCTATCTTTCTCTTGATGTATGGTTACAAGCTATAAAGAGTCAAGGCAAGATTTATCTAAAGGTTTTGTTGGTCAATAGTTCAACACCTATTACTTCAGGAGATGTCAGATATTTCTCTATTGTAACGAAAAAGATCAATGAGAGAAGTCTCTTTGGCGTTTCAATCAACATATCAAGTCCTTACCTTTTGGAGTATCACAAAGAGAACACTTATGATGCTACAGATCAGGAGGCAAATGCGTTAAGATACTTGTATCGCAATATAAAGGACTTTGGTGTTGGACATTTGTGTTCTGTCAATTGGGGATTGAAGGATGGCGTAATGAATATTTGGTCAGAGTTTCTTCCAACGGTGGAAACACCAGATGTTGAACCAGTTCCAAGAAACAAGATGCTGGAAGATGTTAGTCAAGAAGGAACAATATATGCGAGACCATATATAGAATCGCCTAAATGTCTTCAATTTAAGTGGCTTTCTGTATTTTCTGAGGCTAAAGATGAGGACATTGCAAAAGAACTGCTAGAGTTTGTTGAGACATATAAGTCTTGGATAGACAACCTCTCAATAGAGAATAATCGTATTGCAGAAGAAAACAGAAATAAGTGTGAGAATGATTATTTACGCATAAAGAACAATATCGTCGATTTCCTGTCAAATCCAGAGAAAATGTTGGCATTCAGATTAATGAATGCCGCTATGTTTATGCAGCTATGGCATAATACCAAATATAACAAAGAAAAAGTTATTACTGATAGAGCTAACTTAACTTACGACTATTACAAAAAAGAAGCAGACGATACCACAATATTCCACGGAATGAATGCAGCATGGCGTCCATTCCAGCTTGCTTTTATTCTTCTAAACCTTGATGGTATCTTCCAAAGAAATACAGGAATGCCATGGGTGGAAAGGAATGAATTAGTCGATCTTGTCTGGTTCCCTACTGGTGGCGGTAAAACAGAGGCTTATCTTGGTATCATAGCACTTACTAT
>SFOB01000293.1 GCA_004554075.1 Treponema sp.
GTGCTTTCTGTACAGACCCGTATCTGGCAAAAATGACAAGACTTCACAATGATGCAAATATGCTGGCATTGGGCGGCGGAGTAACTGGAAGGAACCTGGCACTTGAAATTGTGGATACCTTCCTTGATACAAAATTCTCGGAAGGAGAAAACCATAGGCGCAGAATCGGCAAGATCGAGGAATAAGATAACGTAGAGCAGATAAAGGCAGGTGAGACAGATGAGAAAAGCGGGAAAAAAACAGATTGCTGTATTTATGGCAGCAGTTCTTTTGGTGTGCGCTTTTCCCATAACTGCTTACGCTGACAAAATTTCCGAATTGGAGGAGCAGATTCAACAGAAAAAGGAAGAAAAGAAAGAAACGGAAGGTAAGATTGACGAGAGCAAGGAGGAACTGGCTGGACTTCAGCAGACCACGGAAGGCCTTAAGGGACAGCTGAACAGCTTGAATCAGGACCTTACGGAAGTCAGCAATAACCTTTCGGATCTAGAGGAAAAAATAGAAATAAAAAACAATGAGATCTCGCAGACCAATATCGAACTGGAAGAAGCAAGGACGGTGGAGGAGGAGCAGTATGCCGCCATGAAAAAACGAATCCAGTTCATGTATGAAAAGCGGGATTACGTTATGCTGGAAATGGTTTTTGGCTCTGCCAGCTTTTCGGATCTATTGAATCGGAATAATTATATTGAAAAGCTGTCAGAATATGACAGGAATCAGCTGGAACAGTTTAAAGAGACCAGAAAAGGAATCGAAGAAAAGGAAGCACAGCTGGAAAAGGAAAAAGAGGAGCTGGATGCGCTGAAGGTAGATGTGGAAGCGGAACAGAGCCGTGTGGCCGGACTTGTAAGTCAAACCTCCGGGAAAATTACCAGCTATCAGAATGAGATTGCAAGCACAGAGGAGGAAATGCTTGCTTACGAACAGCAGCTTGCCGAGCAAAACAGCAGTCTGCAGGAACTTCAAAAACAGCTTGAGGAGGAGAGAAGACTTTCCGCACTGGCAGCCCGTTCTGCGTGGAGAGATATTTCGGAGATCTCTTTTGCGGATGGTGACAGATATCTGCTTGCAAATTTAATTTACTGTGAAGCCGGAAATCAGCCCTATGAAGGACAGGTGGCGGTAGGCGCGGTTGTTATGAATCGTGTGATGAGTTCCGTATTTCCGGACACGGTAGTAGGGGTTATCTATCAGAATAAACAGTTTTCACCGGTGGCAAGCGGCCGACTGGCGCTGGCACTTGCCGAGGATCATGCAACAGCAGCATGCTATCGGGCAGCCGATGAGGCGATGGCAGGAGCGACAACGGTCGGAAACTGTCTGTTTTTCAGAACGCCGATCGAGGGGCTTACAGGAATACAGATAGGGGGACATATTTTCTATTAATTATTCAGGCAAACAGGCTTTTAAGCAGTCAAAGTTCCCCGCATAAATGATGCTTAGCAGCTTATCCAGCTTTATCAGGCTGGTTTTCAGTGTATCCAGGGAGATGGAGCGGGATTCCAGAGCAGTAACCAGTTCATCCAAATCAACTACCTTCACAAACCCATCAGGATAAATGATCACATCGGCAAGAAGATCTGTTACGATCATCGTGTTCTTGGCAGAATCATAGTTAAAATCCACAATATCACAATACCAGTATAGAAGGGAATCGTCTTCACGGCAGAATTTGCTAACCTTAAAGCCTTCCTTCAGAAAATAGCAGGAAGAACCGTGGTGGAGATCTTTTTTGGGATGGAGAGCGTTCCAGGTGGTGACAATCCGTTCTTCGTCACAGGACTGAATGATGTCGTCCTTCAGCAAAATGCATTCCTCAGGAATGATGCGTCTGCGATACAAAATGGGATTTGTCATGAAGCCTCCTTCCACGAAATGAAATTCGTGTTAAAAAGTGTTAAGAAAACATTTCTATAAAAACGTGCTATATTGAGTTATGGAAATAGTACTATTAATTAAGAGGAAAGTCAACGGATTTATAGAAACTGGAGGCGGAAAAATTAACCGCTTTTTCAACATTATTTTCCTAGACAGGAATAGAAAAAATGGGTATAATTTAAAAATGAGGGTTTATAGGTGAAAGATGTTATAAACACCGGATTTTTTGAAGGGAGAGGCATGTGAAGTTCAACCGTAGCGTATATCAGGCACTGATGATGATCGGGCAGTTTGGAATCAACATGTTGGTCCCTGT
>SFOB01000294.1 GCA_004554075.1 Treponema sp.
CTTTGTTTCAATTTTAACATCAGGTGTAACCTTAGTTGATCCTACTGTGATTGCCTTGTATGATGGTACTGAAGGCAATACGCTGTCAGCAGCGAAAGCTGAAACTGTACCAGCAAGTGAAGAAGCAGCCATAACAGCAGCAAGAGCAACTGATAATGTTTTCTTTGCAAGTTTCATTATAAAACTCCTCCTCGAAATTTTAATAAAAAATGATTTTTGTTTCGCAGATTGTTCTCGTTCTGCAGTCTTTAGTGTCTAATTTATTAAATTATTACCTCCCAAATCAGATTGCAATCCAAAGTTCTTGATTAGATCACACCATAAGTATAGTATAAGAGTACAAAAAAGTCAACAAAAATTTTCATTCAATTCTAAATTTTTGTAAAAACAACATACTAAATATTGTTTATTACTCGCCTACTATGTGCAAAATATACATATTTGTGTAATTTTTGTTGCAGTGGAAGGGGTGAGATTTTGTTCTTTTTATTCCTTTTATCCCCTTTATCCCCTCAGTCGTCATAAATGACGACAGCTCCCCTTTATTGCATAAAAGGGGCGCCACATTGCCTCCCCTTGTTGCAAGGGGAGGTGGGTGCGAAGCACTCGGAGGGGATAAACCAAAATCGGCCCCCCAACAAAACAGGGAGCCGAAAAGCGATATAATATAATAGGTATAGAGAATCAGTACTTAACCGGGGTGGAATCGAGGTACTTATTTACCATAAGTGCTACCTTGAATACGATAGCGTCATCAAACTCACGCAGGTCAAGGCCGGTAAGCTTTTTGATTTTTTCAAGACGGTAAACAAGTGTATTTCTGTGTACAAAAAGCTTTCTTGATGTTTCCGACACGTTAAGGTTGTTATCAAAAAACTTTTGAATAGTAAACAGGGTTTCCTGGTCGAGAGATTCAATACTGCCTTTTTTGAACACTTCCTTAAGAAACATCTCGCAAAGAGTGGTAGGAAGCTGATAAATAAGACGGGCAATGCCGAGATTGTCATAATTAATAATTGTGCGCTCATTATCAAACACCTTGCTGACCTCAAGGGCAACCTGTGCCTCCTTGAACGCCTTTGCAAGATCCTTAATACCCTGAACACAGGAGCCGATACCCACGGTAGCATTGCAATAGAATTCGGTTGAAAGGGTGTCGCAGATAGACTGCGCAAGCTTTTCCAAATCCTTTGACTCTACATTTGGGCGCACCTCTTTGATGAGGGCAATGTCGGTTTCGCTGACAGAAATTACAAAATCCTTGGTTTTGTCAGGGAAGAAATTTTGAACAACATCGTAAACAGAAACGTCTGTGCGCTCTGCGGTACGGATGATAAACACGCACCTTGTGGCATCGTTGTTAAAGCGAAGCTCACGTGATTTGATGTAAATATCACCCGGCAAAATATTGTCAAGAATTACATTTTTGATGAAATTTGAACGGTCAAATTTTTCATCATTATTCTTTTTAATTTGGTCAAGCGCAACCGCAATAATAGAAGCAAAGCGACGGCTGATTTCGTCCGTGCCGTCAACAAAGCAGGCATATTCCGGATGAACGCTGTCACCAAATGCCTTGTAGGTGCAGGTGTCAACACAAACCTGTGCACCGCCGAACACACCGGCAGCAACAACACCCTTGCGAACCTCGCCGATTGCGCCGAGCTCGCTGCAGGAAATGACAGTTCCGGTATCGTCTACCACGCCGATAGTTCTGTCGATTGCATCACGCATTTGATTGATTATGCTTTGAAATAATCTATTAGGCATAAAATCTCCTCCATAAGTTATAACACATAACTGCACAAAAAAATATCAAACCTATTGTATACATTATACAAGAGATTTGATAAAATTGCAACCTTTTTACTAATTATTTTTTATTTTTTTGTGCTATTTGACTAACGTGTAAAAATAACCACAATATATTGTGCCAAATCTGCCAAAATCGCCCTATCTGCTACAAATCAAATCAAGCTCCTTTTGTGACAAATATCTACATTCACCCGGCAAAAGTGAGTCATCAAGGGGCAAATTGCCCATTTTTACGCGTTTAAGCTCAACCACGGTTAAGCCGTGCTTTTTGAACATTCGCTTAATTTGATGATAAAGCCCCTGCCTCAAAACAACCCTGCAAACAGTTGCGTCCTCGCTGATAATTTCGGCATCTGCCCGCATAAGCCTTTCGCCGTT
>SFOB01000295.1 GCA_004554075.1 Treponema sp.
CTATGCTTATGACCTTATTGTGGGCCGAAAGAATCACGCGCGAACTGTTTCGAGTCACGACCCTGTCTTTAAATATTTCAAGATACGATGCAAAACCTGCTGAATAATCAGCATGCACACAAAGGTTGGCCACAATCTCTCTGAACAAGAGCGTGCGCAGATCTTGTCTCGTCAATCCGTCCTCACCAATGTAAAACCGGTCAGGCAAGTACCGTTGCACAAATGCCATTATCTGGATATAAGCCTTTTGCAAATTGCACCTCAGAGTAAGCCTGTCATCATACCTGGTTCCATAATCTTTCCCGCTGATATAATCATCGTATGTGTAATTACGGAATACACATTCAATCCTGTATCTTGGCATATATCGTACAATACTTTCCTCCGTTCCAAACAAAAGCAAAGCTGCGTATGTAAGGCTACACGAATCATCTTTGCCCGATCGCACCAATTGGCAACTTCGAAGCAAATCCATATCACTCAACAGTCCCCATGGATGACCGCCACCTTCTCGCGTTTTTACCTTTCTGCACTGGACGAACGTATCTCCGTCGAGGTCATCTACTTTCAAACCTGCTACACATCTGCTTTCAAACAAGTTTTGGCTTTTCCTCTCAAAAAGTTGGTTGAGCAGCTGCGGCTGCTTGGTTACATCCACATCTGCATCGCCATTCCTATCAAAAAATCGATGCTTGTACTGATATACCGATTCTCCTTCAGGTATCTGTATCACAATAATGGTCATGCCGTCAATTTCAACCATTTCCGGCATTACATTGGCGTATGGCACAAACAACTCCTCATTGTTCGAAGTGTTGATAAGATTCTTCACCATTGCAGGGGCGTTGCCTTTGTTCACGCCAATGATTTCACCTGCGTCATTCACTCCAAGCAAAAGAGTCCCTCCTTTATAGTTCAGAAACGAGCATACAGTCTCATAAACAGAATGGCTAATTCTGTCTTGACACTCTTTAAACTCCACTTGTGAGTTCTCACCTTGCTTAATTATAGCCTTTATTTCTATACTATCCATTTGTGCCAATTTTATACGAGTTAGTGCCAACGATGTGCCACTTTGATTAATTCATTTGGGCTGCAAAGATAAAAAATATTTTTCAGATTACAAAGTAAATCTCTAAAAATCAACATATTTTTATATCCTTATGCCATCACTCTGCACTGACTCAATACTTCACACATTGTTTTTAGTTTGTGCCAACCATAGTTGAATTTTTGCCAATAACAAATATTACTTTTTACTTCCCCCGTCCGCCTGCGGACATCCGTCTGTGTCATCTGTGGATATATACTTTCTTCTTCAATTTACGGTTAATTCTCGATAATTCGCGTTCATCAAAACAGTCCACCTGCGGACCTCCATCTTTGGATATATAATTTTTTCTTTTAATTGCTGGTCATTTATGGCACTTGCTTTAGCTTGATGAACTCCTCTTTAAATTTACAACGTGTGAATAATTGCTGTTTCCCCAAAACAGTCCGCTTGCTGACCTCCGTACCCTCCGCGGGACACTGACCTGTCCCCTGTCCCGATTAAAAAATTAAAAGGATATAATTTTTTCAGCATTACTATTATAGTAGCAGGAGTTGCAACCAAAATCATATATGACATACCAAACACAATCAGTGTAATTATAATAATCCTTTACTTCTTCTGGAATATTTAAATTCGCAATTTCTTCTCCAACAACGGGAAGTCTAATTTTACAGATATCCTTTATACCATCAACCTCCATTACTTTAATATGTTTATGTAATTGTTGGAAGAGTAATGCCAAGTTGAGGTAATTGTTTTTATTCACATCAGATATGCTAATTGTAATATCGTTAAAAACGAACTCAAGTTCCTGAATGTCAATGGCTCTATTCCTTTCAATGAATTTAATAACCACATCCCATGTTTTTTTGAAGAAAAACTTTGTAATATCAAAAGCAATACCAGAAAACACAACATTTGAAAAGAATGAGCCTAATACACTGTCAGTAAAGAATTTTATAATTATTTCTGTTCCCTCACACGCATTAGGATAGTATTCTTTTCTGTATTGGACTGGACAAAATTCTTTCAATTCTTTTACGAAATCATTCGTACCATCCAAACAACTTTTGGTATTCACATTAACGCGTACCCAAATATTTATGTTATCTACTTCATTCATAATATCATTATTAT
>SFOB01000296.1 GCA_004554075.1 Treponema sp.
CGAGAGTGCTCGCCCTTGCCCAGTTCCCAAGTGAACACGCCATTCATCTCCATGCGGCTTGCGGTATAGGCTTTTCCAGTGTATTCGTGACCGGGACACCATTCCCTTGCGGCGGAGTCTCCTTTCTTGAATGCCTCGTACACATCGCCGGAATAGACTTTTACAAAATATACAGGCGACAAAGGCTTTGAACTGTAGCTTAAAAGACCTTTAGGCAGCTCACCTTCTGGCACGTAGATAGTGCAGAAGCCGTTCATAATACCGCTATCAAACATTAATCTATCTTTATATTTTATAAAGTCGTCCTTAGTTCCTGCTTGATATTCATCTTCAACAAATTCGTCCTGCAACTCATCTATAAAAGCCCAGTCATCAACTTGCGGACTGAGCCAAACTTCCCTGACATTTCTAAGGCAGTCATATCTTCCCATATATATCTGATGCAAATAGCTGGCAGTTGCTGAAGGATAATCAACAAGCAATCTTGTGATATAAAGGGAATCTTCTTGCCACAGTTTTGATTCATAGTATCTGCCGCCCAAGTCATCGTATTCCTCAATAGGAGTCAAAATCATATCCCGCCCGTTCGTTTTCCACCACAAGGAATCCGCCTGCTTTTCGGTGTAGATTTGCTTTTCTATAATCTCTTTATATGCGTTATTTATATATGCAACAGGGTCTTTTGCTGAAGCAACGCTTACAAAAAAGCCCATAATCAAAGTTGAGAGAGTGGCTATTTTAAAAGTCTTTTTCATAGAATTTTCCTTAATATAAAAATTAAGCGGCTATTTCTTAATAGATTTTTGAAGTTCTTTAACTTGAGAAAGCTCAAGCCCCATTATCTTTGCAACTTTTTTCGGAGGAATGCCGCCTAAAAGAAATTTTTTTGCCATATCCAATGTCGCTTATTCCATAGATCTTCTGGATTGCGGTTTTCTTTCCAGCTCTTCCTCGTGAGCTTTTCTCTCCGCTTCTTTTTGATTTGCCACCTGCTTCTTATGCGCCTCTGTAACAGAGCTTGTGTCTGTGCGCACTACGCGGAATCCAAAGCAGGCGGTTGCATATTTATATGGTAATTTATAGTCTTTGTCTAAAACATAAAACTGTTCGGGAACTGTCCATCCAGGATCCACGGTATGCAAATCTGTAATACCGTTCTTTCCATTGCCAACCTTCCAGTATCGTCCATTTTTAACGCCCCAGTATCCGCCGTGAAGATTGCTGATATGCTCACGCTCGTTTCCCCAGCACCATTCCTCCACGTTGCCGCTCATGTCATAAAGTCCAAAAGCGTTGGGCTTTTTCTTTTTTACTTCGTGAGTCTTATTGCGGCTGTTGCGGATATACCAGGCATAATCAGCAAGCTTTGACTCATCGTCCGTTCCGCTGTAAACATCTTTGTCTAAAGAATTTCCTGCACTTGCGGCGTATTCCCACTCCGCATCCGTTGGCAGACGGTAACCGTTCGCATTCCAATCGCACTCAACGTTAAACCACGTCGACGTCGACTGGTTAAAAATATAACCTTTTCTGATTGTCATTGTGGGCTCTATGCCCCATTTGCTTGTGTCTGTGCTGTCGTTGGCTTTGTAGCAAGGCATAAGACCTTCTTTTATGGAACGCTTGTTGCAGTATTCAATCGCATCAAACCAGCTTACCCGCTCTACAGGGCGGTTTTCCTGAATCTCGCCTTTGTCCGGATTAGCTTTAAATTTGCTCGGGTTTGTCCCCATTATGTCTTTGTATTCCTTTTGCGTCACCTCGTGGTCGCACATATAAAAAGCCCTTTCAAGGGTAACAGCTGAAATTCTCACAAAGTCAGAACTTATATTCTGCGCATACACATTGCCTGCGAGCGCAAGCACCATAACCGCAAACACGGCAAAAAGTTTTGAAATTTTCATTGTTCGTTTCATAGAATATTATTTTATAACTTAAAAATAAAATGCACAATGAAAGATTGCCACACGGATTGGAAAAGCCTAACGGCTTTTTTACGGGGTTGTCCTAGAAGTTATTAACAGACTTCAAAAAGGGCGGTCTTTTTTATGTTAAATGAATTTTGTAGATCTTTGTTCCGTCAACGAAATATTTTTCAAGGCTGACATAACCTTTCCTGTTCAGAAGCCTCACTGTCGATACAAATATTTCCTCGATTGAGTCTTTCAGCTTT
>SFOB01000007.1 GCA_004554075.1 Treponema sp.
CAGCTTCGTCTGGTTGAACTCGCGCCTTCCGCCGGCCCCTTCCCTCGGATCCGGCTCGCTTTCGAGCAGCTTGGTTAGCTTCCTTGCCACTTCTAGCATAAGGCTCTCCTAAAATTCAATTCCATCTTCACCCATTTCCACAATATCCGTTGTTATAACCGTCGTTTTTCGTTTCTTTACTTCAGGTTTCTTAAAAAACAGGTAACACTCCGAATCTATGGGCTTCTCATTCTGTATCAATTTATACAGCCGTTTTATCATATCCGGGCTAAATTCTTCACTAAGAACAGGGAAATAGACACTGACTAAATTTATGCCATCCTGAGTATTAAGAATTGTAGAAGATATATCTGTATTTCCATCTATACTTAAAGCATCAAACGGAAGTTCTCCTTCAATTATCTCTGGAACAATACCACTTACAAGATAAAGCAATGCCTTTAATCCAATTTTTGTTCCTCGATACCTGTAAAGAGGGATTGTATACTGTAATACTTTTCTGGCTATTTGCTCATCACCTAGCAAATCAAATTCAACACCAAACCAATCGGCAAGAACTGGAAGAAACTTAGCAGGGGTTTCCATAGGCCGGAAAATATTATCAAGATTATCCAATGAAATTGCTGTTTCGTTCATGATATGCTGAAAAATCATTAAATAATGTCTTAAAAAATCGTTTTCCTGATAAATTGACGGTAAATGCCTTATTGGATTATTTGATGTAGCAACAAGTTTTACGATACCATTAGTAAAGCTGATGTCTGTTACAATAAATCGTCTATACTTCGATTCAACAAATTCAATATCAATTTTTTGTGCAATTTCTGGACATAATAATTGCAGACGGTTCTTTGCCTTATACACATCGAGACCAACACACATTTTTTTTATTTGTTCTTCCGTCAGAGATTTTATTTCCATCGTCTTACCGTCAATTTCAAGTTCTGCTGCAAATCTTGAGTTTCTTCGACCACAGAATAGCCCATATTCCTGACTTTATCCAAAACAGTTTCATAAGCATACTGCCTTGTTATTCTATTCAACAAATCTTCTTGTTTCTGCCCTGTAAAAGTTTCGATTGCCCACCAATCAGCAACGAACTCATAATTCTGTCCTATTTTTCTGATACCAATACTGTATTTTGAGCCTGTTTTTATTTCCATAATACAGCCTTCAATTTTTTCACCTTTACCATATCCGCATAAAGTAATAGTTTCCCCTTCTGCCGCTTCTATGCATCCCATTTGTAATGCTTCGCAAGCTTTTTTTAGGAATCGTAAGTCTTTTATTTTCGTTTCTATTTTCGATATATGTGACATTCTTATTTTACTTCCTTTGCTTTCTGACCTGTCTGAATTCTGATGAACGAATTTGAAGGAACTTTATGAGTTAGCGATTCAATAGAACCTCGTACAAATCCTCCGTCCTTACTTACAACTTTAAAAGTTCCTATGACTTCAGAAAATGTTGCTTCCACAGAAATTTCCCCCATTACGCCAGCCGTAATTTCAGGAATATCACCATCCAGTTTTGCATACAAATACTTCTGAACTCCATTTTCCTCTGCTACTTCACGGATTTTCAGCACTGCATAGATTGGATCATATTCAATCGGAGTTGCTATTACAACTTCTCTTGGAAGGGGTTTTATCTCTTGCATTGCAATCGGCCCCATAGTTGTTTTACATGACAGACACAATATGGGCAAAATAGCAAGCGCTATTTTTCTAGTAAGTTCCATACATACGCTCCTTCCCTTCCTCTGAATATTTTTATCTCATTATTATTCACAAAAATAAACAAATCATCATTTTTGTTTGAATAAAAATTATTCGGATTACTATTTAAATCACTTATTAACATTGTTCCTGTGTTGATAAGCGAATTCTCTGCAGGAATCGGAAAATTATCTATCAAATTCCAACCTGCAAACATTCCATTTTTATAAAATGCTTTTCCACCAATAGAAATATCATTTAGAAGCTTATAATTTTTTTCAGAGTAGATTGATTTTGTAATTTCGGAAAGAAAATAATTTGTAAACTTCCATACTTCTTCAACATCAAGTTTTTTTGTAAAAAACTTGACTGTCTTTACCAATACTCCGGAATCAGTTTTGATTAGGTTCAGTGTTATGACATTCATTTTATCCGATAAAACAAGTTTTGCATTTATAAGATAATCAGACTGCGTAGAAACTAATGTCGATGTAGTTTTTGCAGTGACATACTCGGGTATCATTCCCATTGGACTAGCCGAATACAGACCTGTTGCCGTTGCCTGATGTGCAAATACATAGCTGAACATATCGTCTGTCTCTTTTAATTCTATGCCTTCTTGATTTGAAAATGAAGTTTTTATAAAATCAAATTCCCCTGTTTTTTGTTCAACCAAAGTCCTGCACGAAATCTCAAAGGGATTAATTGCCAGTTTTACTTTCCTTTGCTCATGTTTCTGCATAAGCAGATTAAGCTCAAAAAGACAATTTGAAACCGCATCTTTGATTTCTTTTTCTTTTCTTATGATTCTAAGTGAAGTTATTGGATAACCAGAGTTATCAAATGGAAAAATTGCAATATATACAATATAATTTTCACCACATTTAAAAAGCTTCGGTTTACAAATTCCTCTTAAATTAACTTGATAACGCTCTCCCTTGATTCCATTAAAAAACTGAAAGAGATTTCTTTCTTTTTTTTCCGTATATTTTCCGTCAAGGTACTTTGTCATTGACACTGGCTTAAAATATGAATTTAAGACCATCTGGAGTTTTAGTTCTGTATAAAAAAGCTCCAGCAATTCATCAGAAATTCCTGTCGTGCTGTCTGGCGAAAGAAAAATTATGGCAGGAACCATGTCACTTAAATTATCATAGTATTCCTGCATATTTATTACATTTTTTGATTTTTTATCAGCTTGTGGAGCTTTTAAACTTTTATTTCCAAAAGCAAATAGTGGACCTGCGAGCAAGCCGATAAAAAAAAATATACAAATTATTTTTTTAATAAGTTTCCTCACAGATCCACTCCTTGTGCGTTCATATTTTAAATTTATAAATAGACCTATGCCCATTCTGCATTTTCGTACACAATAGAAATAGTTTCCTGATTTACACCTTGCTCACCACTGCCCAAGTCACTTATACTCCAAGCACATGGAACACAGTTAAACAAGTTTCGTCTTTGAATCTCTGTAACTCCGTCACGATCCATAAAGACAATGGAAATAGATTTCTGCTCAGGATTTCCGCGCTCAACAGTCTTCCACCAGTCTTTCAGAACTTTGTCGCGAGGATCGCTATTGCGGGTCATTTTTACGGTATCGTATTTTACTTTTCCCACAACTTTTCTAGGATTCTTATCCATTCCGCCCATATCATCTGCAACCTCAGCAGTTGCGCCCAAACCTGAAATTGATACGAAATTACCATAATCAATTCCATCAATTTCAACCTTAAAGTAAGCCTTGGTAGTTGGTAAATAATCAGCCATCTTCCGTACTTCTCCTTGTAATATTTTTAGAAGTTCAACGAACTTCTTTGTTTATTATTCCTCACCCATTGCTTTTTGTGAAACTCTGAATACAACAAATTCAGCAGGTTTTGCGGGTGCCAAACCTATTTCACAAACAACATATCCTGCATCAATAGATTCAGGAGGGTTCAATTCATCATCACATCGCACATAAAAAGCCTCTTCCGGCGTATCGCCAAACAAAGCTCCTGTTCTCCACAGATTCAAAAGGAACGCAGTAATGTTACGAGTGATTTTTTTCCATAAATCTCGTGTGTTAGGTTCAAAGACAACCCAATTCGTACCATTCTGTAATGCCTGTTCAACCATGCAGAAAAGACGACGAACATTCACATAACGCCATTCAGGATTAGAACTGATTGTTCTTGCACCCCATACGCGAATTCCTCGGCCAGGGAAATCACGAATACAGTTGATACCTTTTGGATTTAACAACTCCTGCTCTGCATCCGTTAGATTATATTTAAGTCCCAAGGCTGTTCTAAAGATTTCATTTGCAGGAGCTTTATGAACACCACGAGTTCCATCAACCCGACCATAAATTCCACAAATTCCACCGCTCGGTGGAGCATATACATTCTTATCCTGAACAGCATCATACATAGAAATCCAAGGGAAATAATATGCTCCCATCATTGAATCCCGTGGTTTTGGCATCGTATCAATTCCGGCTGCTAAAGTTTCAGGACTATCCAGTACGGCAAATCTGAAACGATTTTTCTCACAATGACTTAAAATAGCATCTTGTGCAGCTGGATCAGTAACACCTGGGGCCGCAACAATTGCAATATCTTGAATCTGATCAAAAAGATACAATCCAGTTTTCTTACCGACACCTTCATCTTTACCAATAATAAGCTTCGCAATATTATCAGGATTCTTAATTTCCACAGTCTCAGACTCTGCTTTAGCTTCTGCTGGCTGCTCGTCATTTTTTGCCTTTGTCTTTTTCGACGGCTCGGCAAGATTATTGATATAGGCTTTTGTTCCGCCATTCTGGAAAAACTGATATACAGCATGTCCCAACCAGCCACCTGTATGCATTCCTCCAAAGATTTTTGTATACTGAGTCCAGTTTGTTACAAGGACAGCCTCATTAACAGGCCCTTTTTCTGCAACTCCCAAAAATCCAACAATATTGGTCGCTCCTGCCTCAATAGGCTTTGAGCCACTCTCCACTTCTTCTACATAAACACCTGGAGTTTGATAACTAGGCATTTTCTCCTCCTATATCTTATTTTTTCACATATCCCCGAATATCACGTTTCTCAACGCGTTTAAATTCGTTTGCTTTTTGTGAATTCAAACTAAATTCCATAGTATACAAAAGTTCAAATTTATGGAATTCACCATCGAAGCTATTTTTGCTCAAATCAAGCTTTCTGATAACAGGTTCCAGATAAATTTTATCACTAGAACACCCATGCCATTTCCAATTTGATATATCAACCGACGGATTATCCTTAAAATGCACCGAAACCCTACCATATACTTTTAAAACATCGGATAAATTTTTCCCTTTTATTACAACCCCTATACACATTTCGTGCATCGCTGGTTGCTCATACTGTTGTTCATCTACAATAATGCGCTGTCCACTCTTATCAAGCATACATTGGCACAAATCCTTTACATAAACATTAATTATAACATCATTCGTGTTTTTTATCTGCCTTATCTTATCTTCCGTTGCATTATATATACCACAAATAATATCAGATTGCTCCATATCTACTTTCCTTTCTCAATAATCATAACAGAACTTAAATACGGAAGCTCGTCATCTTGCAATGACAACTCATCAACAGAAACATCCGCGTCAATATCAAAAATCTGCGTTTCATTCACAGATAAAATTGAATTTATTTTTTCGAGCTGTTTCAGAATTGCACCTACTGTAACACTTTTTCCAAATTCCCAACCTTGTCCATTAGAACCAACAAGAGAATGAAAGAAGAGTATCAGATTTTCTTTTATCTTCTGTTTTTCAGTTTCAAAATCAAATATGTTACTTTTAAATTCAAGCATAATTTTGATACTAAAATCCCTGTAACAAGGAGCTGAAACAACAATCTTGTTTCCAACAACTTTTCTATCATCAAGATAATTTCTAACTCTCCTAATTAACTCTCTTGAAGGCATAAGTTTTGTTTCGTATGTGCTACCAGAATCAATCTCTGGAATAATTATCGTTCTTATTTCTCCATTCTTTGTTTTCTTTTTTGGACAATATGCCCTTCCCACGGAGCTAGAAGCCTCTCGGCTTAACCACTGAAAATCATCGGCCGTAACAGCTCTATTCAAACTCTTGAATACACCCGCAGCCCGGGATTTCAGGCTGTCTACAGTTTCCATATCACAACCACCCTCCGAGGCAAAAGGATTATTACAACCTGCAATATACGGAATACTCTGTGTCATAAATTGAATTTTATGTGCCGCAATATTTCCTTTTTCACCACCCCCAACTTTATATTCATCTGCACGAATATTAAATTTCCCTTTCGGAGGATTTATACCATGAATACCATCTCCAAACATAATTTTCCCGGTCGCATAATCAACGACAAAATGTCGAGAAAACGAAGTTGAATTATAAAAATTAGGAACTTCCTTATATGTTACCCAAATGCCTTTATCCGTTTCTTTATACGGTTGGTCTATTCCTTCTTCCTTCATAATTTTAAGTTCATTATTACTCGGAATAGAATTTTCATTAATTGAAAGTTTTATTCCTGGTAACAAATGCGGATGAGAAACATTACAGATTTGATTCGGTGCGCCATTCGCTGATCCCAATATCTCATTTTTATATGTATCTTGATTCGCTGCATAAACAGAATTAATGATAATGGACTTTATAACAGGAACTTTTTCAAAACTCCCATTCAATTTAACACATCTTAACCAAAAACCTTGTTTATTAAAAAACGAGGCGACCTTCAATCCTTCGGGAACAATAAAATTAATAAATCCAGATTCATGAAAGCTATCTGTAAAATCGCTTGCCTCTATTTTTTCCCATTTTTCTCCATTCCAACACTGCCATTCCAGAACAACCCACCTTGAATCATTCTCCTTTGGTTTTGTCAGGCTCAAGAATTCCAAGTCTAAGTCCTTTGCTTTTCTGGCTTTTCCATCCTCATTTATCCTAAAATAAACAGAAAACGAACCTTCAGATATTTTATTATTAAACCCCATGTATAAAGCAGGTAGTTCATCCTCTTCTATATCGAAAAGCTTTAACTCACCCTTATTTTTATCAGTTTTGTCAAAAAGATTAATCCATTTAAAATTGCTGCATGAATAGAGTTTTTGCGGCAACTTAACAGGAGCGTTATATGTAATCCTAATTTTATTCAAAAGCGGAGATTGAACGCGTGAACCAAAATGCCATTCCCAAGTTCCCTTCTCATTTTGGACATAATTACCGCCGATCGCAAAATCTTTTGTAATTAATCTAATTCTTAACCACAAATGTTCTTCGTTATTAATAGATACCTGTGATATATCTTTTGGAATTTGGAAACTTACGATTCCACCCTGTTTAAAACCAAACGTACCATCCGTAAAATTATTTTTCTCGCCATCAAGTTTTATCCAATCCTTTCCGTTCCAATATTCGTATGCAAACAAAGCATTCTCATTATCTGCTTCAGGAACATAAGTTTCACTAAATGTGAAAGAAATTTTTACAAGGGAATTTTTATTTTTGAATATTTCATCAGCTGAAATATAAAAGGTTTCATTGAAGGACGGATTTTCAGAGAACAGCATAAATGAATTATTCATGTCCGTTACTGAATATACGCCATTTGAATTTGAAATGCATAAATCAGGGATAAAACCTTCACCAAAAAAGATACTTTTCAATGTAATTTTTTTTACAAAGAAGGTATTATAGTTCTCTGGAATATCTGAAAGAACTGCACGGATAAACAAATCATCAACATCTTTTATTTTACATGGCTGAATATCAACTGGTCCTTTTAAATAAATTACATTATCTTTCTTTTTTATGCCACTTACAGAAGACAAAGACTCGATTTCCTGCCATTGCTGCCCATTCCAATATTCAAAATACAAATGATTTATAATTTCATCACTAACAGAAGTAATCTCATTTACCGAATCAAATGATATTTGTATTCCATGCCCCTCTGAAAGATATTTCAATATTGGCGAAGAAATATATAAAATATGTTCTACAGCATTCTTTGTATCAAACAACGCAAATTCATGTATATCAGAACCTTCAGAACACACCTCTGACCAATTTTCTCCATTCCTATTTACACAACTTATTATGTTTGTATCGCGAACCGTGACACTATTTTCTGTCTCAAAAATAATAGGTTCTTTCTCACTTTCAATGGCAGCTACTTTTGTTCCGGATTTTATTAAAATATTCTTATTGCAGTTTTCAACAGGAAAAAACTGTATAATTGCCCTTGCACTTTGAGGAGCAGTTAATGAGAGACCAATAAGTTCCAGCATTGAAAGATATGTTTTTGCAGGAACTTTGTTTAATCTATAGAGAGTCATCTCCGTCATCCATGAGAATAACTCAATTAAAGTTATTCCAGGATCAGACTCATTATGATTTGTCCATTCAGGGCAATAGCGAGGAATTAATCGAATAGCTTCATTTTTTATGTCATCAAAAGTTCTATCATCTAAGTTGACCGTTGGAATCACGTTCACCTCTCTCTAAGTAAAATGGATAAACCATATTAAAAAATGTATTTACAGACCGAATCTCATAATCAATTTTTATATTGATGAGTCCGGACTTGTCAGGATCGAAATCACCTGTAATATTCTTTAAAATAACTCTTGGCTCCCATTTTACGATAGCCTCTTCAATATAATGAATAGCAAGAGAAATAGTTTTTGAAGAATTTGGAGAAAAAATTATATCATTGATTTTGCATCCAAAATCGGGGTTCATCACACGCTCTCCAGGTGTGGTTCCCAAAATAATACGAATAGACTCTTCCACACTCTTTTCATAACTTGAGGAAGCAATATTTCCATGAATGTCCGTCGTCACTGGGAAAGCCCAACCTTTTCCTAAAATATTACGCATTGTTGTTCTCAGCCATTCATTATAACTCAACAAATAATGAATCCACTAATACACACTTTAACCTATTTCTCGATTTTTGTATATTATTTATCATCATCAAAATTTTTTACAAACCACACTTCCGGGTTCACCTCCCCCGCCATACGCCGCATCTGCATGAGCGTAAAGTTCGCCCGCCTGTTCACAAATATATTCCGGGCGTTTTCTTCCTCAATGCCGTATTTCTGGGCAGTCTGCTTCCAGTCTTTTTTGTGCTGCTGGATAAAGACAGATGTCTCGTCCGGATTCCATTTAGGAAGAGTGCGGATTGGGTACGGTATTTCTTCGTCAGTAAAGAAAAGCCATTCGGCCGGGGCAAAGTATGGCACAAGATAGCTGATTGCCTTGAATGTAGGGACACTCTGCCCTACTGCCAGCTTGTAAAGGCTTGCGTGAGGAAGATTGCGTTCCATGCACCAGGAGCGGAGCTGGCGAGATTCTACAAGAGCAAGAAGTTTTTGCTGGGCGTAGGTAATACGGGAAGTTCATCAATAAGATGGATTCTGTATCCTTTGAAACTTGCGATAAGGCAAAGTTTTCCGTCCACACCGGGAAGCGTAACTGGCTCACCATCACGCTCGTCCTGCCAGCCGGTTACGACATAGGTACGCTTTATGTTCTGGAAGGTGTAAAAAAGTACGACCGGAGTTCCAACTGTGAATTTGAAGATGTATTCACTTTGGTCATCCGAAAGAGTCGGAACTGCAATCTTTGAACCAAGCGCATAGAGCGAATAGGAGACATCTTGATTCTGAGGAATATGGACTGTAAGGCTTTGTCGCATAAGGCTAGAATACCTCATGCAGTAAAAAATGTACAGAATGAAATATTGATTAAATCCTTTTGGCGTGATATATTTCATCTGGTTCATTTTAAAAGCGTACCATTATTTGACTCCCAGAAATTTCATCTTAAGTTTTACATCAGAAGGAGCAAAACATGGAAAACGAAAACACAAATCCCTTCGAGACTCCCGTCTCAAAAAGCGAATTCAGCGGATTCTGGATTCCCTCACACAATGCAAAAGTTATGAAAGCTGGCTTGGATGCAAACAAAGCACCTTTCTTGCCCGACCATAATGGCAAGGTCAAGGCGGAGCCAGTCCACACGCTTTCGCAGGGCTACTGCCTTCCCGCAAGCCGCCTTATCCCAGTTCAGTTTGAGAAGATGAAGAAAGGCTATGAATCGAACATCGTGGCTACCCGTAATCAGATTAACGAAGCGGGCACCGAACTCAAAGACGGTGAGAAAGGTGTTCTTTACAATTTCAAGGGCAAAGACGAAAACTTTCACACTGCCGCCGTATTCTTCCCGGAACAGACGGAAAATCCAGGGGTTATTATGGAAATGGCAAAGGACAAAATCAATCAGCCGACAAATCTTAAAGGACTTTCGCTTACGATTGAATCTGCAGAACCTGTTGAATATCTTGGTTCCTACATCGCGGCCTGTAAATCGGGCATGAATCTTTCTGTTTCGCCTGAGATTGCAGAAGACTTCAAAAAGAACATCATGGTGAATGTGAACAATGACCTTAAAAAAGCGGAAAACCGCGACAAGAGCATTGATTCAGTCGGCAATATTCTTTTCAACGCTGACAGGAGGGGAACAGAAATCCTCAAAACGTTCGCCTTTGAACAAAACCAAAATCAGAACAGCTCTATGGCTCCCAAAAAACAGGAGCCTGAAATGGAGATGATTTTTTAGCAGATTGTCGGGTCACGACCGACAATGACAAGCAATCAATAACATTACACAGCAGTCTGCCCAGTGCTGCAATTCTCATATCTAGGAGTATGCACTCATGGCAGACACAATTACACAAACATCTACAATCTCAATTGAGATTATCAACAGCGAACAGTACAAACGAGCGAATATCCGCTTTTCGGGAATTCCGAATGAAAAAGTCCGCACGGAGCTTAAAAACGAAGGCTGGCTGTATTCACGCAATCATAATGTTTGGTATCCGCGAAACATAGCGGCAGAAAACAGCATGGAGTTTGCAAAACACATCAAAGAAGCGTATTTTCCTGAACCACACGAAGAAGTAAAAATCATTACAGAAGCAAGCGAAAAAGACGAGCTTGCGTTTATGATTCAAAGCGGCTCAACGCTCAAAGAAATTCTCTCAAAACTTTCGGATATGTACGGCGAAAATGCAGTAAACGAGGCGTTTAAAGAAGCCGGAAATCAGCTTGAAATTACAAAAGATGAACGCACAGAACTCGCCTTGCAGAAAAAAAACAGCGGGGAGGTCTTTATCATTCACAAAACCGATGATTACTGGGATTTTACGCTTTATGACCGAGACCTTTCAGACATTGACGGCGGAACTACACAGGATTCCAATTATAGTATCACAGACGATATGGACATCAAAAATGCTGCAAAAATTATTCTTGACGAATTTTTTAGTGAGGAAGATTTTTCCGTTTGGGAAGAAATTGATTACAATCAAAATGAAAGTGATGGGGATTTCTTCACTTTCTGACGCACATGAAAAACTTTTACACAGCGAGCAATTTACAGAAAAAAGTAATTCATCATCTCCAGAACAGGGCGAAATCAAATTCAACGAAGAACTTCTTTCAAAAGTCTACGATATGAACCTTGACGGCTACTATGACGCAGCCCGTGCAATCGAAATTGCAATCGCAGGAAAGCACAATATTCTGCTTGAAGGTGCACCCGGTTGTGGCAAAACGCTTCTTTCTACACGCCTAATTCCAGCCCTTACACCAGAACTTACGGTCGAAGAATCTCAAACTGTCACACGCATTCACAGCCTGGCAGGTCTGATGAGGCCAAATGACGGATTAATCAGAACCGCTCCATTCCGAATGCCTCATCAGACAGCATCGATTGAAGAAATCTGTGGCGGTGGTGCGAGGTGCAATCCGGGTGAAATATCCCTTGCCCATAACGGAACGCTTTTTTTGGATGAAGCGGCTGAATTCCGTTCCTCCGTTTTGCAGATGCTCCGAGTCCCTCTTGAATCAAAATCAATTACTCTTAGCCGTGCTGGAAGAACTACCTGTTACCCTGCAAATTTCCAGCTTGTAATGGCGACAAATCCCTGTCCCTGCGGAAACTATGGGAATACCGACAAAATCTGCCTCTGCTCCCAGCGTTCGATTGAACAGTACTGGAAGAAGTTTTCCGACCCGTTACTTGACCGTGTTGAAATCAAACAGAATGTACGCAAAGACGAGAACGACAGACGCAGAATCAGCGTTCCAGAGATGAAGCAGCATATCGAAAACGCTTTTCGGATTCAGCGTGAAAATCCCCATTACAACGCAAGCCTTAATCCACAGGAAATTGCAGAACTATGCAAGCTGGACAAAGAATGCCAGACTTATTTGAATGACAGAATCCAGAAATACGATCTCTCCCCACGCAATCAGGCAAACACTCTCAAAGTCGCCCTCACCATCGCAAACATGGAAGGTCGTACCGAGATTGGAATTGACGATTTACGGGAAGCAGTTGAACTTAACGCACCGATTTTTGAAAAGCCGAATCAGTTCAAACGAGACCAGTCAAATGTCTCTTTTGCAGGATTTAACTTCAACAGCTATTATCACAGCACTCATACCAGAGACATTTGCCATAACATCAAGCAGACCGAAAGTGCAGAGACCCGCGCAAAAGCCATAACTGAAATGGCAGCATATCTTGGTGAGCAGATTAAAAACCTGAACTCACCGCTATATCTTGTTCCCGCTCCGCAGCACACAGGAAATGCTGAATACACGCTTGAAATAGCAAATCAGATGGCTGCTGCAAACCCGAACTGCAAAATTCTGGATATCCTTAAATGCGAACCTCACGAAACGCTTTATGAACAGAAGAAAAACGGAAACAGGCAGGGAGAGCTTAACTTTTACCTTGTTGATGGGGCAGAGATCCCTGAAAACGCAAGGCTTTTCCTTGTTGATAATGTCATAAGTTCCGGCAACACATTCAATGAGGCAAACAAACTTTTTAACGGCAACCTCTTTCCGCTCGTCTATTCCGTAAGTGATTTTGCGAAGCTGGAGATGAAAAACGGCAAAGTTGTTATCACGGATACAAGAAATCCAGCAGCGGGAAAATCCGCAGAAGTTGAAACTTCAAATATATCAAATGATGTATCTAAAAATTCAATCAACACATCAGAAGAAAATAATACACCAAATGGCTTATCAGAAGTTGTGATTAACATGTCTGAAAAAAAAACTGAGCCTTTGCAGCTTACTGAAGAGGACTTGGACATCTGCAAAATGGTTATTCCGCCTGAGCAGTACAGGTTCACGATTGAGCTTACACAAGGAGAAGAAGGCGAATTCTTCAAACAGAAGCTCAAAGACATTGCAGACACATTCCGTAAGATCAACACAGACGAAGAACTTAGAAACGAAAAAGACACGCACAATGTCGGCTTCCGCTATTTCCTCGGTGACACAGAAATCTATATCTCTCAGATTTACACGGACGGAATCGGCTTTGGCTACACAATTCTGAACGGCGACCTTGAAATGTCTGAGTGGGGAGATTCTTCGATTGAGGAAATCATTTCTATTCCGTTCATCGAGATGGATTATCATGTTCCAAAAGACGCAACGATCGAACAAATGCTTCACAACCGACATCCTGATTACTTCCCTGCACCTGAGGTTGAGGCTACGGTAGGAAGTGGGTCGAACGAAAGACAGGAAGAATCAGAGAATCCTCGTGAATTAAAACCAAGTTATCACTTCTATGTCCGCGATACCACAGAATTCGAGGCATTCCAGAGAATCGAACCAACAACTAATCTCTCTGCAAAGGAAGCCGTTGAAAAATTCCTTTCTTTTGACAATAGTGAAAACTTTGCCGGCATTGGAATCATTGTTCCTGGTAGCATTGACCACGGAGAAGAGTTTGAAGGCAGCGGAGTTGTAGAGCTGTACAGTCGTGACGGGCAATACATCATAGACGATATTTTCATGGACTCGCACCACGATATCCGTAAAAATCCAGATTATGTCACCGCTGTAAATGCTCTCATTTCTGAAATGAACGGGCATGGGAAAAATGTGTATGTCGTTGCTCAGGAAAACTATGAAAAACTGACATTACCAACCTCTGACATTGAGCAAACAACCACAGAAAGTAATATTCCAAAAACAGCTCCAACTGAAATCTCCGAGGAAATTGAAAAAAATAACCCGGAATCAGCTTCTTCAGATATATCAATTCGTGAAGAATTCCCAAAAGGCATATATTACAATGACATGGAAAGCCATGTATCAGAAAAAACGCAAAGAAGAAATCCGTTATGAAATGTCAGAACTAGCTTCTAAAAACGGATATGCTCTTTCTTATGACACACTCTCGCGATATGTAGACGAGTTTGAAAAAGCTGTAAATGGACAGGACTGGGAAACAATCTACAGAATCTCTTACGACCTGACAAATCTGAATTTCCACACAGAAGAGTCATGGCTTTGCGAATACAAGTTTGAAGAATACAGAAAATCAATCGCAAAAGAATTTGGCCGCGAATACATGCCGAAAAAAGAAAGCCATGAATCAAAACTGTTACCAGAAGAAGAGCCGAAGAACGAACCTCTCACAAAAGGCGAAATTAAATCTATCCGTGAGCAGTGCCGTGAAATCTTGCGAAAACCTGACGGAGAAATCACAGAAGAGGATAAATCAATACTTGCTCAATACGAAGGAGCAGGTGGACTTGATGAAAAAGACCGCTCAAATTCCGGCGTTCTGAACGAGTTTTACACACCACGAAATCTTGTCGCAAAGGTGTGGGGAATCGCTGACCATTATGCACCGAATGCAGTCACTGTTCTTGAACCAAGCAGCGGAACAGGACGATTTGCAGACGGCAGACCAAAGAACAACTTCACCATGCACGAAAAGGATGAAGTGTCTGCACGTATCAACAAGATTCTTCACCCTAACGCAAATATCATTGAAGGAGCATTCCAGAAGCAGTTCTTTGACGAGAACGAACGATTCAAAAAAATCGGCTACCAGCTTCCGAAATATGACCTTGTAATTGGAAATCCGCCTTATGGAACTTATAACGACAAATACAAAGGTCTTGGGGAAGGTAAGGATTTTGGCCGCTATGAAGAATATTTCATTCAGAAAGGACTCGAATCGCTCAAAGATGAAAATTCCCTTCTCGTTTTTGTCGTTCCGAGCGGATTTTTACGCACTGTCGCCGACAAACCTAAAACCGCGATTGCCCTTACAGGAGAACTCATAGACGCATACCGTTTACCTGAAGGAACTTTCCCGACCACACAGGTTGGCACTGATATAATTGTATTAAAAAAATACAATCAGATTGATTACGCAAAACAGCTCGAAAATGCGGGCGTAGATTCTTTCACCGCCGTAAACCTTGCGATTGAGAAAACTCACAAGAATATGAATCTTCTGCAGGGGGATGAATGGTTCAAGCAGCACCCGGATAAAGTGCTTGGCGAAATAAAAGAACGTACAAATCGCTTTGGTGACAAGGAAAACTATGTTACTCCGCACGATGGTCTTACGATTCAAGATGAGCTTGATAAAATCACCGGGCTTCTCCCAGCGAAAACCGAGTCACAGACTGTCAACGAAGAAGTTTCTAATCTCGAAAGCATAAACAAACAGGCTGAAACTCTCGGTTATTACTTTGAGTATGACAATCGTGAGAATATCGTTGATATTTACGAGAATGAATCTGGTAATCTTATCGGCTCTCTTGATTCAGAAGGGAACTTTGGGTTTATCGATGATTTTGAAGGACAACTTCCAAATGAAGTTAGTCAGCTTGCAACTCGTTTCCTTGAATTGTCAAAGACTTCAAAATCAGAAGAGCATGAAGCCGAAAAGGAAGTTCCTGTCGAATCAGAAAACAAAAATCCTCTGACGATTCCAGAAGATGAAGTCCGAAAGATTTACAAAGAGGCTTACCCGAAGAACCAGGAACGAGCTGCAAAAGAGGCCGAGAAATTCATCGAAGCATGGAAAGCAAAATCATTTAATGGTCTGACTTCAGGGCTTATCTATACATACCCGGAAACACTGAGATTGCGAGAGCTTTTCAACAAAACTGAAAATGTGACTCTTCCAGACGACCACACCGAATCTTTGATTTGGCTTTCAAAATATGCAGATTATGACACAGTTCCCCAACAATTTAAATTCAAGAACTGGAACGATGCCCTCCGTTATGAAGTTCTAAATGGAACAGGCATTGAAGAGGGAAAGAAGCGTGTTTACGAGTTTTTCAGAAAAAATCTTTCAAATGCTGAACGAGCGAAATTCCTTAAAGACGAGTATGGAATCGGTGGTTATGGCGGGTCAGGCTATAATCAGGATCATGATTCAAAAGGAATGAAACTCAAAGTAATCATCAAGGGCAAGGAACAGACAAGGCTTTTCTCCTGGTCTGAAGTTGCGGATGCAATCTCGCTTCTTGTGATGGACGGTGAATATTACAAACCAACAACAAAAGAAGAAAGTAAACAAAACTCAATTCAGACAGAAACAAGAGTCGAATCAGACAAAACTTACAACATCCCACAGAAAGCCGGTGTTATGACTGCACAGGAATTCTCAAAGCTTTACGGCAAGAGTTTTGACGACCTGAGCTACAGTGTCTGGAAACACGCTGATTGGGAAGGTTATATCAAACAGGAAGAACTTTCTGAGGACGAAAAAGCCTACATCGGAAAGTCAAATGATTATGTGCAGGAAAAGCCGGAAATCTGGACGCATAAAGTTCTTTTTGAATCAGGCGACATCTACAAGAAAATCGATGAGCAGGAAAAACTTCTTTCCTCTTCAAACTTCAACGAGGACAAGGAAGCGGCTGAACTTCACAAAAAGAATATCGAAGCCCTGAAAGCTGCCCGCAAAACTCCTGTAAAGCTGGACGACATACACATCGCGTTGAACTCAACTCTGGCAGAAGAGTTTACTATTCCTCACACCTATGAAAGTGGATTGGTTGAAGAGCGCAACCTTGCAGAGAGCTTCATACTCTGGGCGCAAGGTGAAACCGTTGACTCTCAGCGAAGCCGTCATTCAATGGACTACTCCACCGCCCGAATTGCCCGCGAAGACCTGCCTGACAATGTTTCGTGGTGGGACATCGTGGATTTCATTGACGGAAAGAAAGTCGTTGCAGACAAAACTTCAAGCTGGAGCTACGGCAAGACAGAAGATGAAATCAAGCATCTGCGCAAAGAACGCAAAAAGCAGGCGGACGAAAAACGCATGGCCCGTCAGGAAACCGCAAACAAGCTCTTTGACCGCTATATGCACGAAGGTCTTGATGATAAGACAAGAGAGCGGTTCCTTGCCGAATACAACCGCCGTTTTAATTCGTATGTGATTCCGAAGTATGAGAATCTTCCGCTTTACATTGACGGCATGAACGCCTACAAGGGAAAAACTGCCTTCAAACTTTACGACCAGCAGCTCAAAGGCGTTGCCCGGCTTTCCGCAAAAGGAAACGGTCTTCTAGCCTACGATGTCGGAGTCGGAAAGACCGCTACAGGAATCGTTGCGAATATCAACCAGATTCAGACAGGAAGAAGCAAGCGGCCTCTTATCATAGTTCCGAACGCCGTCTATTCAAAATGGGTGACTGACATAAAGCAGCTTTTCCCGAACCTGAAGGTGAACGAGCTTTACAATTTCTCTGACGACCACATCAAAAAGTTCCGTGACTCAGAGGACAATCACAAACTCAACATTCCCGCAAGCTCGATTTCAGTCTGCACCTATGAAGCGTTGAAGCACATCACCTTCACAGACAAATCCTGCTGCGGAGAACTGTTTGAAGATTTTTCAAAACTCCTTTCCGCTGACTTTGACGGCTCGGCAAACGAAAACGCCGCAATGGGCGAGAAAATCATGGGAACAATCGGAACGGCAAGCTGCGTGAATGACGCAAACTATGTTTTCTTTGAAAAATGTGGATTCGACAACATCACCGTAGACGAAGCTCACAACTTTAAAAATCTGTGGGTAGCACCAAAACCAAAGAACAAGGGAGATGCAAACGAGTATTCAGGAATCCCAAGCGGTCAGCCTTCAAAACGGGCAATCAAACTGTTCGCAATGACACAGCTCGTGCAGCGTCACAACGATAACCGAAATGTATTCTTGCTCACCGCAACACCGTTCACAAATTCTCCTGTGGAAGTTTATTCAATGCTCACCTACATCGGGCGGGAGCGTCTCGTTGCCAGCGGAATCTATTCCCTGCGAGATTTCATGAATCAGTTCGCGCATACAAAACTGGAACTTGGAGTAAACACTAAAGGTGAAATCGATTACCGCCAGGTTATGAAAGACTGGAAGGAACTGCCCGCATTGCAGAACCTTCTCACAGAGTTCATCGACAAGGTTGACGGAGAAGAAGCCGGAATCATCAGACCGAAAAAGTTCAGCCATGTAAAGGAACTCGATCTTTCCCCGCTCCAAAAGAAAATCATGGAAGCAGAGGAAGAGCGTATGATGAATGTGACGGAAAATTCAGGCGCAATCCTTGAAGCCATGAACAATATGCGTGTTGCCCTCGTCTCCCCTGCCCTTCTGAACAAGTTCAAATATGACGACATCGAGATACCGGAACTGAAAGACCTTGTTGAATCCTCACCAAAACTCAAATTCGTATGCGATGCAATCGTGGATATGTACAAGGAACACCCGGACATGGGGCAGTTCATGTATATGCCGCTCGGAAAGGAAGGTCACGGAATCGTTGCGGATTATCTTGAAGAGCATGGAATCCCCGGAGAGGCAATCAAGATTATCAACGGCGAAGTGAACAACACGCCCGAAAAGAAAGAGAAGATTACGGCAGAGTTCAACGATCCGAAAAATCCTCTCAAAATTATCATCGGCGGAAAGAACACGAGTGAAGGAATTGACCTTAACGGTAACTCATTCGTCATGTACAACTGCTCTCTCGGCTGGAATCCAAGCGAGACTATCCAGGCAGAAGGACGAATCTGGCGACAGGGAAATATGCAGGGGCATGTTCACATCGTCTACCCTGTTATGACTGACTCAATCGACTCTCTTTTATACCAGAAGCACGATGAGAAACGCAGCCGAATAAATGATCTCTGGACCTACAAGGGCAATATGCTCAATGTCGAGGACATAAATCCCGAAGAACTGAAATTCGACCTCATCAAAGACCCGAACAAGCGTGTTAAGCTGATTCTGGACGAAGAAACAAAAGATTTGAAGGCGAAACTCTCAAAAGTAAATCTCCGGCAGGAATCCTTTGATGAAATAATCGAAAGACGAAAAGCAGTCCTTGAAGCACTTGAACAGTCAGAAAAAGACTTTGTGGAGCATACCGAGTGGAAGAACGAGGTTATGGCAAAAGGTGAGTGTGTTCCAAATTATATGCTTGAAAGTCTCAGGGACGACAAAAAGAACATTGAAACTTACAGCCGCCAGAGAGATGTAATTGCAGAAAAACTTGCCGTAATGAACCTGCACACCGAAGAAGAAATCTTTGATTATGTGCATGTTCTGAACGAGGAAAAACATGCGGTTGAGGCAGAGATTGAGAAAGCAAAAGAAAAGCTCCCTGCCCTGCTCAAAGAGATGAAGACAAAGCTCGCTGAGCAAAAACTTATCGCACATCCGATTGAACAGCAGCGACACGAGCTTGAAGCCACAATTCTGGGAAACCTTCGCCCAATGAAAGACATCATCGACGATATGAAAAAAGACAGCGGTGCAAAAATCGAAAAGGCAGATGAGCCGTATGTAGACGCAAAAGGCGATTATTATCTTTTTGATTTGGATGACCTGGACGGAAAGGTTTCTGATAAGGCTCCAGTGTATGACAATGGCAAGACGGACGACTTGGCAATAACGCCCGCTCAGATTAAGGAATCCGAAGCGGAACGCAATAAGATTTGCCGTCCGGTTATGAATGGCGAGAAATCAGGATTATGGACAGCCTTCAAGGATTTTGAGGAGAAAGGCGTTTTCGATATACAGGGAAAGAAAGTCGCCCTCACCCCGACAGGCAGAATCTCAAAGACAGGCTGGAACCAGCTTCAGGCAGCGATGAGCATTTACCGAAGCAAAAAGTTTGAAACCTTCCGTTATGTGCTTATTGACCGCCATAACGGCGAAATCCGGGACCAGATTGCAGTCAGCTCCCACATGCCTAACACCACGATAATTTCAGACCCGAACAACCAGACTTTGAAGCAGGTTATCAGCAGAGCGGAAGAAAAAGACTGCCTTGTAGTAGCCGTACATAATCATCCGAGCGGAAATACAAGACCAAGCGATTATGACATTAAATCGACTAAGGCCCTTGAAGAAAGCATGAAACGAAAAGACGGATTCAACAGATTCGCTGGTCACATCATTCTGGATCATGACAGCTTCGCTCTTTATAAACCTCATTCTGGCTGGTTGCAAAAAGAAGTAGAAGGAGCAGCACAGACGAAAGACGAACTTATTAAGGACACCGTTCCTGAATGGGCAGAAGGCAAAGTCAGAAGTAATGTAGACCTTGTTCTAGTCGCAGAAACGCTCAACGCAAAAAACAACTGGAATGATGATTATGTTCCTGTCCTTTTCACAGATTCGGATTACAACATAAGCGGACTGAATTATGTTCACAAAGATTTGTTCTTAGAAAAATCAGAGCAGGTCAGAAAAGAACTACAGGATACAGCGCATTCTGCAGGAGCTGTTGCAGCGTTCCCGATTTTCACAGAGCCATTTCTGGGAAGCCTGTCGGAAAAAGAACGAAGCAAATTTGAACAAATGCTGAAATCTCATGTCGAGAACAAGGCGTTTACAGATGCCGCAATCGGAACATCTGTCGTTTCATCAAAATTTGGCATAAAGCCGGGCGAAAGCTATTGTGATTCATTTTTCGCAAAAGCAAAGGATTCAGTGGAAGTTAAAGCCAATTGGAATCCAACTGTGAATCCTAATATTTTCGTTACAAAAACAGATGAAAAGCATAGGAGAGCCGCCGAAAGCGACATCGAGCGATAATTATTATTCCTGTCATCCTGAGCCTGGTTCAAAAACTTCATAGAATCAAGGTCGGGGTGACAAATCAAACATCAGATAACCGGAGTGTTACATATATGGAAAACGAAAACTCAGAAAACAAAATACCACTAGAACAGGAAAAACTTGAAGAAGCAGCAGAGAACCTAAAAAACATTCAGTTCTCTGGCGACAACTACAAAGAACTTTTGGAAATCATTAACCGCATTTCCGCTATCGCAGGAAGCAAAAAGCACGAAGAGGAAATCGAACGAGGTGAAGTATCTGAATCTCTTAAAACAGAAGAAGTTTCTGAGGATAATTCTATTCCTGAAGTCGATGAGACAGCAGAAGAAAACGCCCCTACCCCACCAAAGGATTCTGTAAATCAAGAAGCTGTAGTTTTCGGTAAAACCGTTCTACCATCATTTGCCATTATGACAGGTAAAGGACTTCGCAATTATTCAAACACAATCGTTGAGCGGTATGCAGAAGAAATCAATAGTTACATTCTCAATGACGGTAAAGAAAAAATCGTTGTTCCGGCAAAAACTTTCGAGTCCATTATGTCACCGAACACAGCTTATTCAAAAGACAAAAATATCGACAATCTTACAATCGCTGATGAAACTCCGGCAATCGTAAACGGTCAGACTATTCTTCCTGAATTCGCAATAATCACAACACCAGGACTTCAAACTTTCAAAAATCTCACCGTTCAGAATTACAATGAAGCTGAAAAATCTTATATTCTCTCAGACGGTAACAAAACTGTTACATTACCAGAGAGTAGCTTTCTTGAACTCACAAAACCTGCACGCTTTGAAAGACAGTTTGACGAGAATACACCAGCCCACAAAAAACTGCTCGAAACTCAGTATGAGCAATACTTCAAAGACCGGGACAACACCGCAAACAACTTCCGCCATAACCTTAGCGTACATTGCCGTAAGGAATGCTCTTCTCCGCTCGATGCTCTGAAAGTCGCAAAAAAAATCACAAGCCGCATGAGCCGGGAAGAACAACAGAAAACCCGCAATCTGTTAAAGCAACTTGCCCGTGAAGATGAGACAATCAACCAGGTAATTATCCGCACATATTTTGAGGCAATCAAAGAAGTTCCCCTAAACGAAAACTACATCAAGCAGAATTTCCCAGAGAAGAAAATCGCCCGCCCTTTCTACGACACAATTTCAAACACAGGTGCACTTTTAGATAAAGATTCCACACTACGAATCGGTGACACATTACACAACGTCTCATTCAATGTAGATAAAATCCTCGGCCACGGAAAAGAACCCCTCTACGAAACTCTAACCATAGTTTCAGCCAGCAAAGAAGGAAACACCGTTCTCCTCATGGACAAAAACAAATCCTATTACGAAGTACCCCACGACATGCTTCTGGAAAAGTACAACAAACTGCGTCTCAAAGAACACCGTGCTGAGCGCCATCAGCAGAAAGCAAACAGGATTGAAATAGAGAGATAGTGTGTAACAGTCTCGTTATCTTAGCTAAGACAATTTGTATTGTCACAGTTCTGTTATCAATATATGTATGTAACAATTTGGTTATCATAAAACTGTTCAAAACACAAATGGTCAGTAATGTAACACTTTCGTTATCTCGTAGAAATACTCTTATAGAAATGACAAAGTTTTTGATTAAACAGCCGCAAAGCAAGATTGTAACAGTCTAGTTATCCAAAAATGTAACACTGTCGTTATAATTATCCACAGAACGCTGTGGATAACTCTCTTTTTATGTAACAGTCTCGTTATAATTGTGGATAACCTTAAATCCTTGTATAACATAGAAAATAAATGCAGAAAAAATTATCATGTAACAATTTCGTTATAAGAATGTCACACCTTGGTTATTTCTTCTATAATATCTAATAATTAACTAATATAAATTTAAAACTAATAGTAGTAATCATAAAACTGTGGAAAACTAAAAAATAGATAACAGAATTGTTACATAGCTTTGATAACAACCCTGTTACATTCCTAAAGTTGATGAAATAAGAGCATATCTTACATCATCTTTTAGAACTGGAGCAGGACTTTTGTGTAAAGTAATTCCATTACCAGATTTATCTATTTCAACTTTTAACTCAGGATAATACTTCGCCTTTATTTCTTTTAACTGAGTAACAATTCTTGAATAATTTACATTTGCAATTTTGGGATCTGAATTTTCTCCAACAGGCATAAATTGTTCAACCAACTTATCTCTTGGAATAAAAACAGGTTTTCCTTCAACTAAACCATTATTACGGTAAACAAGCCACGCATAAATATCTTTTCCTACAGGACTTGTTATATCTTTGTAAACAGAATAATTTATTGGAACCCCATGCTGCTGGCAAAATCCTGCAAAGCTTCCTGATAAAACAATTTTGAACTTACCTATTCTTGGATTTTTGGAGTCTTCATCAATAATTTCCTGATATTGAACACCCTCTGTAAAAAGAATTGTTCCTGTTGATGTAGTTCTTACAGTAACATCTCCTTTAGGAAGTTTTTCACCATGCTGATACAAATCTTTAAATAAATAAGCTTGCTTTTGTTCTTCAATTTTCTGCTCAAAAGAAAAAGTTGCACGAGTAAAACATTCAAGTTGTTCCTGAATGTCTTTACCACGCTGTCTTGGAAGTTGCATTTCTTTTAAAAGTTGAGACATTGAATCAAATTCAATAATAACAGGCATATTTCTTTCTTTTGAAAGAACTGCATGAGTTGTAAAGACGCTTAAAAGAAGCCTTCCATATTTTCCAAAAGGAACATTTTTAGGGGAATTTAATATAAGAGATATTCCATTACTAGCCTTTCGTATAAATTCAGTGCGATTTATATTCTTGAAAGGAAGGGAGGCTGTTGTAAAAAAACTTGGTATATAACTGAGCGACTTTTTTGAATTTTGAGCTTTTATTTCGTTTAATGACTCAAAAAGTTCATTGTCTGAGTTGTCTATAGGGATAAGGTTTGTTTTGTTTTCTATTTTTTTTCCCATTTTTTACTCTACCTTTGAAATTCCGCCTTTAGATATGACTATATGCCCGGCAGCGACTTCTTTTGCGAGAAATTCGAAAGAAGACTCGATATATTGAGTAACAGTTACTCCACAATTTGTACAGAAGCGTTTTATCTCATCTCTACGGCCATTTGAAAGTCTAACATTCATTACATCTGCATATTTGCCTTTTTTAGAAGATTCTTTTTGTTGAAGATATGCCTGTGAAACGATTGGATTTGTTTCAGCAGAATTTGGGATAACAGAACTGTTACTTTCTTTTTGTTCAATATTCTCCTCATCAGTATTGATAGTTAGATTTGTTTTCATTTGTTCTAAAAAATCTTGTGGTATATTTTTCTTTGCTATTGGCATTGTTTTACTCCCCTTTTTATTTTACGAGGTCTGCGAGTTTTTTTAAGGCTTCAAGAGTTTCTCTTTTTCCACCGCGCTGCTGAATTGTCTGGCGGGCAACTGTTGCGTATTTGAAATCCTGGTCTACAGGAACATAAACAACTTTAAAATCTCCGGCATTAAGACCTTCAGATATGATGTCTGTAAGTTTTATGGAGCGATTGATTTCGTTCAAAACTATTGTTTCAAATTTTGGATTTTTAACATGCTTTCGTTTTTTGAAACTTTCAAGGTTTTCTTTGAATATCTGAAGTCCATCCTGTGAATAAGCATCCGCTTTGATTACGACAATAACTTCGTCAGATGCTGTCATGATATTTTCTTCAAAATCGTCAAAAGCTGGTGATGTATCAAAAATGCAATAATCAAATCCAATCTTCTCAACTTCTTCACAGAGGTCTGTAAAAATGAAAGGTTCTTTTGATGCCTCGCTCGCACGATAGGTTTTTAATGAGCGACTTCCTTTTCTGTCGATTGAGTTTGTTGGAATAATAAAAAGATTCTCGACCGAAGTTTTTGTAACAACCTGATCGATTGTTACATCTCCGTAAAGTGTTTCTGCAAGGTCGTGGTCGAAAGATTCTAGTAAAGTACCTGTGGAGTTTCCCTGTGGGTCAGCGTCAATTAACAGAACTTTTTTTCCTTGATTTGCGAGTTCGGCTGCAAGTGACAAACTGATTGTTGTTTTTCCTACTCCACCCTTCTGAATGGCAACTGCGATTTTTTTCATTTTTTTTCCCACCTCAAAAAAATACTTTTTTGTGTATCTATATATATCTAAGCATATTTTTTAGAAAAAAGCAAATGTTTTTTCTAAGTTTTCTAAAGTTTTTAAAAAAATATTTTAGAAACTTTAGAAATACTCTAAACAATATTGTTATATAATAGATTAGATAAATATTAAACATTCTAATATTATTGTTTAGAAAGATTAGATATTTTCTAAACAATTAAAACACGCACGAGGATTGCCGTAGACGCATCTGTTTTAAAATTTTGAGTAATTATATGTCCGAGGCGTTTTGAAGCGATTTTGGGGCTTTTTTGTGAAATTTTATAAATCGGCATTTTCCCAAAATTTTCGGTATTTTTGGTTTTGAATTCGGTAAAAGTTTTTTAAAACTGGATATTATCTTTTTTCTCTACTTACTAACCTTTTATATGCACAGGGCGGAAACGGCGGTTGTAAAAGGCTGTCGGTCAGCATTTTTCATCTGGGCAGGTCATCAGTACCGGCAGGCTTTTCTGCGAACATCTGTCTTTCCGTCCTGTGTATTTTTTTGAAGTGGAGAAAACAAATTGGTTATCACGATTTCTAGTATCAAGGGTGGCGTGGGAAAATCATCAACGGTGATTCTGCTGGTGAACAATCTCGCGGCTACAAAGTTCTTGTAATCGACATGGATCTGAATAACAAAGTGACGATTTATTACACAATCGGTCTTCCGAATGTGCAGGAGCTTTGGGAACGGAAAAATATTGTGATTTCTCTTGTTCAGAATAACGCTTCTGAAAATACCGTTCATTCAAGAATCAAAAATATTGATGTGATTCCGTCCTCGTTGAATCTTTATGACATGAGAAGTATGGACTATCACAATCTTCTGAAAGTCATTCAGCCTTTGTTCAAAGAATATGATTATATCGTGATTGATACCTCTCCGACTTTTGACAATCTTGTGAAGTCTGCGATTCATGCGGCTGATGTAATCATCAGTCCTGCGGAGGCTACGGAATACAACTGCAACATGACACTTTACCTTATGACAAAAATCCGGGAAGAGCATCCTGAAAAAATCAAAAAGACGTATATTCTCTTCAACCGATGGATTGAGCATTATGAAAAATGGGAGAACAACCTGCAAAGTCAGGTTGAGCGGATGTTCAGAAAGAATTTCGCGAACATTTTGTCTGTAAAAATCCCGCAGTCGGGTTCTTTTAACAAATACACTCATTTTGATGAAAAGCTCCGGCTTGACGACAGAAACGCTAATGCTGGTCGAATGGTAAAAGCCGTTAATTCTCTTGTGGATATGATTACCGGAAAAGAACAGTCCGTGGAGTCGTTCTGATGAAAACACTGAATTTTCTTTCTGCAGGAGATAATGCGTCTCTGGCAGACGGCGGCCTTCAGTTCTCAAAAACTATGCTTACAGAAAAAATCGAAAAACACGATTTCTTTGAGAGGCTTTTCAAGATTGATGAAGGCGTCCTGGAGCGGATAGTGGCTTCCATGAGGAAAAACGGCTTTGACAACTCTCAGCCGCTTCATATCTGGCATACGGCTGTCAAAGACGGAGGCGAGCATTGGTATCTGATTGACGGTTACACTCGGTTTACGGCTTGCAAAAAAGCGGGCATAACCCGGATTCCTGTGACGGTTCATGAAGATTTTGATGATTTTAATGCGGCCTATAAATATGTGCTTTCGCTACAGGTGAACAGGCGGAACCTTACCAGCGATGAGCTTATGAAGAATGTCGCGATTATGCTTGGTTCTGATGAAGTGAGGAACTTTGAGGGCGATAAAGCTCAGATGATAGCAGAGACTCTTGGAGTTTCAAAAAGGACGGCACAGAGAGCAATTTCCCTTGAAAAGAATGCGGATGATAATCTTCTTGAATCCGTTGAGAAAGGTGAGCTTTCTGTGAATCAGGCATACAACAAAATGCAGGGTGAGCGGACGGAAAATGAAAAACGGACTGTGAAGAAATCTGTGCTTTCAGAAAAAGAGACTAAAAAGGAGAAGTCTTACAAATATACGGAAACAGAGCTTCTGAAAATCATTCATATTGCGATTGAAAAGGCGAATGAAGGACTTTCGGAAGCTGAAATCATAGAAAGAATAAAAAAGTTGAGCGAGGTAAATGAAAATGGGATTTAAGTCAGAGGTTTCGGATATGCTTTCCGATTTTGCGGTTCTGATTGAAAGACAAGTGGCCGGGTATGAGCGTAAAGAACTTCTAGAGATGATTATGTTTCTTGGCACTGACGCAAGAGGGAATCTGCCTGATTTGTTTCTGGGCGAGGATATGAAAACTGTTTATTTCAAGTTCTCAAACGGTGTTAAGGAAAAAATCACCCCGGATAATCTGAAAACCTGCATGGACTACATTATGTTTCTGAAGCATGGCATTGTGGATTCTGACAATGCCGAAAGGAGCGCGTAATGGAAACGCTTCATGGAATGTATGTGTTTACGCCTGGCGACAGGCTTACTCTTCGTGAGAAAAATGCAGAAAATTCATTTCTTGTTGTGGCGGTCAGGCAGATAAAGGACAGCGACTGTTGTTTCGGGTGCTGCTTTTATATGAAGTGCCGTGAGTATCCTGGGAACAGTCCGTTTGCCCAAGGCTGTTACAGCACGATTTTTAGAAAAGTTGATGAAGAGAAAAATAGTAGCGTAATGAAGGGGAAAAAATATGAATGCCGATAACATTCCAGACTCAAATTATATTCACATTGAACGCTGGATGTACAAGCTGGACTTGAATCTGAGCGAAATTGCGATTCTGGCTTGCATTCATGGATTTTGTCAGGACGGGGAATCTTTCTTCAAAGGTTCTGTTGAATATCTGCAAGTCTGGAGCAATTCCGGGCGTTCTACCGTATTTTCCGCTTTGAAAAAACTCGTGGAAAGAAAGCTCATCGTAAAAAAGATTTTGTCTGTGAATGGAAAACTGTACACGGTTTATTACACGGTAAGAAGCCGCAGGTCTTATCAGGAAAATGCGGAGCGGAATAAGAAAATAAAGTCCAGTTCAGTTAGTCCAAAAAATGGACTTGAGTCCGAAACTCAGACTGAAATAGTCCAGAAATTGGACGAAAGCAGTCCAGAATCTGGACCCAATAATATAGCTTTACATGATTTAAAAAATGCAGCAGGGGAAGAAGCTGATAGCTTGCTTGCGGCTCGCCTTAATTTTATTTCTCAAAAATTACAAAAGACTTTTGGTTGCGATCCGTATTCAAAGAAATTCCGGCAGAAGCTGAATCTGCTTTTTGAATCAAAAGGTTTTGATGACGGGAGGGCAGGGGAGTTCATTCAGTTTGTTGCTGATAAGACGAGGGCGAAAAATCCTGAGAGTATTCCTGCTCTTTTCCGGAGTCTTGTGTTCGCAGAGGATGTCGTAGCTGATTTTATCATGAGAACCTATGAGCCCAAAAAAGACGAGAATCAGGAATCTAACAGTTATGTCGAATGTCCGTGTTGCGGAGAAAAAAACAAGTTAAAGGTTTTTAACTGCAAAAAATGTGACTTTACATTTGCGGACAAAGCTGATTCCCTGAAAGTCTTACAGGCAAAGCAGATTTATGAGCTTTCGCCTGAGAAGAAATCTCAGTTCGAGAGTGAAGTGAACGAAGTGATTTCAAGTTTTGATTTCAGAAAGCTGATGAATCCTGAGGAACGGATTAGGCAGAAAGATATGTTTGATCGTGTCTACAAAAAATATTGAATTGCGGTTGGTAAATAACAATTCTGTATAAGCAATAAAAACAGGAGGTGCTGATTTTCTGAAATTATTTTCTTCGCCTTTTATGAATGAGGCTGGGCGAATTTTCCGGAGGGAGCTTTGGAAGGTGTCTGTCCGTATGAAAGGCATACTTTGTTATCTTTCCTGGCATTATATATGTGTTTCTGTGATAGTGCTTGGACTTGTTGGTACGGTTTTGATTTTAATCTTCTGCAGTTGTTTTCGCTGGAATCATTATGACCCGTGGAACTGGAAGAAGAGGGCTGGAATCAGAATCGTGATGTTTTGGATCACTTTGAGTGTGGCTAGATTACTTTTGCGAGGGTATAAGTGAACAGAATTACTTTGCACGGAACAATCTGCAAGGATGCGGAATTGTTCAATGTTTATGGCGATGATGTGCCTCTGGTGTCATTTGTCGTCAAAGATTACGGAAAACCAGGGGCTTTCAATGACGAGCCTTTGACTTTACAGGTTCATTTCAAGCGTGAAATTGCGCCGCTTCTTATGCCGGAACTTGTTCATGGCAAGGAAGTTAATCTTTTCGGAAGCATGGTTCAGAAAAACTATGTTACGAGTTCCAATGAATTCAGAACGAAGATTTATATGATTGCGGATTACATTGAGTTTGTTGGAAAGAACGAAAGGCGGGAGGTTGCGGCATGAAAGAAATACCTGTGACAATAAATGTGACAGCCGAGGATGTTGACGCTTTTTCTCACATCATAGAGATGGAATCTGAGGGCAGCTTCTTAAAGCTCTTTTCCGAGCGTTTTTTGATAAGTGCGCGGAATTCATCAGAGGAAATAAAAACGGTTTTGGAAGCGGTTGATTCGTTCAATCCTTACTGTATGGAAAAAAACTTCACTGATAGGGTAGGGGAGGACGGTAATGCAGAGTTTCAGAAGATACCAGAATATGCGTATTATCGACAGGGATATGAATATCGCAGAAGGCGATTATATTCTTGACGGAATTACAATCAGGACAAGGAAAGGCTATCTCAATGATACGAAAGACGAGGAAGGAAATAATCTTCCGGCTCTTGAGACTCATGACGGAAATCATGTGGAGCATTGGAAAAACGGAGTTCTTCATTATGAGGACGGTCCTGCTGTGATTGATGTTCGTGACGGCGTTGAAGAATGGTGGCTTGACGGAAAACAGGTCGAGGCGGTGAAGTCATGATGGAATCAGAAATCTCAGAAACTGAAAGAGTAGCAGAAGATTTGTCTGAAAACGATGAGGTCGAGATGCTTGTGCATGAAGATGAATCGGATTCGGAATCTTCTGATGAGGATAAAAATATAGAAGAAACTGGATTCACCTTTCAGACCGTTTCGATGGAAAGCCCGGAAGAAACGGTGGATGAAAAAATTGACAGTCTGTGCCGTTCCGTGAATGAGCTTCTTGAACGAACCGCCGACAGCGAAGACACAAGGGCGATGTATGAGGATATGGTCAGCTTCTATAATTCTTTCGGATTAAAGACCCGGGAGTTGACTGATAAACTCGACAAGGAAGTTTCTTATACCCGCTACATCGAGACTCAAATCAGTTCGAAGAGCATTGAGAAAGAATGCCTTATGCTCAAAAAGGCATTGGTTGAAGAACGTGCGCTTATGGGCGTGAAGTTCGATGAAATCAAGTCTGCTTTTGACGAGAAAATGCGGCAGCTTGAAGCGGAATCAAAGTCTGTGCAGGAAAAGCAGATGGCTCTTGTACAGGACATCGTAAAGCAGATTAAGAAATTTGCGGATATAGATTCCAAACTCACAGAAACTCTTGAGCAGTTCAGAAAGGACATGACAAAGGCTTCTGAAAACGAATACAAAATCGTACAGACACGCTGTAAGGAAAGTCTTAATGCAGCGAACTCGGATTTCGATTCGGTCAAGAAAAGCATAATTGCCTTTCTCAAAAGCTGCGAGAAACAGAACAACACTCTTATCAGTAAAATTCCGGAACAGAAAAGAAAGTTCAGCTGGAAGGATGCCGTAATTTATGCGATGTCTGCCCTGTGCATTACTGGAATGATTGTGCAGGTAATTCAGATGTTCATCTGAAGCCGATTGAAACAGAAACGGCAAACTGTGCTATAATGCGAGTGATGGATTTTTGGAACAGAGTTGAAATCTTACGAAAACAGTGTCGCACAACATACCGCCAGCTTGCCGCTATAATGGACGTTTCCGAAACGACAGTTTCTTCAATGCGCCGTGCTGGAACAGAACCGAGGGCAGGGGATGCCGTTAAAAATGCCCGTGAGTAGACCTCGGTGATTTTAGACCCATAATGTTTAACCGAGTATTACCGAATAAGAAATCCGGAAACTCGGTTAATTTTTTTTAGAGTGAACTATTTCCCTTCGTATTCTCGCTCATTGCCGGTGAGGTTTTCCGGGAGGGCAAAATCTTTTTTCTGCTGCTGTTGTTTTTTCTCGGCTTTTTCCATTACTTTGAGGGCGGTTGAATTTCCGATGTTTGCACCCTGCTGGCGTTTTTCATCATAGAACTCTTTTCGGGTCATATTTACGCTGCTCTGGGTGGCAGAATCAAATTTTGTCGCATTCTGGAAGTGCGGATTTGAAGTCTGGTTGAGTGTCCTTGAATCGTCTTTGCCAAGCTCGCGGGAAGTGTTCTGTCCACTACGCTGATGAGCCTGATTTCCGCTCATGCCACCGCCTGAACTGGCCATTCCTCGTTTTCCACCATTGCCTCCGTGAAGGAAATTGTTTCCGGCATTTTTGAACTTATCTTTCAAGTCGCCGCCTACGGTTGCGAACATTCCTTTTACGGCAGCGCTTCGTGCCTGGGAATCTGTTCCGCCGAGTTCTTTTGTACTCTGGCTTGCAGCTTTACCTGCAGCACGAACTTTTGAAAAGCCCCCACGAGTATCGACATAGCCCTGTGCGATATTTATTGCACCTTCTTTTGTTGCGTGTGCGGTTGCCGAAGCTTCTTTTGCCAGGAGCTTTCCGCCTACTACGGCAGAACCTACCGCTTGTACAAACTCGCCCATTGAAAGTTGGGGCTGTCCTGTCAGAAGTGTCATAGCGATTTTTGGTGCATTCTGAGTGAGGACGAGTGCAATCAGACTTGTGAAGCAGATTGTAGAAAAAGATACCCAGTTCATTCCACCGTTCTCAGCCATGATGTCTACGGTTTCCTGAATGAAAAGGTAGAACACAAAGAAGAGGCAGATTGTCATAACAATCATCTTTATGAAGAATCCTGTGAAAACAGGGACGAATTTTTTAGGTAAATCCTTCGTTCCATCAAACAGAATGAACGGAATGAAGAATGCTCCGATTCCCATAACAATCGTATATTCCAAAATTGTCATGACATACTGAATGAGCGCGAAAATACAGCAGGCTATGAGAACAATGCAGCAGGGCATGGTCATAATCATAGTCGGAACATGAGCTATTGTCGCAGTCATTTTATTGAAGCCCTTTTTCATGAAGTTGATGTTTTCTTCATCAATCTCATCAAGATCAAGGGCGTAAGCAATCTGATTTTTCTCCCACATAATCTGGCACCCTAATATTGAGACACGCAAAATTGCGGAAGGGGAGAGATAGTAGGAATCACTTCCGTCTGCGTTTTTGAGCCAGATGTCGAGGTCAATATAAGAGCTTGTAAGTACATCTCCGTTTGTTCCGTCAGGCCGTTTTTCAACAAGAATGTCTTTGATTGCCTGTAAGGTTCTTGCTCCGAAAAGACTGTGGACTTTGTTTTTCTCTCGATATTCGTTCACAAGTTCCAGTGCTTTTTTCTTTTCGCTTTTTGAGTTGAATTTCGCAGCTCCGATTTCGGCTGTCAGAGAGTCGATGTAGGAATTGTAGTTCTCAGAGTTTCCAAAGCTGGTTTCAAATGTGAAGTTCTCAAAGTTTGAGTTCAGCTCAACTTCAAGCTCATCTGCCCATTTTTCCTGCACTGCCAAATCCTGCTCAATGCTTTGTTTCATCGAAGTGAGGGAGTCGATAATTGCTTGCTTTCCTTTTCCTGCCTGAATGCCCACTCGGTTTCCTACGGCAGAAATTCCCATTGTGACAAGCGGGTAAATCGACATGAATAGAATGAATAAAAGCCATTTATAAAATGTGTCCCACCAGAAATCACGGACGCTAAATCGGCTGTTAATCAGCTTGAAAGCTGCCCAGCAAAGTCCGATTGTTCCGATTGCGAGAGCGTAGTGGCTTCCCCATTTGTAAAAAGTTGAAAGAACGCCGGAAAAATATTCGATTGCCTGAATGACAGGAATATCAATCCAGCCTGTTACTGTGTGTGTCACGAGCACCCCCTTATTTTCTGAAAGAATCTGGAACTTTGCTGTCAAAGGATTCCTGTCTCTGCTGTTCTGCTGCCATCTGGTCAGCCTCCGCCTGTTTCTCGTTTTCCTGAGCGATAAGGCGGCTTGCTTCAAGGCTTGCAAGGTCGTTCACTGATTCTTCAATCGAAAGAAGTCCGTCCACGGTCTGCTGTGAAAGATACAAGTTTGCCTCGTTTGCGGCAGAATCGGTCATATTTCCGTCTGAGTCTGTCTGTGAATATGCAGCTTCAATTACGGCATTGCTTCTGGCGACTTTCTCCTCACGGTTCAATTCGATGGCTTCATCGGTTGCTTTAGCAAGAACTTTAGAGGCTGCGTTTTTTACCTGTGCTACGGACTGCTGAACGAAAAGGTAATTTTTCGGAGAAATTCCGTATTTCCGCCAGATTGAAATTCTCTGTTTTTCGGTAAGCCCGTTTTCAATGTTCTTTATCGTGCTGCTCATAGAATCGCTCATGTAGCGTTCCATCGTTCCGACTGCGGAAAAGAAGTTGTGATCGGAACCGTTCATCCCGCAAAGGTCCGCGAGAGAATAGCGTCCATATCCGCAATCAATCGATGGCGTTGTGATTGTGTTCTTTATGATACGAGCCTGGTTCAAAAGTTTGTTCACACGGCGGTTTGCGTCCTTGATGTCGTTTCTGAGGTCGAAGTCGCCGTCAAATCTGATGTTATCCCAGTCAATGGATTTTGCTCGCTCAACTGCGTGCTGAATCTGCATGTACTGGTTTTCTATTGTCGTGATTGAGTTAATAACCATATCGTACTGCTGATAAAGCTGGTCGAGAGCGGTAAGCCATCCCGAAACATCGAAGACCGGATAGCCGGAAGCAAAAAGATTTGGTGTGGCGAAAGCAAGGCTTATAATTGCGATAGTGATTTTTTGTTTTAAACTCATGATGTATTCCTCTTGGTTTGTTGATTAACAGGCTGCAAGCATTTTCTTGTATTTCTCGAAGTTCACCTGCTTTGTGTCTTTCCCCAAATCTGCAAACTTCTTTCTTGTCTCTTCAAGAATCTCAAAGGCAAGTGGCTCTGTAGTGTTCCGGCCATGCTCTGCTTCAATCCTGTCGAGCATCTCATGGTCAGGAGAAATAAGTGCGAGCTGGAATGGGTCAAGGTCGAGCGTGAACATACGGCATCCGTTCGGATTTTTGAAATAGTAATCGCGTTTCATGGTTGCGTTTGACAATGCAAGGATTTCAGAATCCGTAAGACCGAAATAACGGTAGCTCTCAACAAGTCCCGGTGTCGTAGCAGATTCGTCTGCAAGGTAAATCTTTGTAAGACACTGCTGAGCAATCGTGTCAGAGAGCGAGCTTTTTGCGTCAGCGGCGACTTCCTGTGTTGCGAAAATGCAGAAGACCTTTTTCTTTCTGAGCGTTCTGAGCCATTCCTGAAGGAAGCCTGCGAAAATCGGGTGCTGAAGGTAAAGCCACGCTTCGTCAAGGAAAAGAAATGTGAGAGGTTGTTTTGATCCAGTCGGCAGGTTCCACAGTTTTTCAAGATAGCGGAAGATGTACATGAGGGCAGGGGCAACGGCTTTTTCTGAAAGACGCATAAGACTTCCCATTTCGATTGTAATCAGCTTTGAGAGCGGAAGAGTTGTTTCCTCTGCGTCAAAAATCGATCCGAACTGACCGCCAGAACAATATGGATCAAGTCCGATTCTGATTGTGTTCGAACCGTTTTCTGGGTCAGAATAAGTCGCATACTGCTGGAAAGTCGTAAGAGTTCTGCGGCTTTTGTCTTTCTGTGAGATAAGTCGCAGTGTCTCTGAAATCACTTTGCTCATTTCTGGGGTGATTCCGATATTCTGCTGAGCGAGCAATCCTTCGATGAACTGCTGGCACCACATAAGGCTTTCCGTGTATTCAGACGGCGTACACTCATCGGGAGATTTAAGCTCTGAAAGCGGCTGAAACGCGACTTCATCTTTTCCAGGCTCAATGTAGATTCCCCCGCCGCCGACCATAATGGCACGGCTTGAAAGCTGCTTGTCGATACAGACGATGTTCGCATCCTTGTATTTTGTTGCAGATGCCATGAGGAGAGCGAGCAGGGTGGATTTTCCGGCTCCTGTCGGACCAAAGACAAAAGTGTGGCCGACATCACGGACATTAAGGTTCAGAAAGAATGGAGTTCCGTAGCTTGTTGAACAGGTGCAGAGCGGGATTGAAGAGCCGCAGGTTTCTTCTGTGAAGTCATTGTGAAGAAGCCCCTGCCAGGCGGAACTGAGAGGAATAATATTCGAGAAATTCTTTGTCGAGATGAGTGGGCGGCGTATGTTGGCGTACACATTTCCCGGCATCATTCCAAGCCATGCCTGAGTATTGTTGAAAGTCTCTTCTTTTACAGAGAATCCGCATGAGCGCACAACCTGCTGGAGTTTCCGTGCCTTCAGCTTTGCATTTTCAAACTTCTTATCCTAAACCATTAGGTTTGATGTGTAATAGCCGAGGACATATTCTCCCAGCGCGATGTCGCCCTGAATGTTAGAAGCCTGGGCTTCCATTTCAAGTGCGCCCTTGTTCTCCTTGTCAATTTCGACATTCATCGCCATTTCGGTGAAGAGCGTCATTCCTGACTTCCGTGCAGAGTAAAAACGGTTCTGATATTTCTCCGCTTCCTTCGTGGATTTTTCCTTTGAGAGTGGAATGAACCTTGTGGTCCAGCGGAACTCTGGCATTGTGCGGTTCAGAGCGTCAAAGATTGCGGGATAAGTCTTGTTCGGAAAATCCATGATTCCCATGACAGGAGCATAGTAATCCCCGATTTTGAGAGGCTGTGAGTTCTGAACATCCATGTCGCAGAGATAGTTATCAAGAAAGAAGAATGTATCTTCGGGATAAACAAGGTTCTGTCTGTTCAGAGAAACAGTGCTTTTGATGTAAGAGAAAAGTTCCGAGTCGGTGAGACGGTGAATCCACAGCTTTACCGCAAGCGTTCCCATGACTTTCTCATATTCATCAAGAAAATCCTCCGCTTCCTTCTGCATCTTAGGAAAATTGTTACCTTTTACAACCTTGTTTATGACTTTTTGATTCTTTGTCTTATTCTTGAAGAAAAAGCCTGTGGTTTTTGAATCAATGTCGCTCGGAAGCTGATAGACGAAAGTGATGTAATATTCGGTTGTGAAGTGCTCCCCGAACTTGTGATAGTTTTCCGCCCGTCTCTGGTCGATGAGCCAGCCCGCAAGGTTTGAGAAGTCTCCTGCAGGATAGTCTTTTGTCTTGTACCTCTTCACATCGAAGAACAAAGCCCAGCCTTCGTTCTGGGCAAGTGTCATTGCGCTCCTGTTGAAAAGGGATGCCATGCTTGCAATCTCTGGGGCGGACGAGGCTTCCAAATCAGGATATTCAACCTGATAGGTCGTCATAAGTGCTCCGTTTTTAAGAAGGCAAATGCCGGGACTGATGATAAAAGACCACGGAAGCACATATTTGAGTTGGTTCTGTGGTTCTTTGAATTTGAGTAAATCTAATGATGGTATTTTCAATCTGCCCTCCAGACATCAGGAGCCAGAAGCCTGTCAAAAAGCACGGTGAGTGCGTACGGGTCATTCTTGCAGACCATTCTGGCTATTACATATAGAAAGATTCCGATAATTACACACCATATGCTTACGATGTTCATAAGTACGATGGTGAGTACCATGATGAGCATTGCCGGAGTCAGCCCGATTCCAAGAAGCAGGTTCGGCTCAAGCAATACTTTGTGGACGGGAGTTGAATAATCGAATACGGAGATTTCTTCCATTGTTATTCAACTCCTTAGTGTCAAACTGCTGCGACTGGTAATAAGGCAGGGGAGGGCAGAGCCTGTGACGAAAGAGCAGAAGTCACTTCTGTATGCGGAGTGTCCGCCATTGCGATTTCAAAAGAAAGTCCGTCAAGGAAGTAAGAGCAGATGCTTGAGGCTGAAAGAAGGATAATTGTTCCGATAATCCACGGAGCGAATTTCTTAATCATCTGACCGCCGCCACCCTGCTGACCTGCAAGAACCATACCGATTGCCTCAACGATAAGGGCAACGAGTAGAATTGCCTTTACCCAGCTTGACTGGAAAAGCTCAAGAATTTTGTCTGCCCAGGTGTCGAGTTCTGCGATTGACTCTCCGGAACCTGCGGCAAAAGTCGGTACGATGCACGCTGCAAAGATGAGCGCACAGGCAATAAAATGTTTTGATGTAAGAGCCGATTTTACGGTTTTAGAAAGATTGTTTTTCATACTAAGTTGTACTCCTCGTGTTGTTTTGCGGAGCGTGTTGCTCTCACTCCGCTATCTCAAGTTTTTTGTTTCCAGGATTTCATCCAGCACAGGCCCGTTTTCCGTGGGCTTCATGTGAACCAGAAGCTGAACGCTTTGCGAGACATCGGGAAGCTCCCCCGGAATCACCTCGCGAAGCAGGTCTTCTATTCGCTTAATCATTGAAAGGCAGCTGTCGGCGTGGATTGTGCTTGTGTTTCCTGTATGTCCTGTGTTCCATGCTTTTAGAACTTCATTCGTTACATCTCCGTAGCGAAGTTCTCCGAAAATGATTCTTGAGACATTACAGCGAAGTGCAATTCCTACCGCTTTGAGCGTGTCTTTTCCTGCCGCCCAGATTGGAACTCTGTCGCGGGCTTTGCACTGGATTTCTCCTGCGTCTTCTACGATGTAGAAGCGGTCGTTAGGGGTGAACTCACGCATTTTGTCTATGATTGCGTTCAGCAAAGTCGTTTTACCTGATCCTGTTTCCCCTCCGATGATGATGTTGCTCCGTTTCTGGATATGTTCTACCAGAAGGTCAAACTGTTCCTGTGTCATCCGGCCTCTTTCTACATAGCTTTCGAGCGGAAAGACTTCTGTAGGTGGGCGACGGATAAAGAACATCGGGTTTTCAGTTGCCCGTGGCGGAAGAATTCCTTCAATTCGGATCTTCCAGTTCGGAATAACACCCTCAACAATCGGGTTGTTCGGGTCAATGGTAACTCCCAGTACGGCTGCTGAGGCATAGATGATTCTGGTTGTCGTGGCATCATCAAAGAAAATGCCAGTAAATTGCTTTCCGATGCCCATGCTCTCAACGATGAGTTCACCGCCAATTCCAATGGCAATATCTGTTACTCTTTTGTCTTCGATGAAGGGGATGACCAGATTCATATCATCTTCCAGGTTGCGTATCCATTTGTCTTGTTTAACCTGCTGTTGGAACCCGTCAATCGAAGCCATTAGTTTTCCTCCCCGGACTTCTGGTATATGTCCAAAACCATCGCTTCCAGTAATCCGCCGTGCTGCTTTTTGAGCGAGAGTGTGCTGTCGTCTAAGAATTTCTGGAATTCAAGTTCAGCGACTTCATCGCTCACGCTCTGACGGTTCGGAATCGTCTTAATCATTCTTCTTGCCATTTCCATGATGAAAATCGCAAGAAGCTCCGTCTTATTTTCAAGGAAACGCAGCTTCTGCTTGCTGTCGTTCAGCGAAGCGTAGATAAGCTGTGCGTCCGAGATTTCGTTGTTCAAATAGTCCATACAGGCAATGCGGACGATTTCAGAAAATGTAGTGTTCTTTTCCGTAGCCTTCTTTTCGATAAGCTCCACAAGCCTTGGAGTGAAGCGGACATTTTTCGTATGGTCGTGTTTTGCAAGTTCGTCTTTTCCCATTTGTTTTCCTTATGCTGTTTCTGTTCCGAACGGGTCGTAATTTGCCGGGACAAGTCGCGATATGCTAACGCTCTCGACTTCTTTGATTGTCTTTGCAATCGGGCTTTCGTCTTTGTGCTTGATTTTGTTGCTCGGAAGAGACTTCATCTGACGGCGAATCCAGTCCATGTTTGGGATTTCGAGGAAAGCCTTGTTTTTGAAGCGAGGGTCTTCGTAGTAAACGACCTTCTTTCCCTTGTATGGCGGCATTCCCTGATTCATTATGATTGCCCTGCTGAACTCCAGTTTCATAAGCTCGTCAGTATTTATGAGTGTTGTGCTTGTCTCCTGGCTTGAGCGGGAGTAGCTTGAGAATCCTGCCTGAAATTTTGTGCCGCTTGCGCTGATGTTATCCAGAAGGACGGAGCGGTTTCCGATTGATTCAGAGAAAGTCCGTGCGTCTTTGATTGAGCCTGGTGCGTAGAGGATGATTGTCTTACAGTGGTCGAGGAATGGATGGTTTTCGCTGTATACATCGACAATCTGATTGAGTGCCTGACAGACAATAAAGAAAGTGACCCCATAACCTGCCAAAATTCCAGCATTTAACGCGATGTCAGGAAAAAATCCTAGGACGGGGAATTCGTCGAGAAGGAAGAGGCAAGGAATCTTGAGCTTTACTTCGTTTGCGTTTGTCTCGCCCGCACTGAACTTTTTGATCATGAATGTGATAATCATTCTGAAGACAGGGCTGATTCGCTTTATGTGGTTGTAAGGCACGATGAGGTACAGGCTGATTCCGTTCTTTGAGTTGATGAAATCATCTACGCTGAAATCTGAATAGGCTGTTGCCTGAGCAAGAAGCGGATCCTGAAAAAGCGAGATTTTGCTGAATACGGTAGAGTAGGTGGAAGCCCGCTCCTTCGGAGTCTGAATCTTGCTTCGCTTTGCAGCTTCAACAATCAGCTGGTGAATCTTTTCGTTTCCGTGGTCAGATTTGATAAGTTCTTCGAGCATCTTGGCTCCTGGTCCGCCGTTCTCTTCGTTTTGATTCTGCGGATTTGCATTTGGGGAAGAGACTTTTTTCTCATCATCGTTTGTTGCGCTTGAGAAAATGTGAAGGACTGTCGCAAGGTTCTTTTCTTTCCACGGAATTGATTTACAGAAACGGACATGAAGCACGACTCCGAAGAAAATTTCTCCGATAGTATCCGCCCAGCCGAAAGCCTCGCTCGGTGAATCGGGGATTTCCCAAATCGGGTTGTAATGGGCTGTATTGTCGTTCGGGTCGAGAGGACGAAACGGAATTACCTTGCTGAACTTTGAGCGGTAGCCCGCAGTCGCAGCCCAGTTCTCTCCTTTTGGATCAAATATAACCATTGAACCTCGGCCTTTTATGACTTTCTTGTGGGATTTCTTGTCATAAGCCTTGTACGGAACGCCGTAGTTCAGGCAGGTCGGAATTACGGTTGAAACGCCTTTTCCGCTTCTTGTAGGAGCAATCATCATCGTGTTTGTTCTTCCTGAATGACAGATAAGAGGTGCCGGCTTTTTGCAGTTTAGGGTGAGGGATGCCTTCTCGACATCAATCTTGTACGGAATCTTAGCTTCTGCAAGTTCCCCGCAGACAACACCATGACGCTGGAGCATTCCGTAGTTCTTCAAGTCCTTTCGTGTCGCATAGCGGGCTGTTCCGTGAATGTGCTGGTTTTTCTGATGGCAACTTAAGAGGATGCTTGTGATTACGAAAGTCAGTGCCGCAAGCGAAAGGCAGATGAAGGTCGCAGGAATCGCCTGAAAAAAATAGTACGAATATGCGTCATTGAACGCGAACTTCATCATCCCGATGAGGAACACGAGCGGATTGTAGAGCCTGTATCCGTTTTTGAAGATGAAGGCAGGATTTCCGACTACGCGCGGGTCGTAGTTCATGAGAGGTGCAAATTTCTGTGTCGTGATTATAAGCCCTGTGATTACAAGGCAGATTGGAACAACCCAGTTGAGCAGCGCAAGCCATCTGAATATGTACGAGCTGTCCGGGTCAAGTCTAGAAAATTCTTCCTTTTCTTTCAAAACAAATCCTTACCTGGGCAGGCAAGATTTTTGTTTATGAAAGGAGTATATGAGATTTTGAAAAATATTTCAATTAGTACATAATTTATCTTAGAACTAAGAGAAAAAAACAACTATTTTGGAGCCTGACTCCAAAATAGTCGGAAAGAATTAGATGTATTCAATCGGTAGGGAAACTACATCATCGCTTAAATACATTGGTTTATCACACTGACATATAATACAGCCTTGACCTACAGAAGTGCCAGCAATTTTTGAGAGTACTGGAAAATGCTTTGCCATTTCAATTCCTGGACGAGCCGATTTTTTTATTTCAATAGGGTAAAGGGTATTATCTTTTTCAATGACTAAATCTATTTCTCTTTTGTCCTTGTCGCGGTAAAAATAAATTTTTTCTGTTTCATGCCCGGCATTGTAGTATGATTTGATTATTTCGCTGACAACGAAGTTTTCAAAAAGCCCGCCAGCCATAGCTCCGTTCATTGCGACTTGTGCAGAGGTCCATCCTACAAGGAAGCAAACTAAGCCTGTGTCCATGAAATATATCTTTGGAGTCTTTACTGCCCTATTTGAAACATTCTTTTCATAAGGTTGTAAAAGTCTGATTACGCCGGAAGATTCCAGTATGCTTGTCCATTCTGCAATAGTTTTACTTGTGACACCAACATCACGGGCAAGACTATCCGCATTAAACATTTCCCCGACACGAGCGGCTATGCATTGCATGAAGTTGTGGAATTTAACGAGATTTTTTGCGGTAATAATGTCAGCCACATCCCGGTCAAGATAAGTTCGGATATAAGACCGATAAAATGGTTCCCATTCGATAGATTCATCTGCTAGTTCAGGCATACTTCCCCGCCAGATATGATTCCACAGGTTTTCGTATGGTATTACTGATTTCTTTCGCATTTCTATATAGTCTGTTGTTGGGAGAAATTCAGTATTAAAGTCAATGTTGAATTTTTCTCGAAGAGAAAGAGCTGCCATATTGATGATGCAGACTCGGCCAGCCAAAGAATCTGCAGCTTTGCTCAACAACTTGTAACTTTGTGAACCTGTAAGAATAATTTGTCCTTTTTCTTTTGAATTGTCAGCAAGGAGCTTTATCTGGAGGAACAAATCAGGGGTACGCTGTACTTCATCAACAATGACAGGAAGAGGATGGTTCTTAAAAAATAGCGCGGGGTCATTTTGAGCGAGAGATAGCTCCGTTAAATCGTCAAGGGTTACATATTCATATTCGGGGAGTAGTTTTTCTTTCAGTAAGGTTGATTTTCCAACCTGACGAGAACCGGTAATCAGAAGTACTCGGAATTGATTTTTCATTCTGCTCAGATATGGCAGTATATGACGATTGATATACATATAGCCCCCTTTAAGTATTTCGACTAATTTGGAGTCTAACTCCAAATTAGTCGAAAGTCAATTGTTTTTTGAATTCAATGTCTCGAATATATCGTTGGTCAAATCAAGATTTTTGAGGTATTATATAAATATGAATGATCATAACTGGGGTGGAGCCAGAAAAGGGGCCGGACGAAAAGTTACTGGCAGAAATTCAACCACAATTACAATTACTCTTACGAAAGAACAGGCAGATATGTTACGGCTTTTTGCATCCGAGGAAAACAAGACCGTCAGTAAATTCATAGTCGATAAATTGCACCTTCCCAAAACTCAGATAAATAAATATGAGAAAAAAACTCCAGAAGAAAAGTCAAAATAAATGAAAAAGTGTCTTTCTAAATTATCTTGAATATTTCATTGACTTATTCAAAAACCGACATTATATTATAGGCATAAACACATAAAAATCCCGAACAGGGTAAGGAGTGCCTATGACAATAGACGAATTCAAGAAGGATTATCCGAATCTCGCGTTTGTAAAATCGAAGATACGGATAGAAGAGCTGGGCGGAATGAAAGATGAAAACTTCATTTTTGACGATGATACGCCGACTCTCGTGAAAAATGCTACAACGGTAATGCCTCTGAGCATTACGGACTTTCCCGGTGTTCTTAAATCAATGAGTGCGATGGAAGCAGGTGTTTGGGCGGTGACTAAATGCCAGGAACAAGGATGGGAAATTACAAGAGACAACATTGAATCTTGTCTTTCAAATCTTGAAATGGATTTTTAGGGAAGGAGAGTGTGGCGTATGAAAAAATCATTTGCGGCAGCTTTTGTGATGGTGCTGGTTTCGCTGACTTCCTGTGCAACAGCGAAAGGAATTTTTGGCAGAGATTACACAGTTCCGGTAACAGAATCTCTTGAAACAGTGCAGAGTAGAGCGGAAACGGAAATCAGTGACGGTTCATATCTCAGAAAGTTTAGCACAGTGGATAAGATGAACAGACATCATGAGGTAATATTCCTTGATGAGCAGTACATTTCGATTGACGGTGAGATTTATGCTTTCAAGTTCAATAATCTGATGTACTACGGTCTTGCTCTCAATTTAGGATCAGACAGAACCGTGACTTTGGATGGAACGGACAAGGTTCTTGGAATCCAGGGTTATGCGACTTCTGTGAAAAATCCTGAGCTGACAATTGGATTTATCTTTGCACGGAAACTTTTTGCACAGCCGGGCTACAGCAGTATGTACGAAGCAACCAGAATTGGTGGAGTTTCGTTCTATGCACCGAATGTAGATGACGGATATGTGGACGATTTCGGCAAATGGCACAGATATACATACTTTGATTACTTTGACAGCATCTTCAAGACTACAAAACAGGATGTTCGGACTGAAATGTACCAGGCAATCCAGCTTGAAAGGTCGTAGCTTATGATTGTTACAATAATTTCAGCGATTGTTGCAATTCCTGTATTATGCTTGCTTGCCAGGTACTGGTGGGTGCTGCTAGTTCTTGGAATATTAGCGATGGCTAGTCCGCTTGGAGCTTTGTTCCTGTAATTCAAATCAAAAAGAGGTCAGCAGAATTACGATTAGTGACTTCTTTCCTTTTCAAATCTTTCAAAAATCAATAGTTCAGATATAAATCAAAAATAGCGCAGTTGAAATTATTAAAAATGCTAAAAAAACGCAGCTTGTTTTGAATATGCTTATGAAGGAATATTAGAGTTCGCCTGAATTAACCACAGGCTTAAATCGGCAAGTTCTAAAAGGAAATAGAAAAAATAACTGTTTGACATATACACGCATAACGGTTATAATAAATGTATGATTAAAAGTTTTGCGGACAAAGAAACTGAGCTTATATATAAGCAGGAGTTTTCAAGACGCCTTCCGAATACAATTCAGAAAGTTGCCTTGCGAAAGCTCATGTTGATAGATAATGCGAAGTGTCTTGAAGATTTAAGGGTGCCTCCGAATAATCATTTGGAACAACTTGTGGGAGACAGGAAAGGGCAGCATTCTATCCGTATAAATGATCAGTGGCGTGTCTGTTTTACAGAAAAAGACGGACATTTTTACGATGTAGAAATTGTGGATTACCACTAGGAGCAAACTATGGCAGATTATATCGAAACACCTACAATGGGTGAAATTTTAAATGAAGAATTCTTTATTCCACTTGGGCTTTCTGCATATAGGGTGGCACAGGAAATTAATGTTCCTACATCTCGTATACAGGATATTCTGCACAATCGTAGAAAAATTACAGTAGACACCTCTTTGCGCCTTGCTAAATTTTTTGGCGTTTCTGATGGTTATTTTATGGCTTTACAGGATGATATAGATATAAGAAATGCAAAATTAGAGCTTGCTCCTCAGTTAGAAGAAATAAAAACTTATGCTTATGCATAGATGATTTTTAAGTTTGATAGTGCAGAATGTATATCCTGCCTAATTCTATATACTAGAAAGAAGCAGGCAGAAAAAATCATAATTTTATTGCTAGTTATCTTGTTTTAACTCTGATGCAGTTTTATATTCCTGTGGTTTTGCAGGCTTAACTAAATAAAAGAAAACCGTTAAGGCAACAACTCCGATTGCATCTAAAGTTAAAATTCTGAATGTAAGGCTTATTCTTACTGTTACATTTATTAATGAAACAAGTAATACACTTGGAGCTAATGATGCTAATATCCTGAAAATAAGATAAGAAGAAGAGTCTTGAACAAATTTTATAAAGCAGAAAATAATACAAATACCTAATGCAATAACTGCAGTAATAAGCATAGGAATATTAATGGATATATTTTTACCAATATTATTGTAAATAACGAGAGCTGCAATTATCAACAAAGTTACAATTGCTGTTATTATTATTCCAGGGACATTACACTTTGTCGTTTTCATTTTAGATTTCCTCCTGGTTTCAAACCCCTTTACAGATAAGCCTTCATCCGCAAATTTTTTCTTATACTCCTTGATACTATTTTTTTCTGCATTGGATTTATAAACATTCTGTAAAAAAATAATAACAGTATTTGGGGACTCATAATTAATTTTTTGAGAAAGTTTCTTCAAAATTTTATAGTGCTTTATTACAGTCTTAAATGTTTCCTCAATCGTTTCTAAAAGATCATTTTTCTCTGCTGGAGATAAAATTGAGGATATTTTTTCGCATATGATAGATTCAATATCAGTACAGAATATATCGCCTATACGTACTAATTCAGTAAATAATATGTTTTTTTCAATCTTTTTTGAACGACTTTGTTCAATTAAAACGTTCATTCTAGATTGATATTTAGTTCTAGCTTCATTAAAGTCCATCGATAATCTCTGATAATTCGGCAATTAAAAGACGTTCATAATTCATGTGTTCAGCCTCATTTAGATTTAGACTTGCATATGGTAGATATTTTTCAACACATTTCATCGACCATATTATCTGATATATAACCGAAATGAGACTTAATCGTCTTTAATTTACCTAGAAAGTTGTATATTTCATTATCTGTTGGTTCACGATAAAAAAAATATTTTGTTTCAAGTTTTTTAATTAGTTCCTTATACATTTTATTCATCACCTACTTTTCTAGTATATACTAGAAAAAATAAAAAAAACAATTACAATTAGTTATTGCATAATAAAATTTACTACAAGTTATATAGGTGGACTTCAAAAAAAAGTAATTGGTTAAGGAATAGCATTGTTCCTTGTACAATTACTATCATTGAGAAATAAAGAAATAATTATTTATTTTAGATTCTGAAAATATGCTTTACGCAATAATAAATTGAGAAAGCCAAAATAATGCAATTTGTTATTTGAATACGGGGAAAAATAGCTTGCAATAGTTTTCCAGATAGGGTATACTTAAATTTTATAATATATAGAATTAGGTAGACAGAATCCTTATTATAGGAAGTAAAGTCTAGACTTTGTGGACCGAATATCTTACGCGTCCGATTACGATAAAATCATCACTTTCTGAACTTTCAAACATTGGTTCATAAATCTTATTGTCACTGATTATGTTTACGCCGTTTTTGGTTGGCTGGAGCCGTTTTACAAATCCTTTGCTGTTGTAGATGATTGCGTAGATGCCCTCATTTCCGTCATAACCATTGGTGTCGTAGATGATTATGTCGCTGTCAAAAAATGTTGGTTCCATTGAGTCGCCACGGACATATGCTGCTCGGATATTATCGCCAAGGTATTTTAATGAATTTGGGACTGCAACATAATCTTTTGTTTCTACATAATTATCAGGAACATGCTGCCCGTGACCTGCTGAGAAATATTGTTCGCCAACCGGGATATTCCGGATTCCGTCTTTTGAAGTTAGATTTGGATAATGCTCGAATTCTTCCCATGTAAGATTTAATGTTTTTAAGATAGAAAGTGTGTCTTTTAATGAAGGAAGTCTGTCGTTATGGATATTATTTCGGAGAGTTTGCACAAGTAGCCCGGAATTAGAAGCAAGCCAGTCCTGCTTTTTATCCAGTTCTTTGAGTCGCTTTTTAACCTTTGTCCAAAATTCTGCACCTTCCATTCAAGCTACCGGATTGTATTATATATAGTGGGGAAAAAATAATCAATAAAGTTATAAGAAATACTAAAAAAAGTATATTTATTGACTAGATATTTAATTTAAATTACTATTACCTTTCACACTTTTATTGATTCATATAGGTTAGGACAAAGATGGTTGTTGGAAATTCTGTAAAAATACTTGCACAGGGTTATACATCAAAAATTAATAGCTTTAAGGATATCGATTTTGACATTTCATTTCTTGAAAAGAAGTCAGAGGAACAGAGAAAAAACGAATTTCATTTAGAACAGGAAACTTTCAACAGTGCGGAACTTTATAATAAATCGCTTCGTGATATGTCTGGCACTTTGCCCTGCTATAGCTTTCTTGATGTAAAATCTACATTTTCTACGACTACATTTATTACATATAAGTTTTCGGAAATTCGGTCTGTAAGTGAATATTTGTTAAAAGTGCTTTCTGTAATCGACTCTGTTTTGACAGGATTTGTTCAGGTTAAGAAATCATCAATGCTTTCACTGACGAGTGAACAGCATGTCTCTGAAGCAATGCGTGAATTTGAGAGATCAAAACATATGATACATGGACTTATGTCGCTTTTCTCAGATGTGCTTTGTACAGCTTCGGATTTGGAGTATGACAAAAACAATATTAGAATTGATAAAATTATTTATGAGGTAAAAGAATTCCTCAGACTTTCTGTTGCTGTCCGTTACATTCCGGATGAGGCTGTTCCTGATATAAATTCTATCTTTCCAGCGGTTACTCTTTTTCGGGCAAGTGAAATCCCATGTAGTGGATATATTAATGATTTAAGTCTTCTTTACACTGATTTTCGTAGAATAGAAGAACGCCTTATGCAAGTCCTGACCTTTTTTGTAAAAGGTCTCTTAAACCAATTTTCGTTTTATGTCACACCAGAATCTTTCCTGAATAACCCGATGGGAAGGACTATTTTTGTGATGCCTATGAGTTTATACAAGCAGTTTGGATTTCAGAACAGCGGGCTTTATAAAATGGAGTGCCCGCAATATGAAGGATTTTCTCTGGATTACATTATACGCAAGCAGAGTTCATTTCTGAACGAATTGAAAACAATTTTTGGAGATATATATGAACAATCCGAAAAACTTCTCTTCGAATCTCATGGAATTACCAACGAATTTTGTATTTGTGATTTTATAAATATGTATCTGAAAAAGCATCCATCTGAAAGATTTGACAGGATACAGACATTTGTAAAATCACCTGTTGTTTTTGAAAAATTGACAGAGGTTTTGTTGAAAAATTATTCGGACATGATAATGGAAGCAAAGTCTGGAAATAATCCTTGGATTCCAAAATATCACAGTACGGACAAACATAGGGATAAAGACTTGGTTTACTTCCTGCTTCGTTTGTATGACTTAAATCCGTGTGGGCTTAAACGCTTCCCTCAGTCAGAATTACTAAGACTCTTTAATATATTCAGCTATTCCAACCAGCCTGTTAAGTGCATGAACGCACATGTACGGAAATACTATGAAGGGAAATACAAGGTTTCAAAGAATTACGAGAAGAACTTCGGAGTAATTTTGAAAAGATAGAATTGCAAGGCAAGGGAACAAAAAATTGCTCCCCTGCCCTTTTTCGGCTTGATTTATTGTTTAAGGTTCACCGACAATATCATTCACGCTTTTGAGCGATTTTCTGATGTAGCGTTTACCTTTTCCGGTAACAATGTAATAAGTCGTGCCAAGAACTTTGAGTTTCCGAACTTCGTAGCCGTTCCGCGAAAAAAAGAAAAGTGATTCGTTCATGCGGCACCCTCCGAAACTGCGTCCTTGATGTAGGACTTGATTTCTTCGAGGAAAGAATCAGGATTTTCGGACAGTTCTTCTTCCCATCTTGTGGTTTCCGAGACATCGGCGATGTTTTTGAACGGCGTTTTAGAAAGAACTTCAAGCAGCCGTTCTCCTTGTTTAGTAACAAGAAGATTCTTGTTTTCTGCGGTGATGAACTTATTGCGGATCAGCTTCTGAATGAAGGTATGGCGGGTGGCGGAAGTTCCAAGACCTGCGAGCTTCTGATTGTCGCTGTTTTTCGGGTTTTCCATAAACGCCAGGAGACTTGCCTCATTGTAATGCTTCGGCGGTTTGGTGAATTTTTCCTTTACTTCGATTGATTTCACCGTAAGATTTTCAAGTTCGATTTCGCTCAAATCCTGTGCGTCCGATATTTCATTTCTGTTACCAAGATTTCTGGTGAATCTGCGGTAATCTTTCCAGCCGGCGTTTATGACTTTCGTTCCTCTTGTGACAAAGATATTCTCATTCACGGAAAGATGTACGGTCATGTTTTCCATTTCACAAGCTGGGGCAAAAGCAAGCATGAAGCGTTCAAGAATCAGCGAGTAGATGTTGTCATCTTCAACTGTTGCATTTTCAGGTAATGTGCTGAGAGGAATAAGTGCGTGATGTGCTTCCAGTTTTGAATCATCAAAAATCCGTTTGTTGCTTTCATTGATTTCAGCAACTGAGTGAAGCTCAAAGTATTCAGGCGAAGCACGGAGCATTTTGTCGAAAAGTTCACGGCAAAGTTCAACATTGTGACTTCCCATTACTCGGCTAGGAGTGCGGGGGTAAGAAACGCATTTGTAATTCTCGTAAAGCCTCTGGACGACTGAAAGAGTCATTTCTGCAGAGTAGCCGAAGTATGCGAATGCATCTTTCTGAAGGTCATTCAGGTTGTAAAGCTGCGGCGGATTCACAGTGCGCTTGTCGTGTTTTACGAAAACAAGTTTTGCAGTTTTGTTTTCGAGAGAGTCCAGTTTCTGGACTGTGGATTTATCGGAAAAGTGCGTAGAACCGTCTTTCTCAAAAGTTGCAGTTACGCATGATGTGTCATCTGGCGCAAGCAAGGCTGCTTCTGCTTCGTAGTATTTTTCGCGCTTGAAGCTGGAAATTTCCTCGCAGCGTCTGGCGATTTCTGAAAGGATTGCGGTCTGAACCCGGCCAACAGCAAGAACTCCCCCGCCGTTTACCCTGTTTGATACATAACGAGTTGCGTTCATTCCGATGAGCCAGTCAGCTTTCTGTCGTGCGAAGCCTTGTTTGGCAAGAAAGTCATAATCGGAAATCGGCCGGGCATTTTTGATTCCGTCCAGAATCACATCTTTTGTGAGAGCCTGAGAAACCCAAAACCTACGGATATTGTCGGAATCGGTAATTCCGGCAGCATTCAAACATTCCCGTGCGATAATCTCCCCTTCTCTGTCTGCGTCAGTCGCAATCAGGATTTCATCCGTTTTGTGATGTTTCAAAAGCGAAACGACATTTTTTGCGACATCTTTCAGATTTTCGCTTGGTTGGTAAATGAAATTTTCGGGAATGATAGGAAGATTCTTCCAGCTTTTGAAGGACGGATTGTAGGCGGCAGGTTCTGCCAGATTAAACAGATGCCCCACGCAGTTTGCGATCGTAGTTTTTCCGTCAGAACTTTTGTAGCATTTGTCTTTTGCGGAATAACTACAGCCCAGTGCCGAAGCGAAGTCTTTTGCCACGCTCGGTTTTTCGGTAAGTATAATCATTAAACCTCTTCCTGGGCAGGTCGAAGTATGATTGGATTAAGATAGTGATTTTGAGGAAGAGAATCAAGCAATTTGTGATGAGCCAGATGGCGCAAAGTGGCTAAAGTGATGAAAGTTTCTTGAACCAACTGACCACAAGATAAAAAATGTGGCACGGAGGATTCTAATTCCTTGTAATACCTAGGCAGATTTGTGGCACAGGGCATTTTCGTGTGGCACACCCCTATTTTTGCTGGCTTTCCTGCTGTCTTGACCTTTTACTCCCCGCTCCGATACATTTAATCCGACCTGCCCATATATCAATCTGATGTGCCAAGTGGCGCACTAAAAACGGAGCGTATATGGAGAATATCAAATCAATTTTTAATCACCCCAAAAAAGAAAATCCTGAGAAAGACACAGGGCTTTATGATTGGCGAAGACCAGCGTACAAAAAAGACGATGTTGGGAACCTGAACAGGATTTTGAAAAATCTCATTAAAACAAAAAGTGCCAGATGGCACAAATCGCAGAATGGCAGTTTTGGAAGCAGCGGTTTTCATGTAAAGTCGGAAGGCTCGGAAAACTCACGAAAGCAGAGAGTCACTTTTAAGATGTCGATTGGGCATTCAAAAGAGGCTCATCTGAAATATCTGAAAACCTATATGCCGCAGACTGAAAAATCGGAAGTCGAGGAAAAGCCTGAATTGTTCGGGACTGACCTTGCGGAATACGAAGCGAATATGGCTAAAGACCATTTCAAATGCATCATCTCGCCGGAAAGTCAGAATGTAGACTTGAAGCTTTTGACAGGAAAATTCATTGAACGGCTGGAAAATCTAACGGGCTACAAACTCTACTGGGAAAGCTGCATCCACAATAATACCGCTCACCGTCATGCACATCTTGCAATCAACGGAACAGTCAAGAACGGACGAAAGGTGTTTTTTGCAAAGGAGATGGTTAAGACGACAATGCGGGAAGTGCTTTCTGAAATGATAACTGTGATGATAGGAGAGCGAAGTTATGAGGAAATCCAAGCTACAAACGAACGGCTTCCTCTGGCGGCCAGATGGACGAGCCTTGACGACAGGTTGTTGCAATATGACGGAAAGATTTTTGCGAAGAACCTGAATCAAAGTTTACAGAATAGGCTTGCGTATTTGACAACGATAAAACTTGCACAGAACGAAGGTGCTTTTTTCACACTGAATCCTGAACCTGAATGGCAGGAAGTCTTACAGGCAAGCGGACGGTATAATTCGTTTCTTGATGAATATCTCAAGCCGTCTCCCCTGCCACTGCGTTTATTTGAAGGCGGCAGCGTTTACGGTGTAGTCGAGAAGACAATCAATTTTGATAAAGATGAAAGCTGGAATGACGCAGTGATTATCAGAACGGATAAAGAAAGAATCTATGTCCCGGTTTATCAGCTTCACAAGGAAAATCTTGAAGGAAAGACGGTATCAATTTCCGCTCCTGCAGGAGGATTAAAGAAGCAGATTTCAGAACGAAATATCCGTGTTGTTAATGATAAATCATACGGATTTGAAAGATAAATGCGATGTCATTATTGGCGGAGATTTCAAGTCAGACTTGGAATCTCCGCCAGTCGTTACAAAGTAAATTCTTTCATTTCATCTTTTGTTAGAGGGCGACCTAACTTTTTTGAAAGTATAATGGCTTCCCTAAGACGAAATACTTTTCCATCGGAAGGCTCGGTAAGTCGTGAGTCTGGCATTGCTTCTCCGAATCGTAGAGCAACATCTGGTTCTTTGAATGTAATAGTATAATTATCACAAACAACAGGTTCTCTGACGCTAATCATATATTAAGCCTCCTCTGAAAAATATTTTTTTATAAGATTGATAGCAGAGTAACTATCAATAAACATATTCTGGTCGTCAATATTCTGAGCATTTAGAGTTTCTCTGTAATGTTCAACAAGATTTGTCTTTGCCTTAAACTGAACAAAACCTTCATTTCCAACATCCCAGCTTAATTTGCAAGCGATTGCAAACAAATGAGCACCAACACCTTGATAAATACCATGGCTTCCTCTATTAGAGGGAGAAGATTCTACAACATCAACATGAGTATAAAGTTGATTACGAATATGTTTTAGTGCTATTAAGCCTTGTCTTTCATTTGTGTCTTTTAACAAAAGTTCGTAAACTTCGTATCCATTTGAGTGAGGAATGCTCCAATCAAAAAGCCAGCCAGCTATTTTCAAATTTTCTGCTTCAGCCTTTGTAATTGTTTTTGAAATAAGGCGATATTGAGTATCTTTTTCTTGTCCTGTTGCCCGTTCTACAAGGCAATTGGTTAGTCCGTCAATTTCAATATCAATTTCCATATCCGATTCCCCTAGGCTTCATTATAGCATAGAAACTGAATTTTGTCAGACTTTAAGAAGAATGTGAATGATTTATGTACTAAATGAAATATTGACTAAAAGCCCGCTTTTAGATATTCTGAAAAATGTACTGACCTGCCCAGGGAGGTACATTGAGTTCAAAAAATTTCTTGCCGAAGGGAACCAACGCAACCCCTTTCAATCCGCAGCTCCAGCACTTTGACTATATTTGCTGTCAGTCGCCCAGATTCAATTCCCGTACTTGTTACGATGAATGATTTTGGCGAAACGCAGTACATCGGTCCTGTTTCCCGCAGAAACTATCAGAACTTCAATGTTCCCGAAGTTGCGATTCAGGCACAGGTCAAAGAATTCATCAGCCTTACGAACACGCTTTCCACTGATAAGATAGTGATGAAAAAATCTGTTGCAAAAACTTATCATCTTCTGACTTCAACAACAGCACAGAAGTATTCAACGCTTGTCCGTGAAAACAATCCTTTCAAAGATTTCGGGAATCGCACGAAGGAAGTTATTTTCCAGACCGAACCGTTAAAGCTTTCCGCAGACACTTATCAGGTTGATTATCAGATTATTACCCGCCAGCTTTCCGGGCAGATGATGAGCGATGAATCGTTCCGTGCGGTTATTACGGTCAAAATGCTCCAGCCTTCGGACGAGGACATCAAGGATAATCCGCTTGGAATCTACATCACAGCTTTTGATATGAAGCCGATTGAAAACACATCAACAAAAACAAAATAAGTCACAAATCAAAAAAAATACATCAAGAGGAGTACAACCAATGAAAAGAAAACTTGCATATGTGCTTACGGTAAGCGTTCTGCTTACCTCATGCACGACCACACAGAACATGGAACTTCCCAACAACTTTAAGTTGGAGTCACCAAAAGCCGCTCGTTCCATTGAGGAAGAAGAGCAGCTTAACGAAGCTGACGAAAAGAACTTTCTGACACAAGAAGAATTGAAGGTACAGGATGTTGAGGAAACAGTAGTATATGTGGACCGTCCTGTTTATGTTCCTGAACAGCACGACAATCCCGAAACTGAAAATAAAAAGCTCACGGGCTATGATGCGGTAACTGACAGCCAGAAGCGGGCTACACAGAAGCCGGAGCATTATAAAAGTGGGACATTCTTCTATCAGTTCAATGATAACTTTGTCTTCGAAGTCTACGCCCAGCCTTATCATCTTACGGACATTGTTCTGGAAGAAGGCGAAGTCGTTATTGGAACTCCCCTGCTTTCGGAGGATGAATCGGTCTGGGAGTTGACGGCGGGAGTTGCAAAAAATCCAATTACAGGAAAGGATGTGCAGCATCTTTTCGTAAAACCAGCCTATTCAAAGCAGGACTCCTCTCTTGTGATTATTACAGACCGTCGTGTTTATCATTTCCGCTTGCGTTCGTTTTCGGATACGCACATGGCTATGGTGAAGTTCTCATACCCGCTTGAAAAGAATGTCTGGGCAAAGAAGGAAGACCCGAATAAAGGTCGTGAGATTATAAGCGACTATCTGCGGGTATCAAATCCTGAGCTTCTTTCCTTCGACTACAAAATCAAATATTCGCGATTCAAAAAGCCGGAGTTTTTGCCGAACCGCATTTATGACGACGGACAGTGCACCTATATTCAAGTTGAGCCGGTTGTCCTTCAGAAAAAGCTGCCTGTTCTGTTTAATGAGAAAAACGAAATCGTGAATTACAGCGTTCATAAAAACACTTTCGTGATTCCTCGCCTTATCAACAAGATCACACTCAGACTTGGGAAAGAAAAGGTTGTGGTTGAAAAGAAAGTCACGAAGAAAACCGACTTGGAAAAGACTGAACAAACGGAAGAATCTGAGGCTGGAGGTGATGAATGAGCGAAAATGAATCACCTGAAAATCAGACAGAGGAATTGACGGCTCAAAGTGGAGAAGAAAAAGCGGATGAGCTTTTAGAAGAAGAACTGTACGCAGACGAGGACGAAGATGAGCTTATGCCTCCGGAAGAGGAAAATGAGGCTCGTATGCTCAACACCGGGACGATAATCGGTGTAATTATGGTGGGCGTTCTTGTGATTTTTCTGATTGCCTTTGTTGCGATGAACGCTGGAAGCTGGAAGCGAAAGCAGCAGGATTCAAGTGAACTCGACAAGGCTGGAACTAAGACAGTGATTGAGTTTAAGGACAAGTCGCCTGTTGATTTTTCGTCTGGAAATTCTGAAAAGTCTGATTCTAGCGAAACCGAAAAGTCGGAAAAGGAAATAGATGATGTTCTAGAAACTTTGCCCGCAGAGTTCCAGCTTCCGCAGCATGGAGAAGTCGGAACCGCACCTGTTTCGTCAGTCGGAAGCAAGTCAAATTACAAATCTGACAGACCTGATACCCGTAATTCAAAATCCCCAAGAAAGATTGAAGGGCTTGCAGCTCTGGATTATTCAAGCCAGCAGCAGAACGGAAATCTTGTTTCGCAGATTATGAGCGGGAATTATGGCACGAATGCCAGTGGACAAAGAATGAGTCGTGAAGAATTCATTGCACAGCAGATGGCACAGACACAGAGCTTACAGAACTTGCTTTATGGAAACGGAGCGTTCGGAAATGGGATAGCTTCTACAGGCTCAACTACCCCCGCTACAAATGCTTACGACACCAACCGCGAAAACTTCTTCAATTCTGGAGCTGGAAGTACTGGCGGTAAGTATCTGAGCAAGGCATCTCTCTGGGACGGAGCGATTATCTCAGGCGCACTGGTTACGGCAATCAACACGGATAATCCCGGCGTGGTAATTGCCCGCGTAACCGAGAATGTGTATTCAAGCCAGGATCATTCTTTTCTTTTGATTCCAGAAGGTTCGCTCTTGATGGCAACATACAATTCATCTGTGAGCTACGGGCAGAAGGATGTTCAGGTCGCATGGAATCTGCTTATCCGTCCGGATAATTACCGGGTTCAGCTTGGAAATATGAACGGCGTAAATGCTCAGGGAGCGAGCGGTTATCGCGGAAGTGTTTCAAATCATCCGTTCGAGACGCTTAAAGCTCTCGGAATGATTGCGATGTTCAGCATTATCCAGACGGAAATTTCAAATGACATCAATTCGCAGAATAACGAGTATATCAAAAACTCAATGACAGATATTTACGCCGAAGCGAGCAAGATGGGAAACAAAATATTGAATAAGGCTTTGGATATAAAACCAACAATCAAAATCAAGGAGGGCACGGAAATCAAACTGATTACAAACACGCCGCTGGAGCTTCCGCCTGTGGAAATCCCTGTGGCACAGGAACGGTATGTAAGAACACGATAGTTCCAAACTAAAACGAGATTATTTTTTTACATCACGAGGAGTACTTAATGAAAATCTCAAATATAAAACTCAGGCTTGCAGGCGTTTTGTCGCTTGCAAGTTTTACTCTTGGCTTACCGTCATGTAGCTTTTTCAACAGCTTTGATGAAAGCCCTGCAGCAAAAGTAATCGAAATCAATTCGCTTTCGCTTGCAAAGACTGCTTTGGAAACGCAGATTGGGGCGATGGAATATGTTTCTGTTTCGGTAAAGCCGAGCAAGGAACAGAAAAACATCACGCTTAAATGGGATTATGACGCTTCGATTATCGAGTGCGACAAATCATCTAATTGGGGCGTTACAATCAAGGGCTTGGCAGAAGGTCAGACTTCGCTCCGTTGCTCTTACGGCGGTTATGAGGCACATTGTCTTGTTACTGTAAAGGGCTTTGCAGAAAACTACGAGGTCACGACAGAGCCGTACATCTATTCAAATTATTCAGTCTTGCAGACTTCACCGGGCGTGAGTGAAAAGGTATTTGTCTCACTTTATGGCGGCGATGTTTCGGATATTGATGGTTATACCTGGACCGTAGACAATCCTGCAGTCGCTTCGATTCAGCCGACAGGTCAGTATTGTATGATTACGGCAAAGGATGCCGGATATGCAAGAATCAAAATCACGCACACAAAGGCAGCTTATCCATATTACATGGGCGTGTATGTCTTTGCGGACGCAACCGAAGTAAGTTACATCACCACAAGCAACAACATTGTAACGATGAACCAGGACGATGGAGACAAGGCAATCTCAGTTTCACTTGTGAACGGTAAAGAAGGTTTGCTCGACAGCCAGTTTGCGTGGGAAATCATCAACGAGAAAGATGAGGAAAGCCCGATTAGTCTGAGCTTTAACGGAAATAATGCAGTAATCAGCCCTAAGCATGGTGGAAGCTGCACTTTGCGAGTAACTCACCCGGATTCAGCCTACCCGCTTGATATTCTGTGCCGTGTAATTTCAATAGTAAAAAATGTGTATATCCAGCCAAGCACAACCGTTGTCACTTTGACTGGAGTGACCGAACAGACTATAACAAGCGAGCTTGTTAATCTGAACGCCGGTGAATACAACATAGACGGTTTCAAATATATTCTTGACGATTACAATGTTGCAGAAATAGTTGGTTCTGTCGGGAATCAGGTAACGCTCAAAGGTGTGGCTAACGGTTCCTGCAAGCTGATTATTTCTCACGAAAAGAGTGAGTACAGCCGTGAAGTTCTTGTGATTGCAAATGGTCAGCTCAAAGACGCAGTGGACGCAAGCTGTTATATCACGACAAGCCAGAACTATATCAGAACAAAAGTCGGAGCAGCAGGTCAGACTATCAATATTTCGCTTAAAGGTGGAGAAGACGGCGATTAATCAGGCTTTATGTGGAGCGTAAAAAGCACCACTGCGGACGGTAGCACAGGAAAGGTTATCAACCTTGAAACTGCCAACGGCTCTGTCTTCCATACTTCCGCACGTGCCGCTGCCGCAACCTATTCTTATGGCTCAGCTTATCTTGAACCGCTTGCTGAAGGAACTGCGGTAATCACTATCACACATCCGAAAATCCTCTACCCTACTGAGATTCTGGTAAAGGTTCTGAATAAGGACGCTATTTTGGAAGAGCCGCTTTATTTTACAGGCGAAGGGCTTCTTCGTATCTTGAACGGGGAGTCAAAGGACTATACCGTACAGCTTCGTGGAAATAATAAAAATCTTTCTGATGATTCCGGTATTACCTGGAGCATTGATGATTCGCGTCTTTCTGCTACAGGAAACGGAAACATTGCAACGGTAAAAGCTCCCGCTCATGGAAGTGGAAGCACAATCAGTCATTTGAATGCACATCACAATAAGGCAGAATCAGATAAAACAGTTCTTGTTATGACGGCGGATGATGAAGAAACGCTGATGAACATGAAAGCCCTTTATGCGGACAAGCTCTATTATAACTTCACCGTTGGGAATGAAGTTACGGTAGTATGCAGTCATGCGGGATTTGAAAATGAAGGTGCATCCGAAGAAGAGTATGTGGAGTATGATTTCTCTCAGTTCAAGTGGACTATTTCTGATCCGTCAGTAATCAGCGTGACTAAAAACAATGATTATCCTCTTGCCTGTACGGTAAAAGGATTGAAGAGCGGAAAGTCAAAACTCACGGGAAGCATCATAGACAATGGAACGACCTATTCATGTGAATTCACGATGACAGTTTATCCGGAAGGAGCTGTTCAGACTGAGCCTGAGATTTATTTCACCACCACACAGAATATCGTGACTTTGGGCGGAGCGGGAAATTCAGCGAAAGTATTTGTAACCGCAATCAGTCTTCCTTCAAGTGAGTATTCTAACATCAGCTGGAAGAGCGAGAATGAGAGCGTTGCGACAGTGATTTCTAACGGAACGAGCGCGACAATTACGGCAGTCAGCGAGGGTGAGAGCGTTATAAAAGTTACACACCCGGACAGCCAGAACACGATTAAAATCTATGTCCGTGTTGGAAGTGAATATGTTATCCCGGAAGTTGAGCCTGTTGTTTATATTTCGTCTCAGGACGTTCTTACCATGCTCCGAGACGAGCCTTCACAGAAACTACAGGCAACGCTGGTAAATTATTCAGAAACAGACACAAGCGGATTCAGTTTTTCTATTGATAATGATTCCATTGCACAGATTTATGCCCAATCAGAAAGCGGAGTTGCGTACATAAAGCCGGTTTCCAGCGGTCAGGCAGAAATCACCATTACGCACATAAAGACAGACATAAGCAAGAAAGTTCTTGTTGTTGTCGGAAACAGTGCGGAAGAACTTGCGGGCTACACATATCTCACAACATCTAACAATGTTGTTGCGATTGGTGAGGGAAACACAAGAACCGTAACCGTGAGCGTGAAGAACTCTGATACCGTGATTGTTGACGGCTACACCTGGACTTCGAGCAATCCTGCTATTGCGGATGTAACTTCGAGCGGTGCAACGGCCATGTTCAAAGGAAACAAAATCGGAACTGCTATCATCACAGTAACGAACAAGAGTTGCACCTACTCTTTGCAGATTATCGCACAGGTAATAGACCCGATTGCGGCGAGTGCAAATCCGTATATCCAGCTCACATCAAGTGTAATGACGCTTACCTGCGGAACAAGCTACACTTCGATTACTGCAGAACTTGTGGGAGGAAGTGAAAGCGACAAGAGTGATTTTATCTGGCAGTCGAATGACTCAAAGATTGCTATAGTTTATGGTCAGAATGAGATAGGAAAAGTCCGTGCATTGGCAGCTGGGACAACATACATCACCGTAAGCCATCCGAAAGCCGCCTACTCTGCTCAGATTCTTGTTGTGTGTGATGAAGAGAAGAAGAGCGACTGTTACATCACCGTTCCTTCTTCGATTGTCGCCATGAAGCCGACAGATTCAGCGCAGACAATTACCGCAAGTCTTGTGAACGGAGAAGCAACCGATAAATACAATTTCTCCTGGTCGCTTGATGTTTATGACATCATTGATTTCCAGTATTCAGCCAATGTCTGCACTATCACGCCGAAGCAGACCGGAAGCGTTACGATTACAATCACTCACCCCAAGGCGGCATACAATCAGCAGGTGATTGTGAATGTTCAGCAGTATTCGACATTCGCATTCCCGCAGCAGAATATGACGATTACGCATGGAGAAGTGAGCTTTGTTTCAATGCAGGTTCCGAATACGAATGTTGCGACTCACATTGAATACTCGGTTGAAAATGGCAATATCTGTTCTGTAAAAGGCACAAAGACAACAGCCCAGATAACGGCAGTGGGTGCCGGAACGACAACAGTAAAGGCTCGCCTCATCGCTTCAAGCAGCGGTGCGGAACAGGCAAGTACGGAGATGATGGTGTATGTTAAGGAAAAAGAAGTGAACGCCGTCTATATCACTGCAAGCTCTACCGTCACCACGCTCAAAAAAGGAAAATCACAGACTCTCAGCGCGACACTCACGGGAACAGGTGTTGTATCAAGCGATGTCTATAACCTCAAATGGTCTACGAGCGACAGCGACATAGTTCAGGTGACAGGAATCGGTAGTGACGGTTCTGTTATCGGACAAAGCATTTACATCACGGCATTAAAACCAGGAGAAGCTGTTATCACCTGCAGCCATCCGAAAGCCGCAAGCACATTGCAGTTCTATGTGGTGGTTCCGGGAAGTGCCGAGAAGCTGATTACCCTTAACAAAACCTACATTACGCTGGTAAAAGGCTCAAGCGGAACTCCGTTAAAGGCAAGCATTGAGAATTCAGAAAGTCAGCGGGATTATTACGATATTATCTGGACTGCCGAGGAAGTGAACGGCTCTGAAATCTGCCGCATTATGGGGAACGGTCAGAATGTTACGGTCTACCCTATTAAGCCTGGTCAGACAAGTGTAACAGCCCAGCTTCCAGATTCAGATGTAGTTGCAAAATGCACGGTCATTGTCGAAGCCGGAAAGAGCTTCGTGTTTGAATCAAGCGTTCGAAGTATTCAGCCAAAGCATACGGTAACGGTAAAATACACCGTAAGTCCGCCGGACTCAGTTCTTACATGGACAACTGCACAGACAGAAGATTTCTTTGAATATCACGATAACGGATGTGATGCAAACGGTAACGGAAGCGTTGATATTATCGGAAATGAAAGAAACAAGATTGGAAGCGGCACCCTCACCTGCATTTCAAGCGAAGGAGCAAAGGGAATGCTGAATGTCAAAGTCGCATGGGATTACGATCTCAGCATCAAAGGAGTCACTGCATTCACCATCACGCCGGATGAAAAACGCACTTTTGAATACTCGGTGAACCCTGCTGATGCAGACATCATAGTCGTTTCCAGTGAGTTGAACACCACTTTTGGCTATGAAAAGAAGGATAACGGTGACGGAAGTGGAACAATCACAATCAAACCTTTCCATGAGAATCAGCGGGAGACAACGATTGATATTATTGCGACAAATCCGAAGAATAATGACGAGGAGATTGGCAGAAAGACAATAAAGGCTCGTTTTGTGTATAAGAGCGTTGATCCAAAGATTCAGTTCCTTTCGAGTGACGGAAGATGGACTAACTGGAGCGGAGAGAACAATCTTCTTTCGATGGGAGACGGAGAAACAGCCCGACTGAAAGTCTACATTGACAATGAAAAGGCGGATGCCTCTATCACAAAAGTAGAATTTGTTCCTCAAAGCGCAAACGGAAAATCCATGACTCTTTCTCAGGAAAGTTCAGGAGCCTCCGAAAAAGTTGTGAGACTTTCACACCCGACAGATTCAATCGTCTACAACTATCGAATCGATAAACTTCTGGTTCCGTATATCGGCGGAAAAGAAATCAACTGGATGAGCAACATCACCTGGCGAGCGGATTACTGGTCTCACAGCCATACATTCTCCAGCACGACCTATGATGATTTTATCATGCTCTGTACCAAATCTGGCTATAACAGAGGAAGTCAGCCAACAGGATTCAACCAGAATGATTCGGAAGGACCCTCAAATGGAATCTACGGATATTTTATGGATGATAACGGCACATCGTTCAGTTTGACTGGAAACTGGGAGGTAAAAGAAGATGAATCATGGATAGGAAGGATTCTAACTCAGGAAGAACTGAAAAACTATGCCTGGCTCTATTTCCCGGGAACTCCAGTCGGTTATAGGAATACATTTGATTTCACATATAATGATATTGCGACAGGAGCAATAAGCCGAGGTTCTTACGGAAAAGGCGCTCTCGTTGACAGCATGGACGGCAGAATCATGACCGAAAATGTAAGCGTCAGCACAGTAAAATGAGTGCGTAAAACGACACAGAAAAAGGAGCAGATTTAAGGTGCAAACAGCCGATAAACTAAACAAGGCGGTAGGCACATGGCAAAGAAACGACAGTCATTCAGCAAGGATTTCAAGGCAAAAGTTACACTTGAAGCATTACGAGAAGAATCTACGATTCAGGAAATTGCAATAAAGTACAGCGTTCATCCGAATCAGATTTCCCAATGGAAAGCACAGGCAATTGCCGGACTGGCTGACATTTTTGAACGACCGAATAAGAAATCGGAAGATCAGAAGAAACGAGAAAACAGGAAGAGGAAAAAGACAGTCTTTTGAAAACAATCGGTGAACAAAAAGTCGAAATTGATTTTCTAAAAAAAAAGTACAAGCAGATATACGGCTACGATCCAATCTTGTAGAGCCTGCATACAAGGTTTTAAGCATTTCAAGGCCAAACTGCTTGGGATTTCCAGAAGTCAATATTATTACGAGCCGAGTTCACAGCAGGATGAAAAAGATTTCAATCTGCTTGTAAAAATCAAGGAAGTCCAGATTGAGCATCCGTATTATGGTTACCGCAGAATCTGGAGGGAAATAAACAAAAACGGCGGAGACACCACAGAAACAACAGTACGCCGTGTAATGCGAAGATTCGGGATAACGGCGGTATTTCCAGGCAAGAATCTTTCAAAAGCCTGTAAATATCACAAGAAGTATCCGTATCTTCTTAGAAACAAGGTAATCAGATATCCGAATCAGGTATGGTCAACGGATATCACTTACATAAAGCTGCCGACAGGAAATGTTTACCTGATGGCAATCATAGACTGGTTCTCAAGGAAGGTCTTGAGCTGGCGCGTATTCAACACGATGGATGCGCTGCAGTATGCAAATCTTCTGAGGGAAACAATCGAAGAATATGGGTGTCCTGCAATCTTCAACACAGACCAGGGAAGCCAGTTTACATCTGATGTTTTTATAAAAGTTCTTGTCGATTACGACATCCAGATCAGCATGGACGGAAAAGAGAGGGCTTTGGATAACATAAGAATTGAGCGTCTTTGGAGAAGTCTCAAGTACGAGGACATTTACCTTAAACGCTATGAAACAATGAAGGAACTGAAGGAAGGAATTAACGCCTACTTCAATTTCTACAACACGGCGAG
>SFOB01000297.1 GCA_004554075.1 Treponema sp.
TCCTGTTTTGCCGGCATGAGTTTTTGACCAAGCAATGCATTAATCAGCGTTGACTTTCCTGCGCTCATCGTAGCAACAACATTTACTTCAAAGTCACTACTTTTTGCCATTTCAAATGCTCTGATTACGTCTGGCTGCTTTAGTTCTTCAAATGGTCCCTTCTGTATATCAGCAAATATTTCAGCAATAGCTTGTTCTTTATCCTTTACCTCTTTGGCAGGGATATGTTTTAAAGATATATTAATACCTTTGGCCTTAGCATCCTCTGCTGCGGCAGCAACGTCTTCAAAATCCAAAACAGTTCCTTGAAAAGTAATTTCAAAATCCTTTGTGCTACATTCTTCAAACAGAATATCAGGAAGATCGTCAACCCATTCTTGAAGGCGCTGATCTGGAACATTTAGTTTGCTATTTTTCTTCAACGGTTGATCATCAATCGTAATTTCTGTCGTAACTTGATATGGATTGTACTTAATAAAAACTCGCTTCATTCCTAATAGCCTCCTGTTTAATAGATTATTTTTTCGAGAGATACGATTCCAGAATGTAAAAGTAACTCTCCTAATTCTTTGTCTTTACAGTTCGCATTTACGGTAACCGGATAATACTTTTCATATGAGAAATCGTCTCTAGCCAGCTTCCTTTTTACGAACTCTAAATCATCTTCTTCGTCTTCAGACAACGCTTCGCCGTATAACGCCATTTTCCCTAGATATCCAGCATAGGCTGAAATTGGATACACTACTGGATCAGAAAATCCCATCTTTTTTAAGTCATCAACTACCTTTGTCAATGTATCACTGATGGAATCAACATCCTTCTTATAGTGATCCAATCTGTTAACAAGGAAAATGATTCTCCCCTCATAGTTTTGTTTAACAAACTTTAGATGCCTAATGTCGTCATCTGAGCCTATATTTTCTCCATTAAAAAGATATAGTAGAATATCACAATTTACTGATTTTATTGCTTCGTTCGACATTTCACGATGTGTCTTGTCCATTGAAGAGTTCACACCAGGCGTATCAATAAAACAAATATGCTTATCAATTTCGCTGACAGATCTGAAACTCGTTCCAACTGCAATATCTGCACTATCGTTTTCATCATTATCTGTCATAAGAATATCCAAAGAAGCGTCTAACTCTAAATCATGATCATACTCGCAGCTATAGTTATCTTCTCCAGCTTTGTTATAAAGATAGTGCAATTTTGCAGTGCATGTGTCATTCTGTGTTTTGTTTACTTTCTTGCCAGCCAACGCATTTATGAGTGTGGATTTGCCCGCACTCATATTTGCTGTAATCATAATCTTTTTCATTGGACTATCTATAAACAACCGATTATTCCAAATAATCGAATAAACATCTTTTAATTCTGGAAATATCTTCATGAATAACTGGTCATTCGTCGAATAGAATGCCTCATATACGCATTCCATTTTTTTTCGATATCGCTCACCATAAAAGGCGATTAAGCTTTCTAGGATCTTTTGCCCCTTGTTTTTATTGTCAAAACAAGCAATAAAAAGGCAATCTGTTAGCAGAAAATATCTATATCTAAAAAACTTAAACTGTTCGAATAAACTTAAATCCTTTGTATTCTCCTTCTTAATCTCAAAATCATCACCAACAATTCTGTCACAGTATAGCTTAAGTGCTTGCTTACACCACAAATCTTTGCTCTTCTGTTCGTTCACAAAATAAGTAATGAGAGCAACATATTTTTCCTTCACGGACACTTTCTTATCTAGTATTGGATGCACGTTTAGATACTGTTGCACCTGCAGCATCTCTGGTTCCATATCAACTTCACCTCATCTCTAATATTTGTACCATGTCTCCTTGGCTCTTGAGCCACATTTCAATTCCTTTTCCAAACACCTCCGCAGATACCGTATAAACGCCCTCATTTTCGCTTTCAATCACCGCAGTTGGTAATCTATCCAATACAGCTTCTATCGAACTTCCAGAATATGTGAAGCGGACTCTCTGCAGCTTGCCTCCATACATAAACTGGATTCGCTTTCTAAACTCTCCTTCCTCGAATCTGTTTGCATATGGAATTCTAAATTTATCGTCCAGCACCTTATATTCACGAATTCGATCGATTCTATAAATAGTCGGATAAGAATCATTCAAAACATCAAAATCAGCTTTTACTT
>SFOB01000298.1 GCA_004554075.1 Treponema sp.
AATCGGGAAAATCAGACCAAGTTCCACCCCATTCAAGCCCACACTTTGAAGCCCAAGCAAGCAAACCGATTTTTGTATAAAGCTCTTTCAAACTTACAGGCTCACCGTCATATATTGTCAAATTTGACTTCGGAATCCCAATGCTACGGATACAAATATCAACGGCAAGCCCATAATTATGCGCAGATTGACCAGCAAAAGCATTCGTTACAACTTTTGTTCTGTCAGTTATAACAGAAGCCTTTTTCAAATATTGCGGTTTTTCCTGCAAAGATGTATTAACAGAAAGCCCCATATTACGATAAAGACAATTACGACCTTGTAAATAAAGCTCCAATTGTTTTTTCATAGTCCGCAAGCCCTCAAGGACTCTGAAAACAGAGCCGTCAGAATACTTTGTCAGCTTAGAAACATCAACACCGCTTGAACCGTCATTAAGACCATTCAAAAACTTCTTTATATTTGGAGATGTCTGGCTGAATATAGTATAACCAAGGCAAGAACGAAATGCAACATCATTCAGAACAAGACCCATTTTTATCATCCTTTTCATTCTTTTCTGATTCATGTTTCTTGTCAAGAGCTTCCAAGGCTCTCGTAATCGCATAAGCGTCAGAAATCCAGCCAAACAACTTTGTTAAGTCATATCCAAAAATTCTCAATTTATACCCCCTAATTTATTTTTTAACCAATTCAGAATAAACCGATACAACCCAAAAAAAGTCGGCAATCTTGCCGACTTAAAAAGAATCTAACCTATATAATTATATAGGTTAGTGCCAATTACTGCACCGATTGCAGTTGAAACACCATTATCACCGCCACCAAAAACAACACCAAGAAGCGAGCCAATAAGAGTAGTAAGAAGCGGGATAAGACCTTTACAAAACACCACTAAAGGCTTTTTTATTGAATCTTTCATACTCGACCCCCTACACGGCGGGACATTGAAAGGAAGCCAGTCATACCAGTTTTGCCGGCGTTCCGACCATTTCCAATTGGATATATATTATCGGTGTAAACGTTAAGCGTTACATAAGTCGTATTTGTGTTATCAATTGGGAAAGTAAAGCGGAACACAGTTTTATCACCCGCTTTATTCTTCCCCATTATTCCCACAATACTCTTTTTTGAAATCTGCTCAAAAGAACCTTTTCCACCTTTAGCTCTTGAACCAAAACCAAAACCCATAATTTTAACCTCCAAAAATGAATTTTATTTTGTCATTATTTTAAGACAATTTTTTAAAGCATAAGAAAAAGCATTGTAACGACCTTTCCAGCCCTCAACATTCGCACCAACGCTAGACGCAGTAGCAGTTTTGACAGTCTGGTTAACCTCTTGCTGTTCAACATTAGTAGTATCTTCGGGATACGGACTTTCAAAAACGTATTCAGAACCGTCAGCCCCCGAAATCGGAGCAGAAACAAGCCCCAAAGACTCGGCAGAAGCCGAAATTCCTTGAGAAACCGCGCCAATAATACCTTTACCAGATAAAAACCCTTCAGCTACTCCCATTGCACCAGCAATGTTAGCTTGTACAACAGTTTTAGCAACCGAACCAACATTGCTAGCAATAGATTTAGTTGCAGAGCCAACATTGCTAGCAATAGATTTAGTTGTAGAGCTAACTTTACTAGCAATTGATTTTGTTCCAGAAGAAACCCTAGAAGCAACAGATTTAACTCCAGAAGTAACTCTAGAAACAGAACGGGTTACTTTTTTAGTAGCTCTTCTAACAGCTTTTTTAAATCTAGAACCCCAACCCATAAAAAAAACCCCTTTTACTGAACAATGCCAAGATTGGCGAGATAGTTATATTTTTCGCTATCCTGCGTACGAATCTTTTCAAGCAAAGAATTATAATTAGCGTCAGTTATAGCTTCTGTTCCGCTCATTGCTGACGGATAAAAGCCATATTGCTGAACCAAAATTCTTGCATTCGGGTCAGTTGTAGGACAACGGAATGCCAAATCTTGAGAAAGCCCATATTCATCTTCATAAATTTTGCCAAACCGTGTAAAGAACTCAAACTGTCCCTCCGCATTTGACAGCGCAATAGCGTCTTCAATGTTAATTGATTCGCTACCCAACTGGTCAGTTAATGTTACACTTTCATTAACTGTCTGCTCACCACTGTAGAACATTTTAAGAACA
>SFOB01000021.1 GCA_004554075.1 Treponema sp.
TCTTCCATAATTCCCTGGTCTGCAAGGAAGGTTTTAATATTCTTAATGCGGTTTTTTACTTCTGAAGAGTTTCCCCTTACTCCAAGGATTCCAAAATGCTTGCAGTGCTGTCTTTTTACAAGCTCTGTAATGATTGCTTCATAGGCATCATGATTATCAACAATAACAGAAGGAATGCCGGAAATTTCCATGGAAATATTGGCAACAGGTAAAGGTTTAAATGATTTAATATAAGATGCAGCTTCGGATTTACTGTAGGAATACATGATTGTACCGGAAATAAAAATTGCACCATCAAGATTCTTTGATGAGACAAAAGATGAAACTGCTACATTTTGAAAGTCAAAGCCACCGCTGATATCCTGAAGTTTTCCGATTGTAAAAACTACTAGTTCAGCAGACTTTTCCTGACAGGCGAGAGAAACTCCCCTGATAATCCGCTCGGCATATTCCGAAACTACATAGTCTATAACAAGCCCTATACGCATACTCTCTACCAATAAATAAATCTTTTAAATAATTATTTTTAAATTTTTTTATAAAACTTTATGGGCTAATTCAATTATACGTGATAAAAAAGGATTTGTCATTAAAAATATCAATACTCTTAATATCTGGCTCTACCGTGAAAAATGTGATTTTTAATCACTTATAATTTCTAAAGATTTAGACTGATACTTGGGCAGGAACTTTTTTCTGGTGCCGGTGGCGAACTGAACTTCTATTACGTATTCGCCGGAATTAGCGTAGGCTGCAACGACTGCACCTTCTCCGTAGTCATCATGATAAACGTGAATGCCTTTTTTCCATTTGGATACCAGGCTTTCGTCCATTTCTGAATCCGAAGAGGCTCCTGTGCCGGCAAATGCAGAGGCGTCGCGGCCAAACTGACCGTATGGAGAAGCTTTACGGGTAGAAAAACCGAATGGAGCCTGGCCAATTACGGTAAAGGCCTGGGCGGCTTCTTTTATAAAAGGGCTTGGCCGCATAAAATCCCAGCGACCATAAAGACAGCGCTTTGCAGTTGAGGTTACATAAAGCTCGTCTCGGGCACGGGTAATTCCAACATAAAAGAGGCGTCGTTCTTCTTCAAGCTCCGCGCCAACTTTTTCCATACGAGGGAATACACCTTCTTCAAGGCCTGTAATTATTACCTTGTTATACTCAAGACCCTTTGTGTTATGCAGGGTTATGAGGGTAACTGCATTGTCATCCTCTGCCTGATTTTCTGCATCCAGGGTACGGTCCAGGTTGATTGCATCAAGAAACTGTAAAAGCCCTTCCATTGTGCACTTGTAAGGAACTGCAGTATTCACAAGTTCCTGAAGGTTCTGCACTCTGGTTGTTCCTTCAATTTCATCTCCGGCCCGGTGGTATTCATCCAGAGCAGAATCGCGGATTACCCTTTCTATAAAATCTGAAAGAGATTTATTTTCATCAAAGCAGCCTGCAAGAGTGTCAAAAAGCTTTATAAAGTTACCAGCCCCTTCCCCGGCTTTTTTGGAAAGACTACCTGCCTGCAGTTGATTTCTGATATTTTCGAGAAGGTCCGCATAAACCGGAGCACCCTCTTCATTCAGGCTGATGGCACCTTCCATTAATTTATCCTGAGTTTTGTCACCGATACCGCGTGTTGGTTTATTTATGATTCTGCGGAATGATATTTCATCCTTATGATTTGCAAAGAAAGAAATATAGGCCAGCGCATCTTTAATTTCTTCACGCTCGTAGAATTTCAGGGAACCTACAACAACATAAGGAATCTTTCTGTGCAGAAACTCTTTTTCAAAACCAAGCGACTGGGCATTTGTACGGTAAAGAACTGCCCAGTCTGAATACTGGGCTCCACCAGCAAGAGACTTTAAGATAAGGTCTGCAACAAAGGTTGCCTCTGCATTCTGATCCGGCAGAAAAGCAAGAACAGGATTTCCTCCTTCACCTCTGTCTGCAACAAGAGTTTTTTCAAGACTGCCGTGATGGTTTTTCTTAACAACAAGTTCAGCCGCGTCAAGAATCCCGGACTTTGAACGATAGTTGCGTTCCAGTTTTATGATTTCTGTGCCAGGGAACTTTTCCGGGAAAGTAAGAATATTTTCTACTTCAGCACCACGGAACTTGTAAATAGACTGGTCATCATCACCAACTACACAGACGTAGGTGCCGCTGCCCTGCCCGACTCCAGAAAGACTTTGCAAAAGACGGAACTGAGCAATATTCGAGTCCTGATACTCATCAACCATAATAACCTTAAAACGGTTATGAATATAATCTGCAATATCGCTGTAGGCTTCAAGAATCTGAACAGGCAGCATGATAAGGTCTCCAAAATCTGCATTACCTGTAGCACGAAGACGTTTCTGATATTTTGAATAAATATCATTCAAATCAAACTCGCTGCCAATAATTCCCAGGTCATCCTCAGGTGTAAGACAATAATCTTTACAAAGAGAAATCTGATGAACCGCAGTTCGAACTTCCTTTGTTGAAAGAGAAGGTTCTGCTTTTTTTATCAGCGTAGCCATATCATCTTCATCGTAAACTGTAAAGGAAGGTTCAAGGCCTGCATGCTCTGCATACTTTCGGAGGAACCAGGAACCAAAAGAATGGAAGGTTCTGATCTGAGCATCTGCCGCACGTTCATCTATTGCAACAGCGCGCTCGCGCATTTCATTAGCCGCTTTTTTAGTAAAGGTTACCGAAAGAATAGACCATGGATCTATATTCTTTTCTTTTATGAGATAAGCAATTTTAGTAGTAATAACGCGGGTCTTACCGGAACCGGCACCCGCAAGAATAAGGAGTGGAGAGCCCTCGTGAACTACGGCTGCCCTCTGCTGCTCATTGAGTGTATCGAGATAATTATTATCTTGCATGCTTTTTCTTTTTTTCTTTATAGAGTTCTTTGTCTGCCTCAGAAAGCAGCTTCTTTAAAACGCTGGATTTCTGAAGGTCTACTGCACCAAGACTTATAGAAAGTGTAAAAGGCAACTGGTTTTCAATAGAAACCTTTTTACAAAGCATATCGATTTTAAGCTTTGTATTTTCCACATAACCTATTTTCATTCCAAGTGCAACAATTCCAAACTCGTCTCCGCTAAGGCGGCCAACAACATCAGAAGAACGGAAAATATCTTTGAGAACACGGGCCTGCAGCATAATTGCCTTATCCCCCATTGCGTGTCCATAAGTGTCGTTGATTTTCTTCAGGCCATCCATATCTGCAAAGAAAATAACACCAGAGGTATCGGTTTCCTGCAGAAGGTCCAGGGCAGCCTGTCCCTGTTCAATAAAGCCGCGACGGTTGAGAATACCAGTAAGCTCATCCATACGAGACTGCAGGGCAAGGTCTGTATTCTCGCGTTCGAGATTCCGACCTTCCTGAATCTTACTTGTATAATCATAAGCCTGGGCAACTGCATTTATAATGATTTTAAGGTAAACATTATAATCAGCAAATTTATTTTCTTTAATGCGGCAAAGCATATAACCGTAATTTGCTTCACCCATAAAAATCGGAGTCAGAAGGAAGATACCGCTTACATCTTCCATTGTTCGGGCTGAAAATATTTTTTCATGCGGATCAATTTTAAGCCCCGGTCTGAATAAATCTGTCTTTTTAGTTTCGCTGTAAAACATATGAAGTTCAGCTTCATCAGGCAGAACAAATTCCTGTTCAGAATCTATAATCTGAACATCCTTAAAGAAATGCAAAGCCATTCCACCCATAGCACACTGATTCGCTATATATTTCAGGCTGAAAGACATCTGCTTTAATGTATTAAAACCGCGTATTGTATCTATAAGAGTTACAACAGCATTCTTTTCATTCAGAGCATTTACAAACTGCATTACACCGTTTGTTTTTTCATTTATATCTGAACAGATTTCACCGTCTGCATTTTTATAACAAGGCAGAGAATGATCCAGATCAATACAACCACATGACTGACGGAATTTTGGAACAAGGGGATTCAGCATCTCCTTCTTCATTTTCTCTCCGTCAAGAACACGATCAACTATTTCTGCGGCAGCATAGCCCTGACTGTAAATATCCTGATTGATGGTAGAAAGTTTTGGCGTCATCATACTTGCAACAATGGCATCATCAAAACCTATTACCTTAACATCCTGAGGAACTTTTACGCCAATTTCTTCAAAGGCCCTCATACAGCCGGCAGCCATCATATCATTGGCACAGACAATGGCATCAAAAGGAATATCTTTTTTTGATTTAAAACGGGAGATGATTTCGTCGTGAGCCTTAAAATCAGTAAAGTTTCCATCATAAACCATATCCGGATAGAAGTTCAGTTTACAGGCATCCAGAGCAGCGGTAAAAGCGTCGTAACGCTCCAAAGCTTCCTTTGACTTAGTTTCATTAGCAGAGAAAAAGGCTATCTTCTGGCAGTCATGTTCTTTTTTAAGATGATTTATGATTTCTTTAAAGCACTTACGGCAATCTGCCTGAATTACATAGCCGTGACGGGTCTGCGGATCCAGAGCAATAGAAACAATAGGACGCGGCTCATAGCATCTGAGCATTTCGCGGAGTTTTTCTTCATCCATCTGGGAAGCATAAACTCCACTTACAGAAATAATAGCATCAATTTCTTTTGATTTAGCGTATTCAAAGCCGGTACAATACTGATAATCGAAGGCTCCTGTATTAATGCCTGGAATTCGGGTCTGAATAATAACAACCTTGGCATCTTTATTGCGGAAATAATCAGAAATGCCGCTTAAAACGTCAAGGCTGTATTCAATAGTAAATGTCGGAATTAATACTGCTATTACCTTCATTTTTCTAGTCCGATTCTAATAGTATACACTAGAAAATGAATTTTCGCTCGTTTTTTTCGTTCTTTTTTCGAGAAATTTTGATCAGGCGGGAATCGAGGTCCACGCCGGTTGAAGCAAGCACTTTTACAGTAGCTACAGCACCTGGTTTGAGGTCTTTGGCAGCTGCCGGGTCGTCCAGGTCGTAGCGGATAACTACTGAACCGTCTACTTCAGGGGCCTGGAACCAGGCTCGACCGATTGCAAGGCCTTCTTCAGAATTTTCAGAGGTCTCCGCGGTCTCGCCGCCTGTCACAATTTCCTCAACAAGAATGTCAAGCTCTTTGCCTACGTAGCGCTGCAGGTGTTCTGCCGTAATGGCAGCCTGAAGCTCTTCGAGTCGGGATGCACGGGCTTTGGCAGTTTTGGCAGGAACACGCCCCTTCATACTGTAGGCCGGAGTATCTTCTTCGCGGCTGTAAGGGAAACAACCAGACCAGTCCGGCTGGATTTCCTGCAAAAAGCGGGCTGTGTTATCAGCTGCCTCGTCGCTTTCGCCTGGAAAGCCTGTAAGGAAGGTTGTGCGGAGAACTGCACCCGGTAAATTGCGGCGAATCTTCTTTACAAGTGCAACATATTCTTTATAAGAGCCGGTGCGGTTCATTGCAAGAATTATGCCGTCATCGCCACTCTGGAATGGAATATCAAAATATGGAAGCAGGCGGCCCTGGCCAGCCTTAATTGCCTCAATAATATCATCAGTAAAATGATCCGGATGAATATAAAGGGGGCGAACAATAAAATCGCCAGGGATTTCTGTGATTTTTTTCAAAAGAGCAGCAAGCGAGGTTTTGGTATCAGTTCCGTATGCTGCAAGATCCTGCCCTATCAGGTTGATTTCGTAAACTCCGTCTTTTACAAGCTGCTTGATTTCGCGGAGAATTTCTGCTTCTTTGCGACTGCGCAGTTCACCACGGATGAGAGGAATTGCACAGAAAGAACAATGATTTGAACAACCCTCTGTGATTTTTACAAAAGCGGATCCTGGGAAGTTGAAAATTACAGGGCGCTCCCCACCGCATACTCCCTTCTGCGGGAAGGTTTCGGCACCTCGTTTCTTTTTTACGCCATCCATAAAATCAGCTATTTTAGAAAGGTCGCCGTTACCAAAAACACCATCCAGTTCTGGCATCTGCTCTATAAGCTGGTCTGCATAACGCTCAGCAAGGCAGCCGGTAAGTACAAGCTTTGCCTTTGGGTAAGCCTGCTTAATGTTGCACACAGCATCAATAGATTCTTTTTTTGCTGACTGAATAAAACCGCAGGAATTTACAAGAATAAAATCTGCCTCGTCGGCATTAAGTGTAAACTCATAGCCACGCTCCATCAAAAAGCCTGCAATGAGTTCTCCGTCAGTCTGGTTTTTGGCACAACCGTGCTGGTCGATAAAGAATTTCATATTTTTTCCTGGGGATGAGATTAGTCCAGCTCAATTACAACGAGCTTATACTTGCCGTCGGTATCTTTAATCCACTTGATATCTTCTACGAAAATCTGGCCTGCTGCACCAATATCAAGATCGAAAGATTTAGAATCTGCAATAATTGTGATTTTTACAGTATTGAAGTTAGACATCCAGAGTCGGATACCGTTACGTGGAGTTGCAGTAAAGAGGTCACCGCGGGCAAAGTAAGATTCAACAGACTGAGAATTATCAACACGGTCGCGGAAGAGACAAGGACCACGGAAGCTTGCATTGATTGTAAACGGATAAGCACGATTATCTTCGTGAATAACCTTGTATGGATGTGAAGATTTAACTTCAGATGCAAAAGGAATTTCATCTGCACCAACAACAGAAGTTGGCTCAATGGCAACTCCATGACGGAGAAGAATGCTTACTTCGGCACCACGGCTTTCATCTGTAGAAGAAATATCCGAAACATAAACAATCATATCAGAAGCATTATCGCCGTTTATATCAAGTTCTGATTCTTCTGCAAGCTCAATATAATAAACTCCAGAAGGAGTATCGATACCAAAGGCAGAAAGAGTATCACGTACTGTAAGGATGATTTTTCCATCATTTTCTGTTGGAATAAAAAGCTGGTCTCCCTTGTAAACACGCTGGGTAAACTTTTTATCAGTAAGTTCATACTGGCGGCTCTTCATTCCGCTGGCAACTACAACCCCGTCTTCTGTCTTATTCTTCTTTTTAACGTTGATAAGGATAAGCACTGTTGCAACTACTGCAACTAAAAGCACAGAAGGAATTATGATTGCCGGTAAAAAGTAGCGCGGGCGGTGAGGCTCGTAAAGTCCCTGTGGAAGCGGAGATTCCTGAATCTGTTTGTTACGGTAAAGTTTAAGAATGAATTCTGAATCAAGCTCAAGGTAGTCTGCATAGTTTTTAAGAAAGCCCACCATGTAAGCATCGCCAGGGAAAACAGAGTTATCCTCATCTTCAAGACCAGCAAGATATCTTTTTTCAATTGAGATTTCGCGGCTTGCGCGGTCAAGATCAAGCTGTTTAGATTCGCGGGTTGTTCTTAAAAGTTCGCCGTAACTTTCCATACTACTCTACTCCGTAAAGAGGAAGTTATTATAATTGTTTGCCGAAGATGGAGCATCGTAAACAAAACGCTGTTCAGAAAGATTTTGATTCAGCACATAATCAAAGAAGTCGAAAACAAATTCCTCCCCTTTAGGAGTAACTGCTTCTATACGACGAATAAGCTTTGTATCATTATTAATTGCAAGCTTGATATAACGGAAGGCTTCTGAAGCACTCTTTCTGGTAAGAACCAGCTTTACGACCATTTCATCTGAGCCTTCTTCGAGAGGTTCCGGGTTCTGGCCAGTCTCGTAAGCTACTGTATAATAGCGGGACATGAGGGAGAGGCCCTGAGGTGTTGAAAGATTTGTAGCGGAACCTGCGCTGCCCGGAGTTACCTGCTGCTGAAGTACAGCTTCTGCAGGCTCTTTGATGTAGATTGTAAGCATATCACCGTTAAAGCAGATTACCTGCTCTTCCGGGTTTGTGTAGTCCATGCGCAGAAGATTAGGAGCCTTAAAAGAAAGCTTTCCGCGTGACTCATTCTTTTCTATTTTGATTTCAAAATCAACTTCGTAGTCTTTAATTGTGCCGTAGTACTCTGAAATTGTCTTAAAGTAGGCACTGGCAGTTGTGATGTTCTGCGCAAAAGCCGAAGCAAAAACAAAAAGTGCGCAGAAAGAAAGAATAATCTTTTTCATATCATTGTATTATATAGAGAAAACAGAATATTGTCTATTTATATAAAATAAACGGAAATTATAAAAATCTGATGTGCGCGAGCAGGCCCGGGGGCAAAACTGCCTCTTGAGCTTTTTGGCGCTTAGCCATAAAAAGAATCCGAGGATTTTTGCCTGCAAAAACCGCAGGATTCTTACACAAAAAAGGGAAAGCGAGCATGTTTGCGCCCCAGGGACAGCGGAAGCACATCAGATTTTTATGACTTTTCTGTTTTCTTAGAACGAGTCTTTCGAGTTTTCTCTTTTACTTCAGAAGAATCTGCTTCTTTCTTTCCGGCGCTTTCTGTAAGCTCTTTACAGTGCTGTTCGCCTTTTACGATTTCGTAGAACTCTTTTCCGTCCATTGTTTCTACTTCTACAAGGCGGTTGGCAATGTATTCGAGCAGGTCTTTGTGCTGTTTGAGAAGTTTTACAACGTACTTATAGCGCTCGTCCATTATGCGGGCAATCTCTTCATCAATATAGTTCTGAGACTGTTCAGAGAACTCGCGGATGAGGTTTGCATCACCGCCGCGGTTGCCAAGAACACCGCGTCCAAGAGTCATATTCTTGAACTTGTCTGACATACCAAAGTCTGTAATCATGCGCTTTACAATGTCTGTTGCACGGGCAATGTCGTTCGAAGCTCCTGTAGAAATGTCGCCAAGAATAACCTCTTCTGCGGCACGACCACCAAGCAGGCTGTCGACTTCATCCATCATATCCTTGCGGGTCATGTTGAACTTTTCTTCGCCTTCTTCACGGTACTGGGTAAAGCCGCCTACTCCATGGCTGCGAGGCACAACTGTAATCTTATTTACAGGCTCGTGATCAGGATTAAAGGCTGCAACAAGAGCGTGTCCTGTCTCATGAACAGAAACAAGGCGCATCTGCTTTTTATTGTCCTTGCGGCTCTTCTTTTTAAGACCAATGCTTACCTTATCGATGGCATCGTTGAAATCTTCCATAGTTACTTTCTTGCGGCCATTGCGGACTGCAAGAAGTGCTGCTTCGTTTACTACGTTTGCAAGGTCTGCACCGGCAAAGCCTGTAGTTCCGTGAGCTACTGATTCAAAATCAACATCCTTATCAAGCTTAACGTTCTTTGCGTGGATGCGAAGGATTTCTTCGCGGCCCTTTACATCAGGCTTTTCTACAGGAACCTGGCGGTCAAAACGGCCAGGGCGGAGAATTGCAGGGTCAAGAACGTCAACACGGTTGGTTGCGGCAAGCACAATCAAACCTTTTTCGTTATCAAATCCGTCCATTTCAACGAGGAGCTGGTTGAGAGTCTGCTCACGCTCATCGTTGCTTGAAAAACCGTTTGCACGGCTCTTTGCAAGGGCATCAATTTCATCAATAAATACAATACAAGGTGCTTTTTCGCGGGCCTGCTTAAAGAGGTCGCGTACACGGCTGGCACCTACACCAACAAACATTTCTACGAAATCTGAACCGGAAATACTGAAGAATGGAACACCAGCCTCACCTGCTACAGCGCGGGCAAGCAGAGTCTTACCGGTTCCAGGATCGCCTACAAGGAGAACTCCCTTAGGAATCTTACCACCGATATCTGTATATTTTTTAGGAGACTTGAGAAAATCAACTACTTCTACAAGCTCTTCCTTAGCTTCGTCTACACCGGCAACATCAGAGAAACGGGTTTTGATTTTGCCCTCTTCTACTACTTTTGCGCGTGAATTACCAACAGTGAAAATGCTTCCCATTCCGCCAGAGCCACCGCCCATCTTTCTGAAGAGGAAGAAGTAAAGCAAGAAAATGAGTCCGAATGGAACAATGAGATTCAAAAGCAGCTGCAGGAACCAGTTATTCTGTTTTGCAGCAAATTTATAGTGAATATTGTTTGTTTCCAGGAATTCAAGGAATTTTTCGGTTGCATAAGCAGTAGTTTTATACTGTACAATTGGTTTTGTAGAAGGAACATTAAAAAGTTTAAGTCCTTTGCCACCGCCAACATTAGTTTCTATTACCGCTCCGTAACCTATAAAGTAGCCGTCACCGATTACAACTGATTTTATTTCACCACTTTCGATTTTGGCCTTAAAATCAGAATAATCAATTAAATCATCATTCTTAGGGAAAATAAAATACTCGGCCAAAGCAACTGCAAGAAGAGTTATAAGAAGAATCGGCCAGAATGGAAGCTTCTTTTTTCCATTCTTATTCTTTTTATCTTTGTCGTCTTTATTATCGTTATTCTCTGGTCCAGGGAACTTAAAGAACTTGTATGGATCGTTCTCGTCGTCCTGTGGTTTGTTTTCGTCGTTCTGATTTTCTGCCATAGTATGTTTCCTGAGTAAAAATCGTTTGTTATTATAAATATAATGAAGAAATTTGAATTTTTCTACTAAAATCGTGTTATATATATGGATTGCTTCGGCTTTCCATTGCGGGGAGCGGAGCGACGTGGCAATCCATAAAAAAAAATTGAAAATTTATCTAAAGTAAAAATTTTATTTTCCGAAAATCAGAGAAGAATACCCGCATTTTCGCGGAAATTCGGAATTCAAGGAGGAAAGCCAATGGGTTACCAGAACGCTTATGCTGCATATCAGAAAACTAATGTAAACACTGCGAGTCAGGGAAGACTTGTTGTTTTACTTTATGAGGGTGCCGTAAAGCATCTTAAGGCAGCGCTTAATCTGTTTGATGCAAACGACAAATTAAAGGCCGGAGATATCGAACAGTTTGGAATTCATCTGCAAAAGACACAGGCGATTATTACTGAACTTCAGGTTTCGCTTGATATGGAAAAAGGCGGAGATATTTCCCGCAACCTTATGTCTTTGTATGTTTATTTTAATGAAGAATTAATGGATGCAACAATCAGCCATAATAAGCAGAAAATTGAGTTTATACTCAGTAAGGTTGATGATCTTGCTGGTGCCTGGAGAACAATTGCAAATTCAACTGCAAATGCTCCGGCCGCAAAAGTTGCAAGTACTTTGAATATTCAGGGGTAGCGGTGGGGACCGCAGGGGGAAAAGAATATGGCAGAAATCACACAAGAAGAATTAAACGAGAGAGTTGCTGTTTTACGCCGCTTCAGAAGTCTTTTGGAAGAACAGAGGGGAAAATTCCGCGAATATCTTATAGTTCTTGAAAAACAGCAGGACTCTATTACATCTGAAAATCCGGAAAATCTCCTTGCACATACAGAACTTGAGCAGCAGGTAGTTAAGAACATCGCAAGTCTTCAGAAAGTGATTGTGCCAATGGCAAAGATGTACCATGCCGGAAACAATTCAGGTACTTCTGCCGCAGAAGATGCAGAAATAGCAAAACTTCAGAATGATTTGTCTGATCTGCAGGAAAGAGTGCTTAAGCAGAATGCAATCAACCGCGATCTGCTCCGCGTTCATATTGAACAGCTTAAATCACAGATTGCAGGCTTTAAGAATCCATATAAAAACAACCGCAGCGTGTACGCAAATGTACAGGCACAATCTGTAGCTACTATGGTACATGTAGAAGTATAAAAATCTTTCAGATAAAAAAAAAGGGGATACCCTACACGCTGTAACTACACTGACAGCCAGTCAAGCTGGCTACAGTGCACTACAGAGCGTAGTGCATCCCCTTTTTTTTATCTGAAAGCCGTTTTTCTATTTCTCCAGTGCTTTATTATATCCTTCCACTTGTTTCAAAATGTCTTCCATAGTTATACCGTTGCGGCCACGGTTAGAGCGGAAAGGATTGCTCTTTATCATCTCTACCATAGCGGCTTTTGTAAATGGGAACTGACGTTCAAATTCTTCATCAGATATATTTCCAATAACAGCATCACAAGATTTTTCAAACTCAGGTTTAATAATGGCTGCCATTTCGCGGTTGCGGAGCATATCACCCATTGTTGTCTGAGGAGTGATTGTGAAAGCTTTTTTGCCTGAAGAAGTTACATCAACTTCTGCCGTAAGGCGGATGTCGCGGCTTGAAGCAGCTGCACTTATGATGTAAGTTCCAGATGGAGCGTACCATTCTTTTGTGTCGGTATTCCAGTAAGCAAAAGAGCGCTGATCCAGTTTGAAGGTAACTGTCTTTGATTCGCCTGCCTTGAGTTCTACCTTTTCAAAGCCCTTAAGTTCTTTTTCCGGACGGATTTCCACACCTGTTTTGTCTGAGACATAGAGCTGGACAATTTCTTTTCCAGCTACGCTGCCAGTATTCTTAACTGTTACGCTTACCTCTACCCCATCGCTGTCTTTGAAAGCTGCTTTTGAAACTTTGAGATCTGAGTATTCAAAGCTTGTGTAGCTGAGGCCATGTCCGAATGGGAAAAGTACCGGCATTTTGCGGCTGTCGTACCAGCGGTAACCTACAAAAATTCCTTCGGCATATACGCAGGTGCGGCCGTTTCCAGGATAGTACATGTAGCATGGAGTATCTTCCAGACGTAAAGGGAAAGTTTCTGCAAGCTTTCCGCAAGGATTAGCCTTTCCAAAAAGAAGATTAATCTGGGCAGTACCGATATTCTCACCACCGAGATAGCATTCAAGGATTGCAGGAACCTTGTTTACCCAAGGCATTGCAACAGGGGAGCCGTTGTGGAGAAGGACTACGATACGAGGATTTACAGCAGAAAGCTTTTCTATCAGCTCGTTCTGAACCTGCGGCATATCAAGGCTTGTGCGGTCTGCACCTTCTGATTCAAAGCTTTCTGGAAGTCCCGCAAAAACAACTACAGTGTCTGCCTCGCGGGCAGCAACCAGAGCCTCATCTGTAAGGGCCTGACTTGTAGTTTCAAAGTCGTCGTTATAGCCTTTTACATATTTTAAATTGAGACCGGCCTCGCGGGCAGCATCAATTGCACTTGTCATTTTATAGCATTTGATTTTTGAACTTCCGCCGCCACCATAACGTGGATTTTCTGCAAAGCAGCCGACAAAAAGAACTTTTTCTGCTGGAGCTTTGACTGGGAGAACCTCAGAGCCACTAACTTTATCATTTTTCAAAAGAACACAAGACTCTTCTGCAATGCGGCCAGATTCTGCGTGATCTTTTTCCATATCAAAAACGCCTGGCTGCTTGTTTTCGGTGTAATTCAAAACCATCTCGAGAACGTGAGAAACAGCTTCGTCGAGTTCTTCCATAGTGAGTTCGCCAGACTTAACAGCCTGAACAATATCATTATCTGTATGTCCGCCCGAATATGGCATCTCAAGACTGAGGTCGGCTTTAATACCTTTTACGCGGTTATAAACAGCGCCCCAGTCAGAAACAACCATTCCCTTATAGCCCCACTCGTCGCGAAGGAGATCTTTAAGAAGCCACTTATTCTGGCTTGAAAGCTCGCCGTTGATGGCATTGTATGAGCACATGATTGTAGTTGGAGCTGATTTTTTTACACAGGTTTCAAAGCCCGGAAGATAAATCTCACGCAGGGTTCGTTCATCTACTTCTTCACTTACAGAGAAGCGGTTTGTTTCCTGATTGTTTGCGGCAAAATGCTTTACAGAAGTTCCTACATTTTTTGACTGAACTCCACTGATATAGGCAGCACCAAGTTCTCCGGAAACATAAGGGTCCTCACTAAGGTATTCAAAATTTCTTCCACAAAGAGGAGAACGCTTGATATTGATTGCAGGACCAAGCACAGTTGACACATTGTAATTATTTGCTTCTTCACCGAGAATCTCTCCAAGGTGGCGCAGAAGACTGCGGTCAAAGCTTGAAGCAGTTGCACAGCCAGAAGGGAAGCTTACAGATGTGCGTGAATCGTTTTCATTGAAGCCATTTTCAACCTGAGTTCTAAGACCACTTGGGCCGTCGCTCACCATTACAGAAGGAATGCCGAGGCGGTCAACCGGCTTGGTGCGCCAGAAGTCTTTTCCGGAACAAAGGCCAGCCTTTTCCTCCAGGGTGAGTTTTGATAATAAATCTTTAATCTTATTGTCCATAGACTGTATTTTATCATGACAATACTAAGGATTCAAATATACAAAAATCGTCAGTAATTGTACAAAAATACTTCTATTAACCAGCTTTGCCCATAACTCGTGATTCAAGCTCTTCTTCTACGTCGTCGGGGAGGAGTTCGAAGAAGTCGTAGCCGGTGATTTCTTCTATATAATTAACAGAGCAGAGGTACTGCTGCCAGCTGCCGTTTTTGCCGCAGCCTTTTTCATTGGGAACATTTACGGCAAGAATCTCTGCCTGACCGCTTGTGACTGCGCGTTCAAAATCCCCCTTGCCTTCCGGCATAAAAAGAATGATTTTCCAGGTGTGAGACGGAACTATAATAGAAAGTTCTCTATCGTCCTTAAGGGTAACCGGGATTTCTTCAAAATAGCCCTTGTCGCCGGTGCCACCCTTTCCGTAGGGGCCCGCAAAAATGTAGGCCTCCTTACCGGCGAGCACCTGTTCGCGCTCAAACTTTTCCAGGGCAACCCATACAATGCGGTTGTTATCCGGAGCCTGAGGTACCATGTTTGTCATAAGGAAGGTCATGCTGTTGTCTTCTGTGTTTGCAGTGCGGTCTGCAGAAGGACAGATGTGACCGCGATCAAAACCGTAATAGGTAAACTTGTAATCATTTTTGCGCACTGCATACCAGCCGGCAGGGAGTTCAGTATCCGGGCGGAAGGTGTCTGCACGGTCAGCCTCTCCAAGGTCGGAAGCAGCAAGGTGCCAGGCTACCCAGTTAGGATTTAAGGTGTTGCTGTTGTAGCAGATTGTAAACTGAGGCTTTTCCATAAGGTAGTTTTGGGTGGCAGCAGTGTCGGAAATTGAGTCAGAAGGATTTCCCCAGAAGAGAGGAGAGTTTTCTGCATGCCCCTGGTCCAGGGCGGGATTGGAGCCGGTGGTGCCGCTTGTGGCTGCCAATGTGGAGCCGGTGGCTTTGGTGGCGGTAGTTACTGTGTTGCCGCCGGTAGCAGTGACATCAGCTTTTGAAATTGCCCCGGCGGAGGAAGTGCCCCCAGCGTCAGTTCCTTCAGTAGAGTTCTTTACAGCCGCCGAAAGCTCCGACTTAATTTCATTAATCAGAGGTGGCTCCGTCTGCACGAGACTTAGGCCGTCTTCCCCTACTACCAGAGTTGGCTTACCATAAAGATACCAGGCGCCAGCGACAATCAGCAGAACAAGCGCCAGAATTACATATATTACTTTAGATTTCTGATTTTTCTTAGATTTCTTTTTTCCACCCATAAAGACAATATATCACATTTATTCTAGAAATACATATTTAAAAGCAAATATACCCCTGTTAATATGTATTTCTGTCATAATCTACTTTTTCTACATATCCAAACATGCTATATTTTACAAGAGATAAAGGCTGAAACAGATGAACATTCTTTCTATAAATAATCTTTCGAAAATCGGGCGGGAAAAGCCGCTTTTTACCGGCGTTACTTTTGGTATTCAGGAGGGCGAAAAGGCAGCTCTCATAGGTCGTAACGGAACTGGTAAGTCTACACTGCTTGCAACAATTGCAGGCGTGCTGCAGCCGGACGAAGGCACTGTAGTAATCAACAAGGAAGCAGGACTTTCTTATCTGCCACAGACTCCAGCCTTCAACGAAAACGATACAATCCGCAAACATATTTTTAAGAATCATTCTCCAAAGCTTGACGTAATCCGCGAGTACGAAGAAATCTGCGAAGAAATGACACAAGCCGCAGGCACCCCTTCCACAGGCCTTCAGCACCGCTACGAAGATATCATGCACAAAATGGATTCCGGCGACCTCTGGAATTACGAAGCACAGATCAGTTCAATCCTCAGCACACTGGGAATTACAGATATGACCCGCCGCATGGGCACACTTTCCGGAGGTATGTGCAAGAAGGTTGCCCTGGCCCAGGTTCTGGTTGAAGACACAAAACTTCTTCTTCTGGACGAGCCTACCAACCACCTGGACATTACCACAATTTACTGGCTGCAGAATTATCTTCACGATACAAAGCGTTCTGTTCTTATGGTAACCCATGACCGCTGGTTCCTCGATGCCGTTTGTACAAACATTTACGAACTGGCCCGTAACCGCCTTAAGCTTTACGAAGGCAACTACAGCCAGTACCTGGAGAAAAAAGAAACCGAAGCCGAGATAGAAGCCAACACCGAGCGCCGCATTGAATCTGTTCTCCGCTTTGAACGCCAGTGGCTGCTGCGTGGCCCTTGTGCCCGCGGCACAAAAATCAAGGCCCGCATTCAGCGCGACGAGCAGCTTATCAACCGAGAAAAATTTAAGGCCGACAAGGGCTTTACTTTTGAGGTGAAAGGAAAGCGGCTTGGCGGAAAGGTCCTCGAGCTGCATAATATTTCAAAGAATTATCCTAAAGGATATGTGGGGGAAGTTTCCCCCTCGCTCCAGCCTGCTTCGCAGTCTTTCGCTACCCCCTCTGCGGGCTCAAACGCCGCCCGCAACGCCTGCTCAAATTTTTCGCCTGTTATTTCAAACTTCTCCTACGTCTTTACAAAAGGCCAGAAAATCGGAATCTTCGGCGACAATGGTTCTGGAAAGTCGACCTTCCTTAACATAATTACCGGCCAGCTCTCTCCAGACAGCGGTACCGTAGTTGTAGGAGAAAATACTAAGTTCGGTTACTACACCCAGAACCCGACTTTTGCAGACACTAACCTGACAGTTCTCGAATACATTAAAGAAACCGCCGAGCACATGACACTCAATAACGGTAAAAAAGAAGTGAGTGCAACAAAGTTCCTCGAAGAGTTCGGCTTCGAAGGAAAGATTCAGCACTCGCCTGTCAGCACGCTCAGTGGCGGTGAACGCAAGAGACTATACCTTGTAAGACTTTTGTTAGAAAATCCTAACTTTCTTGTGTTAGACGAGCCTACCAATGACTTTGATATTTTTACAATGAACATTCTCGAGCAGTTCCTCGAACAATACGAAGGCTGTCTCCTTCTTGTAAGCCACGACCGTTACTTTATGGACAAGACCGTAGACAGTCTTTTTATCATGGAAGAAAACGGAGACATAAGTGGCTTTGTTGGAAAGTGTTCGGAATATATTGAGTATCGCGATGAATTAAAAAGATCTCAACAGGGGAATCTTAAGGGGGATAAGTCCCCCTTAGGAGAGGGGGTAGCGGACAAGACCGCAGCGAGCACAAGCGAGCGAGGACTTGGAAGCGAGGGGGAGACCTCCCCCACCTTACAAAATAATCAGAAGAAAAAACTTTCCTTCAAAGAGCAGAAGGAGTTCGAACAGTTGAACGAAGAAATCCCTGCCCTTGAAGCAGAACAGAAAACCCTCGAAGAAAAAATGGCCTCAAGCGACTTTGACGAGGTGCGCGCAGCCGGCGACCGTTACAAAGAAATCGATGCCCTACTGGCAGAAAAATATCCTCGCTGGGAAGAACTGGCTGAGCGGGCCTAAAAAAGATTCAATCAAGTTCGGGATGACAGCTTTTCTTAAGCCTCTGCAGCGGCAGCTTTTACATCTTCCAGAGTAAACTCTGCACGGCCGGCCTGACCTGCAAGCAAGGCGGCGCTGTTCAGCACGCTTTCAATTTTTGCGCAGGAATATCCGTTGAAAAGTCTTGCCAGAGCCTCGGCAGTACACTCTGCCGCAGGCTTCTTTCCTCTCGTATACATTTCCACCAGCTGTCGTCGAGCTGCCTCATCAGGATAAGGAACAGTAAGTTTTGCATCAAAGCGGCCCGGACGAATAAGTGCCGGGTCCAGAGCCTTAATACTGTTAGTTGCAGCTATCACAAGAACCCCGTTAGAAGGCTCAAAGCCGTCAAGCTCATTCAAGAGTGCAGTTACAATTCTTGTATTCTCAGTTTCGATTGCAGAGCCGCTGTAATTTCTCACAGTACCGATTCCGTCAAACTCATCAATAAAAACAATACATGGTGCACGGCGGCGGGCCTTCTTAAAAAGCAGTTTTACCTTAAGAGGACCAATTGCCATAAACATACTTTCAAAATCGGTTGCCTTGGCAGGAATAAAGTTTACCCTCGCCTCACCGGCCAGCGCCTTGGCAAAAAGAGTCTTTCCGTTTCCAGGTTCACCCTCCAGCAAAATTCCTTTTGGCATACGGATACCGCGCTTTGCATATTCAGCAGGCTTTTTCATAATTTCCATAACCTGCACCATATCGCGCTTGAGTTTTTCCATGCCGACTACATCATCAAACTTAATGCCGGTTTTATGAACAACCTTAAAGGTATTCGGACTGATAAACTTTCTGAAGGCGATGATGATTACACTAAAGAAAAAGAGATAAAAAATTGCGTCAAAAACCAGGGAGATAATTTCACTGCTATCTTTTACAACAGTTACCTCAATTGCTCTCTTCATCAGCTCTTCCTGCAAAAGAGGCGAATTAGGATTCTGAGTCTTAAACTTTACAGGGCTTGTTTTTGTTGAAAAATGAATTGTATCTCCATCAAACTTTACAGAAGTAACATCACCGGATTCAACACACTGCCAGAAATCTACATAAGAAATCTTTTCTTCTTTATTTCCAAAATAGTCCCAGGCAAAATAAGCGGCGCAGGCAAAAATGGCCGCAATTACAATCACAAAAAAACTTCTATTAATTTTCTTCATATATAAAATATATAAATTCCTTCTAAAAAAATAAAGTAAGTATCACGAAATGAGATAAATCATGCTATACTGTAAGAGGAGATTTTTGATGAAAAACGTTTACACTTCCTGGGATTTAGACTTTTTAGCCGACAAAATGATTGAAAAAATCATGGAAAACTGGAAAAGTCCTTTTTCTTCACCGGCTGTTGTTTTTACAGACCCTAAAACCGAGCAGTGGTTCAAGCTGCGCTGGCTGAAAAATCCGGCCTGCGGCAAGGGTATTTTAATGAATCTCAAAACTCTCCGCATTCAGCAGTTTCTTTTTGATCTGGTAACTCCACAAACTCCTGATTTCCTGGACGCACAAAGACTCTCTGTCGAACTCCTTCGCGATGTAATAATTACAAAACTAACATCTCGTGCCGGTGATAAATATTATTTTGAAAACCTCAATGCACCGGAGCTTGTAACCTACCTTACAGGCTCTGCATCAGCTTCTTGCACATCAGCTTCATCCGGCTCAGGTTCAGAAATCAATCCTAATCACCTTTATGATTTTGCCCAGACTATAGCAAGTCTTTTTCTTGATTATGAAGACACAAGACCAGACACATTGAAAGAAGTTCTCGCAAAACAGGCCTGGCAGCAAAAACTTTACGATGATGTTATTGGAGAAGATGGCGTAAGAATTGCAGACACAAAATATCTGACTCTTTACCAGCTGGCAAAGCAGAACAAAAAATCAAGCGCCGGCAGTCTGACCTTCAACTGGAATAAAGAGCGCCCTGTTTTCATTTTCGGCTTCTCCGGCATTGGCCAGATTTACAGAAATATTCTGGACGAATTTTCAAAAAACTTTCAGCTGGAAGTTTTCCTGCAGCTGGCAGACATCCCGGAAAAGCCGGAAAATCAGTTGCTTGATAAATGGGGAAGGTTTGGACGTGAGCAGTTCGGGCTATGGACTTCTGGTTGTACAGTTCAAGCTTTATCCGCAGAAGAAAGTTTTTGCAAAACTGATACCCTGCTCCACCGTACGCAAAAGTCAATTGCCGAAAGCACAGTATTTACAAGAGAGCAGTACGATTCTACCGACACTTCTCTTACCCTCACAGGAGCACCTACCCGTCTCCGTGAAATAGAAGCCCTACATTCAAAAATCTGTAAACTGCTGGCAGAAAACGATGCTACCCAACTTGGAGACATTCTTGTTCTTGCTCCAAACATTCAGGAATATAAGACTTCCATTGAACAGGTATTTGACCAGAACGAGCAGTTTAATTCTGATTCAGCATTCCCTTATCTTCCATATATTATTGCTGATTATTCAGGAGAGCGTTCCCTGACAGCTGAGGCACTTACAGTTCTTTCTGGTATTTTAAAAAAAGGCTATCTGAGCCGCTCTGATCTTTTTGCCCTGCTGCATAATTATCTGGTACAGACAGTTCGTGGCATTTCAGATAAAGATGTTTCTGACTGGGCTGACTGGGCTGCAAAACTGAATATTTACCGCGACCGCCAGGACCACGAAGAATGGCAGAAGGCAAAAAGCAGGCTTCTTCTTGCCCGCCTTACAAGCGACCTTGTAAAAACTAACGACCGTCAGTTTTTACCATTTGAATCAATGACTACAGCCGACAGCAGCTCTCTTTATAAATTCATTCAGGTAGTTGATGAACTTCAGGAATGGACTTCTTATTCTGAAAAAGAAAAATTTGAAATTGATGATATAAACCGCCTGGAAGAGCTTCTTAAAAACTGGCTGCTTCTGAACGATGACCTGACAGGCAGTCTTTATAATGAAAGTCTTGTTTTCCAGAATATTGTAGAAGAAATAGAACGACAGCGTCTTACCGCCGCTCCGGATGTTTATGCAGACTGTTTTTCGAATGCACTTTTTGACCGCTCTGCTGCCGTTACGCTTCACAGTGCAAACATTCTGACACAGGGCATAACCTTTGCTAACTTTGAATCAAACCGAATTCTCTCGGCAAAATATATTTTCTTTATCGGTCTGGATTCAAAATCTTTCCCTGGAGTTGACAGTAAAAATGAACTGGACCTGCGAGGCGATAAAGAACATCGTCTACCAGGTGATGAATCAATTCCTGACAGAAATAAGAATGCCTTCCTCTGCCAGCTCATGGCCGCCCGCGAAGGTCTTTTTTTCAGCTATGTTAATAAAAACCTGGCAAAGGATGAAGACTTTTTCAAAACTTCAGTTCTTGGAGACCTCTTTCAAACTCTTTACGATCCGGGCAAAGACGAAGAAGGAAAAGAAAAAATCGAAAACACAGAATACGAAAAAAATATTAAAATTGATGAAGACAGGCCCTGGCAGGAACTTTATACTCCACGCGAATTCCGCAACAAGAAAAATTATATTGCACTCCAGGAAAATCCAGGTTCTCAAGCAAATCCACCATCTGCCGCTTCAGCTTCAACCGAAACTGTAGCAGCACTACCCGACCGTATAACAATAGGTCAGATGAAAAAGTTTTTGCAGGACCCGTTTGTCTATATGGTAAATCAAAAACTCACAAATAATTATGATGACGAGGAAAAAGAAGATCTGGAATTTGAACCACTCGTTCTTGGCGCAAAAATAAGTTCAGCACTTAGAAAGGAATATATAAAGGCTGATCTTCAGGGGCAGGGAAAACTTTCCAGTGAAGATCTATCTTTTGAGTTAAATAATCTCAATGCCTTGCCAGATTCCTTCTTTGGAGAAAGGGCAATTAAAACAGTTTTTGAAAATGCAGAGGATCTTCTCGAAACAATTAAAGAGCAGAATCTTATGACATCTGCTTTCTCCTTTAATGAAAATAAAATGCTGCAGATAAGGCAAATTGCCGATATAACTCCTAAAGACTGGTTCATCAGTGGAGAGCTGGCCTGGTATAACAAAAATTTTGAAGAAGTAAAATGCCTCGTTACCCTGGAACTTTCAAATTCAGAAGATGTTCTTACAGGCTATATTACTTCTCTGCTGCTGCTTGCTTCCCTGCCAGAAGATAATAAAGAAGAATATGCTGTTTCTTTATACGCAGGATTTTTGAAAGACAACAAAGCGTATGTAAAACAGGAACAAAGCTATAAAGCAAAACCAGACCAGGCACGTTTGATTTTGAATAAAATCTACAATGTAATGTTTGTTTCTCAATTCCAGAAATGCGCACCAGAGTCTCTTGTTTACGATGACCTTTGTAATCTTAAAGCAAAAGAATCATTAACCTTTAAGACTTTTATAAACAAACTTTCAAATGAATATGGTAACGGACCCTGGCAATATTTTTCAAAACGTAAACTCTTTGAACCGGAAACCGATCTTGGTTATGATGAAGATACTTTTGACGAAGAATGGAAAGCTGCAAAAAATCAGATGGCAGAATTAATTCTTTATATCGGTCAGCATGTAAAGGCTGGAGTTGAGGCGGGAGAATAAGATATGGGACTTCAACAATTTGATTTAGAAAACTATACAGACTTCAAAAAATCCATGTACATAGAAGCCTCTGCCGGAACCGGAAAGACTTACACAATTACCGGAATCATTCAGAAGCTGGTTGACGCAAAAGTTGAGCTTGAAAAAATCCTTGTCGTAACTTATACAGAAAAAGCTGCCGGTGAGCTTCGCGACAGAATCAGAAAAGCCTGCCCTGATAAAGATGTAGACAATGCGCCGATTTTTACAATCCATTCCTTCTGTCAGAAAACCCTTTCGGAATTTTCTTTTACGGCAAATCAGTGCGCGAGTCTTTCCCTTGTAGCAGATACTGACGTTGAAGATTTTATTGACCGCTGGATCCGCGACGTTCTTAAAAAGGATCTTGAGTTTCAGTTGCTTTTTGAAAGCTCCGCAAAAGAAACAACCTTTATCAATAATCTTAAAAGAGATTTCAAGCAGGCACTTTCAAAATATTATCTTGATAAGGATGGAAAGGAAGATAAGAATATAGTGAGTCTTGATTCTGAGAATTATTTTCAATTCCCAGACCAAATACTAAACTACGATGATTTTGAAAAAATAATACCGCTTTCCTCAATTGAACAACTTTTTATTATTAAAGATTTTGAAACTCAATGGAAACACCTGGAAGAAAATCTGCAGGCGAAAAGAGCGGAAGAATTTAGAAATACAATTTTAAACAGTATAATAACTGAACATAGATTCTATTTTGATGGTCGAACTTACCAATTAAATCGCATGGGAGATGAAATAAAAGAGACCTTTCTTTATCTTAAAACAATAAAAGAATATTGGGGAAAAGCAGCCGAAAAAGCGGATACTCACCTCTACAGTAAGTTCTACAACTCTCAACTCAAAAAACTCTACCTCGCCTGGCAGGATGAAAAAGAAAAAAACAAAGCCCAGAGTTATGATGACATGCTGCGCAGTGTCCGCGAGGCAGTCTGCAACAAAAAATCTGCCCTCAAAAAGCAGCTGCAGAAAAAATATATCTATGCCATAATCGACGAGTTTCAGGATACAAACCAAAAGCAGTGGGATATCTTCAAAAACATTTTTATGGAAGACGAAGACCACACAATTATTGTAGTTGGTGACCCTAAACAGTCTATCTATGCCTTCCAGAGTGCAGACGTAAATGTTTATTCAAACGCGGTAAAATCCATCGCAGAAAATGGAGGTGCAGCCTACTCTCTCCAGACAAACTACCGTTCAACCAATGCAATGGTAGAAGCCTGTAACTGCCTTTTCAAAGATTTCTTTGACAAAGAATCAAACATTACCTTTACAGATTCAAAAGCATCTGGAACAAAAAATCCCGCAAAATACCAGGGCCTGGAAATCAAACCTTTCTGGATAGCAGGTAACCCGGACAATAACACAACAGAAAAAGATTTTGCAAAAATAACCGTACAGACAATAGTAGACTGCTGCTCTTTTGAAAACGGAAAAACAAAGCTTCAGGTTTCATCAAAAGACGGATTACGCGATGTAGGCTTTCACGATTTTGCTATTCTTGCCCGTTCCTCTTCCGAACTAAAGGAAACAGAGCGTGCTCTTAAAAAAGCCGGTATCCCATACCTCCGCTACAAGGATGCTAACCTCTTTTTTGGAAAAGAATGTCTGAACTGGATAGCCCTTATCAATGCAATTACTGCAAAAGATTTTACAAGTACAAACCGAAGATTGCTAAACGAGGCATTATTCTCTGATTTCTTCCACATTTCAATAGATGAAGTTGATAATGAAAAATATGACAATCCTTCCTGCGCCGAGAGACAACTTATAATCCAGTGGCAGCAGCTAGCCCAGCAGAGAAAATGGGCTAAACTGTTTGAAAAGATTTATGCTGATACTGGTATTGAAACTAGACTTTCAAGTCTGGATCAGATGCAAAGTCTTTCAAAAATCCGGCAGATTGGAAATTATATTCTGGATTATCTTTATAAAAATGACTCCTCACTTGAAGATGTCAGCAAACATCTTTTACGACTTTCAAATGATTCTGATTCTTCTATGGATGAAGGCGATATTGTCGAAAAAGGAACTGATTTTGACTGCGTTCAGCTTATGACAATTCATGCTTCAAAAGGTCTTGAATTTCCAGTAGTTATAGTCCCTGCCGGACTCCGCGCTAGAAACAACAATGTCCCTCAAGCCTTTCTTTATCATGACGATAATAACAATTCAAAATTGAGTTTCTCACCATATGGCAAAGATTTATCTATCAAAGAAGAAGATTTTGAAAGACAAAGGATTTTCTATGTAGCCTATACCCGTGCATCTTCCCTTCTTGTTCTTCCTTTTTATGATAAGTGGGATCCTGTTACAAATAATGAAACAGGCAAACTATATTCCTTTCTGAACAAAAGTATTTCTTCACTATTTGCAGAAGAAAATAAACAATTCATAGAAGAAATATCTGACAAGGGCAAAACATATAAAGAACTGCAAACTGATGTCCAGACCTTGCTTACAGAATCAAAAAAACAAAAAGAAAAGGGTTCTCAGTCTCAGAAAGAGATTTCCAAAGATGCCCAACTGGCAGCAACAAAAGAGCTTTCTTCAAAAGTTCCATCTCTCGCAATTCACAAACATTCCTACTCTTCTCTCTCCCACAAAAAGGCAGTTACAGAAGAAATGACAGAAAACGGAGGGCGTACAGATAAAGAAGGTACAGACCTTCAGCCTTTGTCACTGGCAGACTATGATGCTTCGGAAAATCCAGTTTCATATAATGCACTTCCGGAAGCTCAGGGCACCAAGCCTCTGACAGCAAAGACCCCATATAATTTTCCAAAGGGTGCCCGTCTTGGTATAGCCCTTCATGAAGTTTTTGAAAAAGCTGATTTTGCAACAGAGGAAAATGATGAAAACCTTCATCGCCTTATAAGAAGATGCTTTGAAAAACAGACTCTGAGCATTGCTCCTGATGATCCGGATGGCTGGCTGTCATACACAAGCACTCTTCTATGGAATACCCTGAATGCAAAATTACCGGAAATCTCCGGCGCTGCACAGACCGGAAATTATTTCTGTCTCAGTCAGCTGGCAGACGGTGATAAAATCAGCGAAGCTGAATTCAACATGAATGCCGACATCAACGAAGCAGCATCAGAGCTTCTGAAAAATTACTGTAACGGTTTTATTGACCTTGTCTTCAAGCACAGCGTAAATGGCAGAGAAGTCTATTCTATTTTGGACTGGAAGAGTGATACCTTCGAAGCAGACCAGTATTCCGACGGTGCCCTGCTAAAGGCCCACACCGACGACCGTTATTCTATACAGCGCGTTTTATATTCCTATAGTCTGATTAAATGGCTTAACTCTTTTAATCCAGAAAAAAGCGAAGCAGAAATTTTTGAAAATCACTTCGGCGGAATTTATTACGCTTACGTCCGAGGCTGTCAAGCAAACACCTGCAGCGGCATCTACGCCCGTACATGGAAGACCTGGCATGAGCTTGAGAGTGCATTTAAGAAAATAATGGGAGCAGTACATGAAAGCAGATAAAAATAAGATTACAGATTTTTTCAATAAACTTTCCGACATGAACTGTATTACTCCCGTCTGGCAAAAGGTTCTTGATGTACTTATTGAACTTCAGTCGGACATCAGTTTTGAAGCGCTGGCTCTTTTATGCATTTATTTTTCACAGCTTGACGATGGAAACATCTGCATTCCTCTGGCAACAGACGAGTTGACTGAAAAGTGGCTGAAAAAATGGGAAGGACTTCTTTTGCAGGAAGACCGCCTCTCACAAAAAGCAGAAGATGCAAAATATTTTTCTGACATAATCAGCAAAGGCCTTACGCAGATTTCAGCAGCAAAGCTTCCAAACCTTATTACAGAATCTGATTTTTCAAAACCCTTTATTATCGATGACGGCTGGCTTTTTGCAAGCAAATATTATAAGGCAAAAATCAATATCGAAAAAAGAATTAAGCTGATAATGAAGAATAACTCAATTTCTCCGCATGAAGAAGAAAAAGAAAATGTTCGCGAATATTTTAAGAATCTCACAGCCAATGAATCACATTCTCCTATGATTCTTAAAGACGAACAACTACATGCCTTACTCCGCGGCTTAAAAGAAAACCTCATTATCACCGGAGGACCGGGTACAGGAAAAACTACTGTAGTTTGCTATCTTTTATGGAAGCTTTTACTATCTGGCGACTATATGGATTATTCTCTTTATCTTGCCGCCCCAAGTGGAAAAGCCGCTGATCGCATGAAAGAAAGTATTTCTGATACTCTTTCAAGATTAAACCTGGAAAAACTTCCGGCGGAATCGGACCGTAATGCTGCTCTTGCAGTGTTCAATAAATTAAATAGCGCTCAGTCTTCAACCATTCATCGTCTTCTCAGCTTTAATCCTTCAACAAACGGCTTCCGTTATAATGCAGAAAACCAGTTCGAAGAAAAGGCAATCTTTATAATTGATGAAGCCAGTATGATTGATATTACCTTATTCAGTTCTCTGCTCGAAGCAATTCCAGAAGGTGCAAGAGTTTTTATACTTGGTGATAAGGACCAGCTGCCATCTGTTCAGGCAGGAGCTGTACTTGGGGAACTACTTGCGAACAAAAAAGACAGTGTTGCAGCCCTAAAAGAGTCCAGCCGCTTCAATGACAATTCTGATGTCGGCCGACTTAAAAACGCAATGCAGCAGGACACAGCTTTGGACAAAAATCTTGCAAACTTCACCGACTGGGAAAGCTGGAAACTGAAAAATAATTTTTCACTTCCAGAAGCAAACGAATTCCCGGTTACAAGCTTCCTGACTGGAGAAGGCCAGAATTCCAAAATTGATCAGATTGAAGAAATTACACAGCGTTGGGCAGAAACCTTCTACCTTGAACTCTCACAACTTGCAAAAAACATTACTCCTGATTCAGCAGAAACAGAGCTTGATGCTCTTTGGAAAAAAGCAAACACGGCACGAATTCTTTCTGCAGAACGACAGGGCTATAAAGGTGTTGAACCAATCAATAACAGAATCTCTTCCTTTATTCAAAACAAAGACATCAGCATTGCAGGCGACCAGTATTTTACCGGCCAGCTTTTAATGCTCACTAAGAACCAGAATATGTTCTGCCTTTATAACGGAGATTCAGGAATTGTAATTGAATACAACAATCTTAAGTATCTGATGGTAAAAAAAGAACTTAAAACAGACAGTGCTCGAACTGACATTACATCAGCAAAAGCCACTACTAACGAACGTTCGTTAATAAATCAGGGAATAAGGCAACAGGGCAGTTACATCTTCTACCCTCTTCACCTGCTTCCAAAAGAATCAATAGAAACAGCCTACGCAATTACAATTCATAAATCGCAGGGCTCGGGCTACAAGGCAATTCTTGTACTTCTGCCAGAACAGGCTGGTCACCCGCTTCTGAATCGTCAGATTGCATACACTGCAATTACAAGAACAGAAGGTTCAACCTATATTGTTGCAGATTATGAGACGCTGGAAGCTGCCCGCTCGACAGTCATCCAGCGTGACACAAGAATCGAATTATAAGTTACGGCCCGCCGCCTTGCTGGCTTTCTTCAGCCATGCTGCTTCATCCGCAGTAATCTGCTCTTCCGTCGCACGCCACTTCCAGTTTTCTCCAACCGAAGACGGGAAGTTCATTCTCGCTTCGTGGCCAAGACCTATCAGATCCTGCATTGTAAGAATGCAGACAAAGGCCTTAGACTCAAGCGCTGCCTTCATCATGGTTTCGCGCATCTGGGCTTTGTCGGTGAGTTTGAAGTATTTCATTGCGTGGTCGAGTTCAGCCGGGCTGCATGACTCAACCCATCCATTAATCGGGTCGTTATCGTGTGAACCGGTATATACAATGCTGTTCTCCGGAATATTATGAGGCAGATAAGTATTTGTATCGTCTCCGCCAAAGGCAAACTGAATCACCTTCATTCCTGGGAAGCCGCAGTCTTTCAACATCTTATGTACGCGCGGAGTCAAATATCCCAAATCTTCTGCAATAATCGGCACCTTACCAAGAGCCTTTTCTACTTCCTTAAATAAATCAACTCCAGGCCCCTTACGCCACTTTCCATTCTTGGCATCTTCAGCCCCATACTTAATACAATAGAAAGATTCAAAACCGCGGAAGTGGTCAATTCTTAAAATATCATAAATCTCAAGACTGGACTTAATTCTCTGCTTCCACCAGCCGTAGCCGTCTTCTTTTAGAGCCTTCCAGTTATAAACCGGGTTACCCCAGAGCTGGCCCTTGTCGGTAAAGGCATCCGGAGGGCAGCCCGCAACCTCAAGCGGCACCCCCTTCTTGCTCAGCAAAAAGTTTTCCGGATGAGTCCATACATCTGCGGAGTCTGCAGAAACGTAAATCGGAATATCACCAATAATCTTTATATCTTTAGAAGCCGCGTAGACACGAAGGTCTTTCCACTGCTTAAAGAAAAGATACTGCAGCATCTTGTAATATTCTATGCGGCGAGCACACTTTTTAGACCAGGCCTTTACGGCGTCCGGTTCGCGCAGACGGATATCCTTTTCCCAGTCCATAAAAGAAGCGCCGTTATGAGCATCCTTTACAGCCATAAAGAGAGCAAAATCATCAAGCCAGAATTTATTCTTGCGGCAAAAGGCCTTGTAGTCTGACGGAGTTTTCTTTTCAAAATTATCCTGAAGTTTTGCAAAAAGCTCGTTGCGCTTTACGTAAAGAAGACCAAAGTCTGCACAGGTCGGATCCTTCTCCCAGTCGATTCCATCATAATCTTTTTTAGCAAGGAGGCCGTCTTTTTTCAGCAAATCAAAATCTATAAAATAAGGATTTCCCGCAAAGGTCGAAAAACTCTGATAAGGCGAGTTACCGTAACCAGTAGGACAAACCGGCAGAATCTGCCAGTAGCTCTGACCTGCCTTAGCCAGAAAATCTATAAACTTATATGCATTTTTACCAAGGGTACCGATTCCAAAAGGTCCGGGAAGCGACGAGATATGCATAAGCACACCGCTTCCTCTTTGTTTGAATTGTGTCATTTTCGATTTAGCCATACTTCTATTATACAGCAGAATTCATATTTTTACACTAAAAACTCTGCCCCGCCCTTTCGTGAAAAAGGCATATCGCCAACGGGAATGATGTTGTCGACATGCCTTTTTCACTACGGTTGGAGCAGTCAAGTATAAATAAATCTGAATGACACATTCAAACAAAATCACTATAATATGCCCACTATGTTTAAACCAGAACTCATTAATTCTATCAAAACTTACAACACGAAAACATTTGTGAGCGACCTCATCGCCGGTGTAATCGTCGGCATCGTTGCCCTTCCACTTGCAATCGCATTTGCCATTGCTTCGGGCGTGAATCCAGCTGCGGGACTTTTT